>NZ_CP039383.2:2128211-2432241 GCF_004803715.2 Luteimonas yindakuii
CCGGCGTCGATGCCGGCGACGAACGGCACCAGGTCCTGCGCACGGATCTCGTCCAGCGGCCGGTCGTCGATGGCGTTGTCGAAATGGGTGTCCTCGCGCACCGAACCGTGGCCGGGGAAGTGCTTGAGGGTGGCGGCCATGCCGGCATCGTGCATGCCTTCGACGTAGGCACGGGTGAGTGCCGCCACGACCTCGGGATCGGCATCGAACGCGCGGTCGCCGATGGCGAGGTTGCCGCGGTGCAGGTCGACGACCGGGGCGAAACTCAGGTCCACGCCGGTGGCCCGCACTTCGCTCGCCATCAGCCAGGCATGCTCGCGGGCGGCGGCCATCGCACCTTCGCGATCGCTGCGGTAACGCGCACCGAAGATCTCCAGCGGCGGCAGTGCCGCATAGCCCTCGCGGAAGCGCTGCACGCGTCCGCCTTCCTGGTCGACGCAGACCAGCTGCGGCCGCGGCGCGGCTTCACGGATCGCCTGCGACAGCTCGGCCACCTGCGCACGCGAGGCGAAGTTGCGGGTGAACAGGATCACGCCGGCGCAGGCATCGTGCTGCAGCCAGTCGCGCTCCTGGGCGGTGAGTTCGGTGCCGGCGACGCCGATCACGAGCATGCGGGAATCTCCAGGTGGCACGTCATCGTGCCCACGCGGCATTGTCGCAGAACCGCCATCGCGCGCACGGACACGTTCCGGCCGATGGCAACACCCGGCCGACGCGCCTCAATGCCCGACGCGTTCGTCCCTGCTCCAGTCGCGATACGGACGGTCGGCCAGCGCCAGGTTGTAGTAGCGCTGCAGTTGCGTGACCTCGTTGCCGAGCCAGTCCGGCCGCTCGAACAGCTCGTGCTCGTCACCGAGTTCGATTTCCGCGACCACCAGTCCGGCGTTGTCGCCTTCGAACTCGTCGATCTCCCACAGGTGCGCGCCATGGCGCACCAGGTGGCGGCGCTTTTCGATCCGGCCACCCACGCACAGTTCCAGCAGCGCACGCGCATCCTCGGTCGGCACTGGATATTCGAACTCCTGCCGGCTCAGGCCCACTTCGCGCGACTTGATGTTGAGGAACGCCACGTCGTCCTGCAACCGCACGCGCACCGACGCCCGCTGCTCGCCGCGGGCAAGCGCCGCCGCATCGTTGAGATAACCCTGCGCCATCGGCACCGAGCGGTGCACGGCATTGCGCCAGCTGTCATCGCGAAGCAGGAACTTGCGCTCGATCTCAACGGCCATGCGGTGCCTCCGGCAGTGCTGTGCTCAGGGTTCGAACAGCGCGATGGATTCCACGTGCGCGGTATGCGGGAACATGTCCATCACCCCTGCCGCACGCAGTTTCCAGCCGCGTTCGTTGACGAGATAGTCGGCATCGCGTGCCAGCGAGCCCGGATGGCAACTCACATAGACGATGCGCTTGAGGCCCTTCAACGACAGTTGCCTGAGCACGGCATCGGCACCGGAGCGCGGCGGATCCAGCAGCAGGCGATCGAAGCCCTGACCCGCCCACGGCTTGCCGTCGAGGGGCTGGGTGAGATCGGCGGCATGGAATTCCGCATTCGCGAGGCCATTGAGCGCGGCGTTCCCGCGCGCACGCGCCACCAGGCCGGCATCACCCTCGACGCCGATCACCTCCGCGTTGCCTCGCGCGAGTGGCAGGGTGAAGTTGCCCAGCCCGCAGAACAGGTCGAGCACGCGCTCACCCGGCCGCGTGTCGAGCAGCTCCAGAGCGAGCGCGATCATCTTCCCGTTGAGGCCCTTGTTGACCTGGATGAAGTCGAGCGGTCGGAACTTCAGCTCCACATCCCACTGCGGCAGGCGGAACGACAGCGGCGGATCCCCGGGCCACAACGCGTGCACCGAATCGATGCCGCCGGGCTGCAGGAAGATCGCGAAGCCGTGGTCCTGCGCGAAGGCCTGCAGGCGCTCGCGGTCGGCGGGCGACAGCGGCGCGAGATGGCGGAACACCAGTGCCACGGTGTCGTCGCCGGCGATGAATTCGATCTGCGGGATCTCGCGGCGCCCGTCCATCGCATCGACCAGTGCCGACAGCGCCGCGACACGCTCGCCGATGGCCGGGATCGCGGTGTAGCAGATCGACAGGTCGGCGACGAAACGCGGGTCGAGCTCGCGGAAGCCGACCAGGGTCCTGCCCTTTTTCTCCACCCGGCGCACCGAGAACCGGCCCTTGCGGCGGTAACCCCACTGGCGGTCGGTCAGCGGCGGCAGCACCTGCTCCGGCACGACGTGGCCGATGCGTTCGAAGTTCTCCAGCAGCACGCGCTGCTTGGCGAGGATCTGCTTCGACTCCTCCAGGTGCTGCAGCACACAGCCGCTGCACACGCCGAAATGCGGGCAGCGCGGCTGCACGCGATCGGGCGATGCGCGCTCGACATCCAGCGTGACCGCCTCGTCGAGGCTGCGCGAGCGCGCCGTCTGGCGCACCAGCACGCGTTCGCCCGGCAACGCACCGGTGACGGACACGGGCTTGCCGTCAGCGCGGCGGGCAACGCCGCGGCCGTCATGGCCGAGGTCGAGGATGTCGAGCTGGAACGGGGTCTGGTCGAGTCGAGCCACGTCGCGGAAATGGTGCGGGGGAAGCGCGCCATTGTCGCAGACCCCGCAGGGCGTCGCCCCGGCGAACGTGCCGGGGTCGGCTTTCGCTGCGCCCGCGAGCGCGCTGGCGCCGATTCACTGGCACCGGGTCGCAAGCGTCCAGGCGCGCGTGCTTCCGATCGAACGCGAGCAGGGCCCTACTTCTGCCGCCAGCCGCCGCCTGCGTCCTGGTACCACCAGCCGCCTTTCGCCCGCTGCACCCACTGCTCGGCGAACACCTGGCGGATGCGCGGCTCCCAGTCCGGCTGCCCGTTGGCCACCGCGATCTCGCGGTAGACCGCACGCGAATCGCGGTTCTGCTCGGCGACGGCCTGGTTGACCTGCGCACGCTGCGCCATCGGGATGCTGCCCGCATCGCGTATCGAGACTTCGCCGGTGTTGGTGAACCCCAGCGCGCCGGAATCGAAATGTGCCGACAGCGAGGACTGGAAACGACTGGCCATGCGCGCGCGGATCGCCTCGATCGCAGGCGTGCGGATGGTGATGTCCGGGGTCTGCGCATGCGCGGTGGAAATGCCCAGCAGCATCAGCGGATGGAAGCTGCCGCCGCGTGCCATGCCACCCGGCGGCGTCGTGCCTTCCGGCGCGGCCTCGCGGCCGATCACGTCGTCGACGAATTCGCGCGCGGCCTCGCGGGCTTCGGCGGCGGGGAAATACACGTTGATGGTGACGCAGGCGGTCAGCACCAGCGCGGTGGTGAAGATGGCGAACCAGCGGATCATGGAGGTCTCCTGACGGGGAAAAGGGCGCTCACTCCACCACCGGTGCGACGTCGCCACCGACCGCCGCCGCGACGCGCTCCACCAGCGTGGGCCAGTCGACGTTGCGGTTGTGGCCGACGACATCCAGCCGCGGCAGGCCGGAGCCTTCGACGATAGTAAAGGTGTTGCCCGCTGAACGCAGTCCGCCCATCTCGCAGACCTCGTTGCGCAGGCGGCAGCTGATGCCGATGCGGCGGTAACCGAAGTCGTCGAACAGGCCGATGAGCTGCGCCTGCAGCGAGCCGGCGAACGATGCATCGCCGACACTCGAGATGTCCTGCACCGCGCGCTGGCTGATGCGCTGGCGCACGCCACGCCGTGGTTCGGTATGCAGCTCGCCATCGAACGCCGCGAGCTGCCAGTCGACCAGCCGCAGGCCGTCGAAGCGGCCATGCAGACGCCCGTCGATCTGGCCGATGTCGAACACCTCGGTCAGCGTGGTGAGATCCAGATCCTCCAGCTCGATGTCGGCCGACAGCGACGGCGCCACCCCGAACGGCCGTTCCAGCGACAGCGAGCCGAAACGCACTTCGCCGTCGAATACATGCATGGCCAGTCCGCCGTCGAAATCGAGGCGGTGATCGGCATAGCGCATGCGCGGAATCTCGCCGCTGAGGGTGCCGGCGAACGCCGGCCAACCGAACGCGGCGGCGAGTTCGCCAAGATGCAGCGCCTCGACCGCCAGGCCCGACTCGATCCGCATGCCCTGGCCCTGCGCCGGCAGCAGCAGCGACAACCCGGAAAACCGCAGTTGACCGTCGAGCACGTCGATGGCGACGTCCTCGCGCAGGTCCAGTCGCCCGCGGGCACTGCGGAACGGCAGCCTCGCCGGGCCGAATTCCACCGCCTGCAGGCTGCCACCGCGCCAGGACAGCACACTGTCGACCGTCGCCCCTTCGGAAATGCGCAGCTCGCCGTCCAGCCCGGTGAACGCGAAACGATCGCGGCCATCGACGATGTCGACACCGCGCAGGCCGGCGTCGATGCCCGCGAGCGCGCCATCGGCCACCCGCACGTGTGCATCGAAGGTGCCCGCCAGCCTCAACCCGGAGAGACCGGCGACGCCGAGCCAGCCCGACAGGTAGCGCGACGGCAGCAGCGCGGCATCGTCGCTGTGCAGGCGCAGGTCCAGCGCGCGCAGCGATGCGTCCGCGCCCAGCGCCACCGCACCCTCCGCGCGCAGGGCGGCGCCGTCGTCCCAGCGCAGGTACGGAAACCGCCACCCGGCGCCCGGCCCCTCACTGATGGCATCGAGCGCCAGCGCGATCGGCGCGGTCGGCAGTTCGAGGTAGGCAGCGCCGAGCAGCAGGTTGGCCCCGCGCAGCGTCCCGCGCACCGCAAGCACGTTGGCCTCGCCCGGCTGCCGGTAGTCCACGTCGACCGCAAGGTCGATGTTCTCGCCCGCAAGCGCGCCATCGTCGGAGTCGAAGGCCAGCCCACGCCCGTGCAGCCCGGCCTCGATGCGCAGTGGTGCCGACTCGGCGATGTGCACGTCGACGCGGCCCTCGAGCGTGCCCTGCTGCGGCTGCAGCGTGGGCGCTGCCTGCTGGATCAGCGCGGTGGCCCAGGCCAGCGGCACCCGTGCGAGGTCGATCCGCACGAGGTCGGGCGAATCCGCAGCGCGATGCAGCGCCAGCGTCGAGCCGCCCCGCGCGAGTCGTGCCGAGACCACCGAGGCGTCCAGCACCACTGCCAGCGAGAACGGTGCATTACGTCCCGAACGCAGCGTGCCGGCGCAGTGCCATGCGCCCATATCGGGCCGACGCAGCGGGCAACGCCAGTCGAGGTCGCGGAAGCTGTAGCCCAGTGTTGGCGATTCCGCGCGTTCGGCCCGCAGGTGCAGCTCGCCGGCATCCGCACCTTCGGGCCAGTGCAGACGCACGCGCACGCCATGCAGCTCCGCCACTGCGGTCTCCACCCGCTCGATCGTCGCCTCCGCGGTACGCGCCATCGCGAACCCGGGCAGTGAGCACCCCGCGGCGACCAGGAGTAGGATGAGGAGGCGACCCATCCAGGAAGGATACCCATGGACCGTAGCGGCCCGAGCACGCCCCGTCTGCTGCTGGTCGAGGACGAACCCGCAAGCCGCCTGTTCCTGCAGGCCGCTGCCGCCGCGCTGCCGGCGCAGGTGGATACCGCGGCGCGGCTGTCCGAGGCCTACGCGCTGGCGCAGACACGCGACTACGCACTGTGGATGGTCGATGCCAACCTGCCCGATGGCGATGGTGGCGCCCTGCTGCGCCGCCTGCGCGAACATGGCCTGGACACGCCGGCCATCGCCCATACCGCGGCCTGCGACGAAGCCGAACGCCAGCGCCTGCTCGCGGAGGGCTTCGTCGACGTGGCGATCAAGCCGCTCAGCGCCGCCGCATGGCAGGACGCGATCCGTGCCGCGCTGGATGGCCGTGCAGCCGACGATGGCCGCGGCTTGCCACAGCCCGCCAGCGCCAGCGCGCCGGTGTGGGACGATCTCGCGGCGACGCGTGCGCTCGGCGGCAACCCGACCCACGTGACCGCCCTGCGCGACCTGTTCCTCGCCGAGTTGCCGGTGGTGCGTGAGCAGGTGGTGGCGGCGGCACGCATCCATGACCACGACCGTCTTCGCGGCGCGTTGCACAAGCTGCGTGCGAGTGCCGGCTTCGTCGGCGCTGCACGGGTCGACCGCGCGGTGCAGGCGTTGCAGGCGATGCCCGACGACGCCTCCGCGCTGCAGGGCTTCCTCGAAGCCACCGACCAGACCTTCGCCACGCCGCAATCGGCCCACACGGCCTGACCCGCCCACGGGCGCGCGCTCCCCCCGGGGCGGTCAGTCCGTTGCGGGGTGCGGCGGGTGCGGCGGACGCGCAGGCGCGTTGACCGGTCCGGCGAGCCGGCCGAGATCGGCCATCAGTTCCCATGACTTCAGCCCGCGCGGCCCGAGATGGTGCACGAGCACGTCGCGCAATACACGGCGCAGGCCCGGCAGGTCGTCGACCTCCGGCGTTTCGTCGGCCGCGAGCGCAAGCAGTGCACGCCCCGTCGCCGCCCGGCTGCGCTCGCCGTCGCGCTCGCTGAACACCCGGCGCGCGCCGTGCTCGGCGTCGAGCCGGTAACGCGCGGCGGGATCGATCGGCGCGCCGTCGCCGTCGGTATCCCAGCCCAGACCGAAGCCAAGCGCGTCGAGCAGGTCGCGCTCGAAACGCCGCAGCGTCCAGGCCAGGCCGGGCGCTGCGAGCCGTCCGCGAACCTCGGCATAGAGGTCGAAGAGCCCCGCATGCGGATCCTGTCGCGGGGCCAGCCGCAGCACCAGTTCGTTGACGTAGAAGCCGGCCAGCACCGCATCGCCGGTGAGCGCCGGCGCGCGGTCGACCGCTTCGGCACCGGTCAGTGTCGCCAGCTCGCCGCGCTGCACCGCATCGAAGCGGATGTGCTGCAGCGGCTGCAGTGCGGCACGCAGCGCATGGCGGCGTGGTGACTGCACGCCACGCGCCAGCAGGCCGAGCCGGCCCTGCGACAGGCTCAGCACCTCGACCAGCAGGCTGGTCTCGCGCCAGCGCCGCGTATGCAGGACGAAGGCGGGCTCGCCGGTGTATCGCATGGGCTGGGTTCCGGAAGGCGCGGACGCCGGCGGCGATCAGCGGTCCGGGCGGCCCGGATCCTCGTAGCCGAATGCACGCAGCGCGGCCTCGTCGTCGGACCAGCCCTCGCGCACGCGCACCCAGGTCTCGAGGAACACCTTGCGGTCGAACAGCCGTTCCATGCCCAGCCGCGCCTTGCCGCCGATCTCCTTCAGCCGCGTGCCGCCCTTGCCGATCACGATCGCCTTCTGGCCCTCGCGCTCGACCCAGATCACCGCGGAGATGCGCGCCATGCCGGCGTCGTCGACGAACTGCTCGATCTCCACCGTGGTGGCATACGGCAGCTCCGCGCCGAGCTGGCGCATCAGCTGTTCGCGCAGCAGTTCGGCGGCAAGGAAACGTTCGCTGCGATCGGTGATCGCGTCCTCTTCGTACAGCGCGGCCTGCTGTGGCAGCAGCGGCAGCACCGCAGCCACCAGCCCGTCCAGGCCCTTGCGCTTGAGCGCGGACACCGGATGCACGTTGGCGAACTCGCGGCCTTCGGACACCTTTGCGAGGTAGGGCAGCAGCGAACCCTTGTCCTTGATGCGATCGACCTGGTTCACGACCAGCAGCACCGGCACGCCGCTGGAGTGCAGCAGTTCGTAGGCGGCGGTGTCCTCGTCTTCCCACCGCCCGGCCTCGATCACCAGGAAGGCCGCGTCGACGCCCTCGACGGCACCGCGCGCGGCGCGGTTCATCCAACGATGCATCGCGGTGGCGCTGGCCTTGCCCTGCTCGCGGTGCAGGCCGGGGGTGTCCACCAGCACCAGCTGGCCCTCTGGCAGCGTGGCCACGCCGAGCAGGCGATGGCGCGTGGTCTGCGGCCGGTTGGAGACGATGCTGACCTTGGCGCCGACCAGGGCGTTGATCAGGGTGGATTTGCCCACGTTGGGGCGGCCGATCACGGCGACATGGCCGGCGCGGTAGGAGGTGTTTTCTGTCATTCGCGCATTGTATGCGTCGCTGCGGCAGCGGCGGGCGAAGACTCCGGTCCGCGTGGGAGCGCAGGCTATTTCCTGCCACGGATCCACGCGGATCGGGATGCGTGGGACCGTCGTCTCCCATCGAGCGCCTCGCGATCACGTGCTACCGACAGCGGCATCGATTTCGGGGTCAGGTCCCCGGCGCGTTTTGCGCCGGCTTGATCGGGACTCCAGGCGCGCTCCGGGGCCGCCCCGCCAGCTCCATTGACCCGCCTGATCCGCGTTGATCCGCGCGGATCCGCGGCAGAAAAACGGGAGCGCCGTCAGCGCGGCCCTTCCAGCTGCTCGAGGATTGCCGCCGCCGCGGCCTGCTCGGCGGCACGCCGCGAACCACCCTCGCCCTCGCTGGTCAGCGCCGGCTCGGTGATCCGGCACGCGACGACGAAGGTGCGCGCGTGCTCGTCGCCGCTCTCGCCCAGCAGCTCGTAAAGCGGCAACGGCCGCTGCCGCCCCTGCAGCCATTCCTGCAGGCGGGTCTTGGCGTCCTTGCCGACCTTGTTGATCTCGAAGCCCTCGAGCTCCGGTTCCAGCCAGGCCAGCACCGCGACGCGGCAGGCAGCGAAGCCGGCATCCAGATAGATCGCCGCGATCACCGCTTCCAGCGCATCCGAGAGGATCGAATCACGGCGATGGCCGCCGGACTTCATCTCACCCGGGCCCAGCATCAGCCGCGGGCCGACATCGAGCCGGCGGGCAATGCGCGCCAGCGTGGATTCGCGCACCAGTTCGGCGCGCGCGCGCGTCAGCGCACCTTCGTCGGCACGTGGGAAACGCTGGTACAGCGCCTCCGCGGCGACCAGGCCGAGCAGCGCATCGCCAAGGAACTCGAGCCGCTCGTTGTGTGGCGCGCCGGCACTGCGATGGGTCAGCGCCTGCGCGAGCAGGCCCTGGTCGGCAAAGCGGTGGCCGAAGGGGTCACCGCCGGCCATCGCGTGCACGCACCGGCATTATTCGCCGGCGCCCGAGCGTGTCAGCGCCTGCGAGGCGTTGAACTTGCCGACCACGTCGAGGTTGCCCACCAGCGGGCGGCGGATCTCGTAGTTCACGTCCATCTGCCAGCCATTGTCGATCCGGCGCAGCTTGACGTGTTCCTTCTTCACGTTTTCCGAGTAGCTGATGTACAGCCGGCGGAAGAACAGGTCCTGGATCCGCGCGGGATCCTGCGTGGCGATGCCGGGCTCCTGCGCCAGGCCCTTGAGCGCCTGGCGCACGCTGTAGTACTCCGAATACATCGGGAACAGCTTCATCAGGATGTAGGCGGCAAACCCCACCACCGACAACACGATGACGAACCCCAGCAGGGTCATCCCCTTCTGCTTCTGCTTCATTGCCCTTCTCCCCGAAAGGTGCATGTCCGGCTGCGATCCTAGCGGCAGGCCCGCCCCTTGGACAGAGCCGGATCGTGTGGTCAGCGGATGCTGCGGCCGATGCGGTCGAAGCCGACACCGCCGGCAGCACCGTCCCAGTTCATCCAGATCAGGAACGCCTTGCCGCGCAGCTGGCTCTCGGGCAGCTCGCCCCAGAAGCGGCTGTCGTCGCTGCGGTCGCGGTTGTCGCCCATCACGAAGTAGTGCCCCGGCCGTACCGTCCACTCGCCTTCGCCCGGGTCGCGGAACGGCAGGCCGGTGATCTCGAGCACTTCATGGCTGCGCCCGGGCATCTCCTCGCGCAGCAGCGTGGCACCGGTCATTTCCTGGCCACGGCCACGGCCCTCGTAGGCGCCGCCATCGCTGTAGTCGAAGGCCTCGCCGTTCACGTACACCGTGTTGTCGCGGTAGGCGATGGTGTCGCCGGGCAGGCCGATGACGCGCTTGATCCAGTCCTGGTCGGGATGGTGCGGCGGGCGGAACACCACCACGTCGCCGCGCTCGGGTTCGCCGATGGCGATGACCTTGTGGTTGTTGATCGGCAGCCGCAGGCCGTACGAGAACTTGTTGACCAGGATGAAGTCGCCGATCAGCAGCGTCGGCATCATCGAACTGGAGGGAATGCGGAACGGTTCGGCGATGAAACTGCGCAGGATCAGCACCGCCGCCAGGATCGGGAAGAAGCTGCGCGCGTAGTCCACGAGCACCGGCTCGCTTGCCTCCAGCAGGCCCGCCCGGCGCGCACGGCGCTTTGCGAAGACCAGGCGATCGAGCAGCCAGATCAGGCCGCTCAGGAGGGTCAGGCTGACCAGTCCGATTTCAAACCACTTCATTGGCGCTCCTTTGGAGCCGTGCTGCGCGATGGCAGGCGGGCGCAGGGCGACGCGCGCGGATGCGCGACGCCGGAGCCGTCGATGGGGCGTCCACCAGCGGGATCACGAATCGCGGCTGGTGTTGAGCACGGCGAGGAAAGCTTCCTGGGGAATTTCGACGCGTCCGACCTGCTTCATGCGCTTCTTGCCTTCCTTCTGCTTTTCCAGGAGCTTCTTCTTGCGCGAGATGTCGCCACCATAGCATTTGGCCAGCACGTTCTTGCGCAGTGCCTTGACCGTGGTGCGGGCGATGATCTGCGAACCGATCGCGGCCTGGATGGCGACGTCGAACTGCTGGCGCGGGATCAGGTCCTTCATCTTCTCGGTGAGCTCGCGACCACGCCGGTCGGCGTGGCTGCGGTGCACGATCACCGACAGCGCATCGACCTTGTCGCCGTTGATGAGGATGTCGACGCGCACGAACGGACCGGCGTCGAAGCGCACGAAGGTGTAGTCCAGCGAGGCGTAGCCGCGGCTGACCGACTTCAGCTTGTCGAAGAAATCCAGCACCACTTCGGCCATCGGCAGCTCGTAGGCGACCTGCACCTGGCTGCCCATGTAGGTGATGCCGATCTGGCTGCCGCGCTTTTCCTCGCACAGGGTGATCACCGCACCGACGTAGTCCGGCGGGGTGAGGATGTTGGCGCGGATGATCGGCTCGCGGATCTCCTCGATCAGGTTCACCGCCGGCAGCTGCGCGGGATTGTCCAGCGGCAGGATCCCGCCGTCGGTCCTGAGGATCTCGTAGATGACGGTCGGTGCGGTGCTGATCAGGTTGAGGTCGTATTCGCGCTCCAGGCGCTCCTGCACGATCTCCATGTGCAGCATGCCGAGGAAGCCGCAGCGGAAGCCGAAGCCCATCGCCTCGGAGCTCTCGGGCTCGAAGCGCAGCGCGGCGTCGTTGAGGCGCAGCTTGTCGAGCGCCTCGCGCAGGTCCGGGTAGTCCTCGGCATCGACCGGGAACAGGCCGGCGAACACGCGCGGCTGCATTTCCTGGAAGCCGGGCAGCGGCTCGGCCGCCGGGTCGGCCATCAGGGTCAGCGTGTCGCCGACCGGTGCGCCGTGCACGTCCTTGATGCTGGCGTTGATCCAGCCCACCTCGCCCGCGCGCAGTGACGGCATTTCCTTGCGCTTCGGCGTGAACACGCCGACCTTGTCGACCAGATGCCAGCGGCCGGTGGACATCACCTGGATCTTGTCGCCGGCCTTGATCTCGCCCTGCATGACGCGCACCAGCGACACCACGCCCAGATAGTTGTCGAACCACGAGTCGATGATCAGCGCCTGCAGCTTGTTGCTGCCGCGGTCGGCCGGCGGCGGGATGCGATGCACGATCGCCTCCAGCACGTCTTCCATGTTCAGGCCGGTCTTGGCACTGACCGCCACCGCATCGGAAGCGTCGATGCCGATCACCGCCTCGATCTCGCCCTTGGCACGGTCGATATCGGCGGTCGGCAGGTCGATCTTGTTGAGCACCGGCACCACTTCCAGGCCCTGCTCGATGGCGGTGTAGCAGTTCGCCACCGACTGCGCTTCCACGCCCTGGGCGGCGTCCACCACCAGCAGCGCGCCTTCGCAGGCGGCCAGCGAGCGGCTGACTTCATAGGAGAAGTCGACGTGGCCGGGGGTGTCGATGAAGTTGAGGAAGTAGGTCTCGCCGTTGCGCGCCGTGTACGGCACCGAGACCGACTGCGACTTGATGGTGATGCCGCGCTCGCGCTCGATCGGGTTGTTGTCGAGGACCTGCGCTTCCATCTCGCGCGCGGTGAGGCCACCGCACAGCTGGATGATGCGGTCGGCGAGCGTCGACTTGCCGTGGTCGACGTGGGCGATGATGGAGAAGTTGCGGATATTCCGCATCGAATGGGTCATGGAAGGCGCGTCGGCGTCGGGGGCGAAAAACACGCCATTGTCGCACAGGGGGCACAGCCCCCAGGTGCGCGCTTTGCAGGCGGATCGACGACCCGGGCCCGCTCCGGCTGCCCGCCGGCACCAGGCGACAGGCGGCTGCGGGCCGCGGCGTTGGCGGCAGCCCTGCGCCGGGTGGGGCGCAGGGGCCTGGCCGACGGGTTATTCCCCGTCGGCGCGCGGAGTGACCGCGATGAACTGGCTGCCGCGTGGGTTGCGCACCAGCAGCATCACCGTGTCGCCGGCCTTGACGTCGCGCAGCGCGCGATCGAGTTCCGCGGGAGTGTTGACTTCATCGCGGCCCACGCGCAGCACCACGTCGCCTGGCTGGATGCCCGCGCGGCGTGCAGCCACTCCTTCGACCCGGCCGATGCGTACGCCCTTGCCGGCATCCACGCCCAGCGGTCGACGCTCGGCGTCGGCCAGCGGCTGGCCGACCAGGCCCAGCGGGTTCGACGACGCCGATGGCGCTGCACCCGGCTGCGGGTCGGCGCTGCCCGGGCGCCCGCCGAGCAGGCTGCGATCGAGCGGTGCGAGGGTCAGCGTGTAGTCGCGCTCGCGGCCTTCGCGGAACACGGTCAGCTTGACCCGGGTGCCCGGCGCCTTGTTGCCGATCAGCGGCGGCAGGTCGCTGGGCTGGTAGATGCGGGTGCCATCGACCGCGCGGATCACGTCGCCGGGCTCGATGCCGGCCTTCTGCGCGGGGCTGTCGGGCGCCACTTCGTTGACCAGCGCGCCCAGCGTGTCGGGCAGGCCGAAGCCGCGCGCCTGCTCCTGCGTCATCGGCACGGCATTGAAGATCACCCCGACCTGGCCGCGCTGCACCGACCCGGTGTCCTTGATCTGGTCGGCGACGTTCATCGCCATGTCGATCGGGATCGCGAAACTCACGCCCTGGAAGCCACCGGTGTTGGAGAAGATCTGCGAGTTGATGCCGATGACCTCGCCGCGCGTGTTGAGCAGCGGGCCACCGGAGTTGCCGCGGTTGATCGCGACATCGGTCTGGATGAAGGGCACGTACTGCTGCCCCGCATACGGATTGGAGCGGCCGGTGGCACTGACGATGCCGGCGGTCACCGACTGCTCGAGCCCGAACGGCGAACCGATGGCCACCGCCCACTGGCCGGGCTTGACCAGGCTGGCGTTGCCGGCGCGCAGCGCGGTCAGGCCGCTGGCGTCGATCTTCAGCAATGCGACGTCGGATTCCTGGTCGCTGCCGACGATCTTCGCTTCGAACTGGCGGCGGTCCTGCAGGCGCACGGTGACCGTCTGCGCGTTCTCCACCACGTGGTGGTTGGTGAGCACGTAACCGTCGGCGGAGATCACGAAGCCGGTGCCGGTGGAGGTGCCGCGAGGCATCCCCGGATCGGCGTCCGGCGCACCCGGGGTCCCGGGGAACGGAAAGCCCGGGCCGAAGAAGCGACGGAAGATTTCCGGCAGCATCTCCTCGTCAGGCACCTGGCCCGGGCCGCCGCGCTGCGCGCGAGCCGCCGGCGCACCCACCAGCACCTCGATGCTGACCACGCCGGGCGCCACCTGCTCGACGAGACGGGTGAAATCCGGAAGCCCGGTGACCAGTTGCGGTGCGGCGGGCGCGGACTGCGCGGGCGCAGCGGCGGCCGCCTGCGGCTCGGCCGTGGCGACGGGCAACACGATGGCGGTGGTGGCCGCGGCGGTCATGGCGACCACGGCGACGATCGGCAGCACTTTCTTCATCGGGGGAACAATCCTCGACCGTTTCGGTGTGGGGTGTGCACGCGACTGCGTCGCGCGCCGGGTCATTCGGCGCCGGGCGTCGTCGGCGTACCGCCTGCATCCGGCAGCCCGGCCCCGAGGCTGCCGACCGGCGTCGGCCATACCAGCGTCGGGCGGGGACGTGGCCGCGCATCGATCTGCGGCTCGAACGGGTGGTAGGTGCGTACCTGCATGGTGTCCAGCCCGTAACCGGCAGCGAACGGGTTGTCGGTCCCGACCGCGGCACGCGGCCACGGGCGTGCGACACGCGCGTCACCGCCCAGCGCAGGCTCCACAGCGGCGATCGCCGGAAGCGGTGCAGGCACGTCCGGGACGACCGGTTGCGTGCGTGCCGGGGCGGCGACCGCAACCTGCACCTGCCGCTCGCGCCGGGTCGACGCCGGCGCACCCGACCTGCCGGTGCCGTTGCGCGCTTCCCGCTCGCCGCGACGCGGCACTTCCGCAACCGCCAGCGCCGCGGCGCTGGCCAGTGCGAGCGTGCTGGCGTCCATGCCGGTCGTGTCCGCGCCGGTTTCGCCAGCCAAGGGGGTCTCCGTGCCCGGCGCGGCGGCGGTCGCGGCGATGCGCGATGGCAGTTCCGTTTCGACCGGCGGCTGCATCTGGCGGCCGACGAAGAGCGCCGCCACCGCCACCGATGCCGCCAGCGCGGCACCACCGCCCCAACGCATCAGGCCGGCGCGGCGTGCCGCCGGAGCCGCCGGCGCGGTGGCCGCGTCTTCCGGCAGCCGCGCACCCGCATTGATCGCCAGCGCGATGCCGGCGGCGAAGTCCGCCGGCAGCGGCGCCTCGTGGCGGCCACGCAGCACGTCGCCGCAGACCTGCCAGCGCTCCCAGCAGCCGGCCAGCTCCGCATCGTGCTCGAGCCGGCGCAGCATGAAGCGGGCCTGGTCCGGCGACAGTTCGCCATCGAGCATCGCCGACAGTTGCTGGCGGTGATAGCGATAGAGCTTGTCGGGATCGGGCTGCAGCTGCAGCGCGTCGCTGTCGTCTGGAAGCATCATCGGATCGCGCGCTCCACGGGGGTTTCGTTGTCCATCAAGGGTCTCAGTTCCTGGTCGATCGCCTCGCGGGCCCGGAAGATGCGCGAGCGGACGGTTCCGATCGGGCAGCCCATGCGCGTGGCGATGTCCTCGTAGCTCAGGCCGTCGACCTCGCGCAGCGTGATCGCGACCCGGAGCTCCTCGGGCAGTGCTTCGACAGCGCGCATCACCGTTTGTTCCATCTGCTGTCGCATCAGTTCACGTTCGGGTGTGTCGCTGTCGCGCAGGCGGATGCCGGAATCGAACTGTTCGGCGTCGGAGACGTCGATGTCGTCGGTTGGCGGGCGCCGCTTGTGCGCGACCAGGTGGTTCTTCGCGGTGTTGACCGCGATGCGGTGCAGCCAGGTGTAGAACTGCGCATCGCCACGGAAGTTGCCGATCGCGCGGTAGGCACGGATGAAGGTTTCCTGCGCGACGTCCTGCACTTCGCTCCAGTCGGCGATGTAGCGGCCGATCAGCGCCGCGATGCGGTGCTGGTACTTGCGCACCAGCAGGTCGAAAGCGGCGGTATCGCCGCGCTGCACGCGGCTGACGAGTTCCTGGTCCAGCTGTTCGGTATCGATATCGGCCATCGGCCGGCAGCTCCTGTAGCCCGGCCGTGGTGGCTGGGCGGTGTGACCCGTGATCGGGCAGGAAGTTCCGTGGTCTGAACCCTTTGACGCATCTGGGGGCAGGCGTCGCGTGCCACAAGGCAGGTGCCGGCGAAGCGGCCTTGCAGAGGCGATAGGCGGCCGTCGCAACGCCGGCGGATTTGACGCAGGCGAAACAACCTCTGGATCATAAGGGCCTCTCCCGTACCCTATCGGATGGTGCCGCATGCTTGCAGGCCTCGACGGACTGCGCCTCAGTCATTGGAAAGCCGAGCAGCGCGATGACGGCGTGCTCGTGCTGGCCTTCGACCGCGCGGGCGAATCGGTCAACACGTTCGCGCAGGACGTGCTGATCGAACTCGATGCCGTGCTCGAGCGCCTGGCGCTGGAGCCGCCGAAGGCCGTGGTGGTGGCCTCGGGGAAAGCGAAGGGGTTCATCGCCGGTGCCGACATCCGCGAGTTCGCCGAGTTCGATGCGAAAGGCACGATCGGCGATTCGATCCGCCGCGGCCAGCAGGTGTTCCAGCGCCTGGCCGACCTGCCCTGCCCCACGGTTGCCGCCATCCACGGCTTCTGCATGGGCGGCGGCACCGAGATCGCGCTCGCCTGCGACTACCGCGTTGCCAGCAGCGATGGTTCCACCCGCATCGGCCTGCCGGAAGTGAAACTCGGCATCTATCCCGGCTGGGGCGGCAGCGTGCGCCTGCCGCGGCTGGTGGGTGCGCCGGCGGCGTTCGACATGATGCTGACCGGCCGCACGCTGTCGGCCAAGGCCGCGCGTGGCATCGGCCTGGTGGACAGGGTGGTGGAGCCGGCGCTGCTGCTCGATGCCGCGGCGTCGCTCGCGCTCAAGGGCACGCAGCGGCAGTTCAAGCAGCGCGCGCTGGGCTGGGTCACCAACACCTGGCCGGCGCGCCAGCTGCTGGCACCGCAGATGGTGAAGCAGGTGTCGCGCAAGGCGCGCAAGGAGCACTACCCCGCCCCGTACGCGCTGATCGAGACCTGGCGTCGCAGCGGTGGTTCGACCCAGCAGCGGCTGGCGGCCGAGCGCAAGTCGGTGGTCGGGCTCGCGGGCACGCCGACCGCGCGCAACCTCACCCGGGTGTTCTTCCTGCAGGAGCGCCTGAAGGCGCTCGGCGGCAAGCACCACGGCACCGGTCACGTGCACGTGGTGGGCGCCGGCGTGATGGGCGGCGACATTGCGGCGTGGTCGGCCTACAAGGGCTTCGAGGTGACCCTGCAGGACCGCGAACAGGCCTACATCGACAAGGCGCTGGCGCGCGCGCAGGAGCTGTTCCAGAAGAAGGTCAAGGACGAGGCGCAGCGGCCGGCGGTCTCGGCGCGGCTCCGTTCCGACCTCGCCGGCGAAGGCGTGGCCACCGCCGACCTGGTGATCGAGGCGATCATCGAGGACACCGATGCCAAGCGCGGCCTGTATGCACAGGTGGAGCCGCGGCTGAAGCCATCCACGCTGCTGACGACCAACACCTCGTCGATCCCGCTCGACGGGCTGGCGCAGGGCCTTGCCCGGCCTGCGCAGTTCGCCGGACTGCACTATTTCAACCCGGTGGCGATGATGCCGCTGGTGGAGATCGTTCTCCATCCGGGAATGGACGCAACCACGCAGCAGCGGCTGGCCGCGTTCTGCCGCGCCATCGACAAGCTGCCGGTGCCGGTGGCGGGCACGCCGGGGTTCCTGGTCAACCGGCTGCTGTTCCCCTACATGCTCGAAGCCGCGACCGCGTATGCCGAGGGCATTCCCGGGCCGGCGATCGACCGCGCCGCGGTCCGGTTCGGCATGCCGATGGGGCCGATCGAACTGATCGACACCGTCGGCCTGGATGTCGCCTCGGGCGTCGGTCGCGAGCTTGCGCCGTATCTCGGCCTGCAGATCCCGGCCACGCTGGCGATACCGCCGGAGGCCGGCCGGCGCGGCAAGAAGGACGGCCAGGGCCTGTACGCCTGGGAGGACGGCAAGCCGAAGAAGCCGGAGCTGCCGAAGGACTACAGGGCGCCGGACGACCTCGAGGACCGCCTGGTCCTGCCGCTGATCAACGAAGCGGTGGCCGCGCTGCACGAGGGCGTGGTGGCCGATGCCGACCTGCTGGATGCGGGGGTGATCTTCGGCACCGGCTTCGCGCCGTTCCGCGGCGGGCCGATCCAGTACGTGCGCGAGACCGGCGTCGACACCGTGCTGGCCCGGCTGCGCGCGTTGCAGGCGCGTCATGGCGACCGCTTCGCGCCGCGGCCCGGTTGGGACAACCCCGCACTGCGCGGCTGACCGCCGCCACGGATATCCCGCCGCGACCCGTGTCGGCGGGCGTGCCTGCCCGGCGGAACGGCCCATCGCGACGATGGGCCGCGACCACGCCACACGCGGCCGCACTTCAGAACCGCGACGCCGCCAGTTCCACGTCGGCATGCCGCCAGGCGGCGGCAAGATCACGCTGCACCGCGGCCGCTTCCCTGCGTTCGCCCTGCGCCTCGAGGCTCATCGCCAGACCGCGCAGCGACCAGCCGTTGCCGGGATTGCGGCGCAACTCCTCCCGGTACACCTGCTCGGCCTCGTCGGCATGGCCGGCGTCGAGCAGCACGGCACCGAGCGTATGCCGCACCGGCGCATGCCAGCCCGGTGGCTCGTCGTAGGGAATGCCATCCTCGATCGCGACCGCTTCGCGCAGGGCGGCGATCGCCGCGTCCGGCCGACCACGAGCCGCTTCGAATTCGGCCGCGAGCATGCGCTCGGCGATGCGCGCCGAATACGCCAGCGGGTAACGGTCCCAGACCATCAGCGTCTCCATCACCGGATCCGCTGCCAGCGGCCGCAACGCGGCGAGATGGCGCCCGGCGTCGTCGAGACGTCGCTGCCGGACCGCGGCGATGCCCTGCGCGTAATGCCAGATCGCGGTGACGTAGGGCAGGTCCGCCGCCGGGTTGGGCTCGCCTGCGATCTCGTCCCAGCGGCCGAAGCGCACGCGCTCGAACCACGGCGTCATCCAGTAATGCTGCAGTCCGGCGAAGCCGGGCTGGCGCATCAGCTCCGGAAGGTGGGTGCGTTCGGCGGTCAGCCGTGCCGCCTCGTGCGCGACCGCACTGTCGCCCTCCATGCTGGCGGCAAACCACAGGAAGTGGTGGTTGTGCGGCACGTAGCCCAGCGGATACACGCCCTGGGCGTTGCCGCGGCATATCGCCAGGTAGGCGTCGTCGGCCTCGATCGCGCGCTGGTTGGCGATCACCGCATCGTGCCAGCGCCCGACGCGGGCGTAGATATGCGCCGGCATGTGCACCAGGTGGCCGGAGCCTGGAATCAGTTCGCGCAAGCGGTCGGCGGCGACGGCACCACGTTGCGGGTCGGCCGAGGCTTCGACGGCGTGCACGTAGAGATGCAGCGCACCGGGGTGGTCAGGGTGGGCGGCGATCACCGACTCCAGCACCGAGACGATCTCGGCGGTATGGCCGACGGGCCGTAGTTCCGCGTCGTAGTACGCCCATGGCTGCAGGTCCATCAGGGCTTCGGCATGGAAGGCCGCGGCGTCGGGATCGCCTGGCAGTTCCTGCATCAGCCTGCGGGTGGCCACCGCATAGGCCTCATCCAGCGGCTGGCGCTCGGCGGGCGGATGTTCGGCATAGCGCGCAGACAACGCGCGGATAAAGGCCTGCTCGCGCGGCGTGGCCGAGGGCGCCAGCGTCACCGCGCGTTGCAGGCGCCCCCAGGCGCGGGCGTTGCTCGCCGGATCCATGCCGGCGTTGACGTGCGGCCCGAGCACCAGCGCGGCACCCCACCAGCACATGGCGCAGTCGGGGTCGAGTTCGGTGGCCTTGAGGAAGGCGCGTTCGGCGGCGTCGTGGTTGAAGCCGTAGGCGAGGATCAGGCCCTGGTCGAACCAGCGCTGGACCTCCGGATGGCGGCTGCTGACCGCGAAGTGGTGGTCGCCGAGGCCTTCGAGCAGGTTGGCGCCGAGCGCCATCTGCGGGGGCGACACCGCCGGGGTCGCCTGTTCGCTGCGCGGGACCGAACAGGCGACGGCCAGGGCGATGGGGATGCAGAGCGTCGCGATGCGTGCAGGGGATCTCATGGCCTTCTCCCGGAAAGCCCCCTGCGTCCCCGTCAACGCGGCGTGGTCCGGGTTGCGGCCACCGCGTCGCCGCGGCTTGCGGCCACATCGCCTTACATCGTGTGGGTCGACTTCTCGGAGTTGAGCGTCCCGGCCAGCAAGGTCTCGATCTTGCCCTTCACGTTCTCGCCTTCCTGGGTGTCGGCGAACTGCACGCCGATGCCGGCCATGCGGTTGCCCTGCGCGCCCGGCGGCGTCACCCAGATCACCTTGCCGGCGACCGGCAGGCGCTCGCTGGATTCCGGCAGCACCAGCAGCACGAACACTTCGTCGCCGATGAAATAGCGCTTGGCGGTCGGCACGAAAATGCCGCCCTGCTTCAGGTACGGCATGTAGGCGCTGTAGAGCTGGGCCTTGTCCTTCACCGTCAACGACAGGATGCCCTGCCGCGCGCCGCCACCGGTTGCCGCCATTCGCTATCTCCTCGTGCCGCGCCCGCCGGCGCTCCTGCTGTGTCCGGATTCGCCCATGGCCTCGCGCCAGGCCAGCAGCAGCTCCCCCACCGCGAGGTCCGCGCGCACGGTCGTGCGCAGCAGGTCCCGGGTGCGGTTCGCATGCGCGAACCAGGTGGTCAGCCTGCGGGTTCGCGTGGGGTCGGTCAAGCCGGTCGCGCGCGTCGCGGCGAGGTCGGCGGCGTGGCGCAGGCGCGCGTCGGCATCGTCATCGGCGGTCCAGCGCTTCGCCGCTTCCGACGGCGCCAGCGTGCCGGCCGCGACGGCATCCAGATCAGTGGCGACGCCGGCGCGCAGGGCCATCCCGCTTTCGCGCAGCCAGTGGTCGGCAATGCCGGGATGACCGCGGGCGGCATCGAGTGCCTCCGCGGCGGCGTGGCCCGCATGGCCCTGTGACTGCAGCCAGTCCAGTGCTTCCTCGCGCGGCGGCAGGCGGAACTCCAGGCGCTGGCAGCGGCTGCGGATGGTCGCCGGCAGGCGCATCGGATCGGCCGCCACCAGCCACAGGTAGCGCCCGGGCTGCGGCTCCTCGAGGGTCTTCAGCAGGGCGTTGGCGGCGGCGTGGTTGATCACGTCGGCAGGGTCGACGATCGCCACCCGCGCCTGTCCGTACTGCGCGGTAAGCGCGAGCTTGCCGGTCAGGGTGCGGATCTGCTCGATGACGATCTCGGTGCGCAGGCGCGTGCCTTCGCGGTTCGGCTCCAGGCCCACCGCGAGCAGGTCCGGATGGGTGCCGGCGGCGATAAGGCTGGCCGCGCGTGCGTCGTGGTCGGCACCCAGCAGGTGGGATGCCAACCGGTCCGCCACCGCGCGCTTGCCGAGCCGCGCCGGGCCGCACAACAGCATTGCGTGGCCCATGCGCCCACTGTCGAGCGCATCCACGGCGCGCTCGAAGGCGCGCTGCTGCCACGGCGCAAGCACCGGTGCGGGACTCACGCTGGGGCCCTCCAGCCACGCAGCGCCGCGACCGCGGCCGCCGCCACCTTCTCCGCGGGCGGCGCGGCGTCGATCACGCGGAAGCGTCCGGGGTTCGGCATGGGCACGCGCCAGGTAGGCCGCCCGCACGCGCTCGAAGAACTCGTCGCGCTCGCCCTCGATGCGGTCGGGCACCAGGTCACGCCCGCGGGTGCGTTCGCGGCCGCGGGCCACATCGATATCGAGCAGCAGCGTCAGCCCCGGGCGCAGGCCGACGAAGCCACGCTCCAGCAGTTCGATCCGCGCGGCATCGAGGCCGCGGCCACCGCCCTGGTAGGCATAGCTGGAATCGGTGTAGCGGTCGCACAGCACCCAGGCGCCGCGCGCCAGCGCGGGTTCGATCAGCTCGCGCACGTGCTGCACGCGGGCGGCGAACACCAGCAGCAGTTCCGCCTCGGCGATCGCGGGCGCGCCACCCGGGTCGAGTACGAGTTCGCGGATGCGCTCGGCCAGCGGCGTGCCGCCGGGTTCACGGGTCACCACGACCTCGGCGCCGTCTTCGGCCAGCGTCGTACGCAGGGCCGCGAGCACGGTGGTCTTGCCTGCGCCCTCCCCGCCTTCCAGCGAGACGAAGCGCGGATGCGTAGCCATATGCCCGGGCACGGCGGCGCCCGATGCCGACGACCCGGCAGGTGCCGTCGAACTGCCCATCACTGCGCCACGCGCGCGCGGTAACGGCGCACGTAATCGCGTACCGCCAAGTTGTGCTCGGCATAGGTGCGCGAGAACACGTGGCGCCCGCTGCCATCGCCCACGGCGACGAAATACAGCGCATCGCCGTCCGCGGGTCGGGTGGTCGCGCGCAAGGCGGCCATGCCGGGCATCGCGATCGGCGTCGGCGGCAGCCCGTCGCGGGTGTAGGTGTTGTAGGGGGTATCGGCCTGCAGATGGCTGCGGCGGATGTTGCCGTCGAAGTCCGCGCCGATGCCGTAGATGACGGTGGGATCGGTCTGCAGGCGCATGCCGATCTGCAGGCGACGCACGAACACGCCGGCGATCCGCGCACGTTCCTCCGCGATGCCGGTTTCCTTCTCGACAATCGAGGCCAGCACCAGCGCTTCCTCGGCGGTCTTCAGCGGCAGGCCGTCGGCGCGTTGCGCCCAGGCCTCGTCGAGCGCGCGTTCGAGCGCGCGGTTGGCACGACGCAACACGTCGAGATCGCTGTCGCCGCGGGTGTAGAGATAGGTTTCCGGCAGGAACCGGCCTTCCGGATGCACGCCGGGCCGTTCGATGGCGGCCATCAGCGCGGCGTCATCGAGCTCGGCACTGTCGGCGGTGAGATGTTCCGCACGCGCCAGCGCGGCGCGCAGTTCGCGGATGTTCCAGCCCTCGACGATGGTGAAGCGATGCCGCACCACCCGGCCATCGCGCATGTTGGCCAGCACGTCACGCGCGCTCATCCCGGGCTCGAGCGCGTATTCGCCCACCTGCAACCGCCCCGCGGCGCCCAGCTGGCGGGCCAGCAGCTGCCATTCGAGATCGCTGCCGTCGCGCACGCCGGCCTCGCGGATCTTCTGCAGCACGCGGGCATAGGAATCGCCGCGCTCGACGACATAACCATCACCGGCATCGATGCCGGCCAGTGGTTGATGCTGGAAGTCCTGCCAGCGGTCCCAGCCCCAGTACAAGGCGCCACCGGCGAGCAGAGCCAACAGGGCAAGAAAGGCGCCGATGCCGCGCCAGCGTCGGGATGCGGCCATCAACGCGCGCCGCGTGCGGGGTGGTGACAGGTCATCGCGCAAGGATAGCGTGGGCGCCGTCGTCGCGTGCCGGCGCAGGGTCGGCCGCGAGCGCCTGCAGCATGCCGCGCGCCTTCGCCCGGGTTTCGTCGAGTTCACGCTGCGGATCGGAGTCGGCGACGATGCCGGCACCGGTGCGGAAACAGACGCGATCGCCTGCCACCTCCGCGCTGCGGATAAGGATGTTGAGGTCCATGTCGCCGTCGCGGTTCAGCCAGCCCATCGCGCCGGTATAGGCGCCGCGACCGACGCCTTCGAGCTCGGCGATCACCTGCATGCAGCGCACCTTCGGGCAGCCGGTAATGGTGCCGCCGGGGTGGACCGCGGCGATGACGTCACCGGGTGTCGCGTCGGCGCGCAGCAGGCCGCGCACATTGCTGACGATGTGGTGGACGTGGGCGTAGCTTTCCACCGTCATCAGTTCGTCCACCTCGACGCTGCCCGGCCTGCAGACACGACCGAGGTCGTTGCGTTCGAGGTCGACCAGCATCACGTGCTCGGCGCGCTCCTTGGCGTGCCCGACCAGCTCGCGCACCCGTGCGGCGTCGTCGTCGCCCGGCAGGCGCGGACGGGTACCGGCGATGGGGCGGGTCTGCACCACGTCGCCGCGCACGTTGACCAGGCGCTCCGGCGAGGCGCTGACGACGGTGCCGCTGCCGCTGGCGAACAGGCCGGAGAACGGTGCCGGGCTCATCGTGCGCAGGCGCGCGTACAGCCGCGCCGGATCCAGCGCTGCGTCGAAACGTGCCTGCCAGCCCCGCGAGAGGTTGACCTGGAACACGTCGCCGGCGGCGAGGTAATCGAGGATGCGCCGGACGCCGTCGAGGAAGTCCTGTGGCGCGTCTTCGCCCAGCGCCGCCGGACCTGTCCACGGCGCCCATCGGGACGGCGCCGGGCCGGCGAGGTCGGCCTCGACACCTGCGATCAAGTCCGCGCGCCCGGCCTCCGCCACCACGATGCACTCCCCGGTCGCGTGGTCGCGCAGCAACGCCGCGGGACAACGCAGTGCCTGCGCGACGGGCAGTGCGCCACGCGCGCGTGGAAGTTCGAGCACCGGTTCGATCTGCGCGCCGAGTTCATAGCCCAGCAGCAGCGCCCAGCCGCCACGGAACGGCCAGCGCAGTTCCTCGCGCGGCTGCCGCAGCGCCTGCCAGCGCGCATCCAGCACGTCGAGGAAGCCGCCTTCCAGCGCCCCACCGTCGGTGTCGCGGACGATGCCATCGGCGTCGAGTGCGAAGCTGCCGGCGTCGTCGGCAACCAGCAACAGGTCCCAGCGCGACTGCGCGGTGCCGTGGGCGACCGATTCCAGCAGCACCGGGTAGCGCTGCGGCGATCGCCGGTGCAGGGCGAGGAAGTCGGTGTCGGTCGCGAGGGTCTGGGTGATCAGCACGGGGCTGCCTGCAGGTTCGTGGGGGTCGTGGCCACTGCCGCCGAATGACGAAGCCACGTCCATGGATAACGAGCCATTCGGCTGTCAGGAGCCCGCATTTGCGGGATCACGGCGTTCGGGCGCAACGCGCCATCCGCGCGTGCTGTGTCGGTCCAGGCCGCGCTGCCCCGTGAGGCAACGCGACCGAGCGGGCGTTCCGCGTCAGACCCGGGCGAACACCAGCGTGCCGTTGGTGCCGCCGAAGCCGAACGAGTTCGACAGCGCCACCTGGACCTGCGCCTCGCGCGCGGTGTGCGGGATGTAGTCGAGGTCGCAACCTTCCGACGGGTTGTCGAGGTTGATCGTCGGCGGCAGCACGCCGGTGTGCACCGCCATCGCCGAATACACCGCCTCGATGCCGCCGGCCGCACCCAGCAGGTGTCCGGTCATCGACTTGGTCGAGCTGACCGCCACCGTGCGTGCGTGATCGCCCAGCGCCCGCTTGACCGCCATCGTCTCGGCAAGATCGCCGGCCGGCGTGGAGGTGCCGTGCGCGTTGATGTAGCCGATGCGCGAGACGTCGATACCGGCGTCGTTGATCGCATTGCGCATGCAGCGCGCCGCGCCTTCGCCGTTCTCGCTCGGCGCGGTCATGTGGAAGGCATCGCCGCTCATGCCGAAGCCGATCAGCTCGGCATAGATGCGTGCGCCGCGTGCCTTGGCCCGCTCGTATTCCTCGAGGACCACGATGCCGGCACCGTCGCCCATGACGAAGCCGTCGCGGCCCTCGTTCCACGGGCGCGACGCGCGGGTCGGCTCCTCGTTGTGGGTGGACAGCGCCTTCATCGCGCAGAACCCGCCCAGGGAGGTCGGCGTGGTCGCGTATTCGGCACCGCCGGCGATCATCGCGTCGGCATCGCCGTACTGGATCATGCGCATCGCCAGGCCGATGTTGTGGGTCGCCGTCGTGCAGGCGGTGACCGCGGCCACGTTCGGGCCCTTGGCGCCGGTCATGATCGACACCTGCCCGGCGATCATGTTGATGATCGTGCTCGGCACGTAGAACGGCGACACCTTGCGCGGGCCACCTTCGTGGTACTTAATGGTGGTGTCCTCGATGCCCTTCAGGCCACCGATGCCGGCACCGATCGCCACGCCGATGCGCTCGGCATCCGCGGCGACGTCGATCCCGGCATCCTCGATCGCCATCATCGAGGCCGCCACGCCGTAGTGCACGAAGGTGTCCATCTTCTTGATGTCCTTCGGCGCGATCCAGCGGCTGGCGTCGAAGTCCTTGACCTCGCCGGCGATGCGGGTCGGGAAGGCGGAAGCGTCGAAATGGGTGATCGGGCCGATGCCCGAGCGACCGGCAATGATCGCTTCCCAGTTGGAGGCGAGGTCGTTGCCGACCGGTGACAGGATGCCCATCCCGGTGATCACCACGCGTCGCTTGGACATGGGAAATGCTCCTCAAACGGTTCTGGATCGCGGCGACACGTGTACGCCGCAAACGCACGAGGCCGCGTGAGCGGCCCCGGGCTGGTCATGAAGCGGCCGGATGCACGAACGGCCCCGGCCGCCAGGCGGTCAGCTCTTGACGTGCGCCTTGACGTAGTCGATCGCCTGCTGGACCGAGGTGATCTTCTCGGCGTCCTCGTCCGGGATCTCGCACTCGAACTCTTCTTCCAGCGCCATCACCAGCTCGACGGTATCGAGCGAGTCCGCGCCCAGGTCGTCCACGAACGAAGCGCTCGGGTTGACTTCCTCTTCCTTCACGCCGAGTTGCTCGACGACGATCTTCTTGACGCGCTCTTCGATGGTGCTCATGGATGTGCTCCGCTCAGGGCCCTGATTCGGCCGGTAGTGTAAGGGAAAGGCCGCCGGGCAGCGATGCGCGCCGGCAGCCGTGAAGCTGGGGGAGTGTCCCCCGGTTGGTGTCACGGCATGTACATGCCGCCGTTGATGTGCAGGGTCTCGCCGGTGATGTAGGCCGCGTGCGGCCCGGCCAGGAAGGCCACCGCATTGGCGATGTCGGCCGGCTCGCCGAGGCGGCCGAGCGCGATCTGCCCCAGCAGCGCGGTCTTCGCGTCCTCGGGCAGCGAACGCGTCATGTCGGTATCGATGAACCCGGGCGCGACCACGTTCACCGTCACCCCGCGTGAACCGATCTCCTTGGCCAGCGATTTCGAGAAACCGATCACCCCGGCCTTGGCCGCTGCGTAGTTCGCCTGGCCGGCGTTACCGGTCACACCGATCACCGACGCGATGTTGATGATGCGGCCCTTGCGGGCCTTCATCATGCCGCGCATCACCGCCTTCGACATCCGGTAGACGCTGCTGAGGTTGGTGTCGAGGATGGCCTGCCAGTCCTCGTCCTTCATCCGCATCAGCAGGTTGTCGCGGGTGATGCCGGCATTGTTGACCAGGATGGTGACCGCGCCGAATTCCTTCGACACGCCGTCGACCAGCGCCTCGACGGAAGCGGCGTCGGCCACGTCGAGCACGCGGCCGTGGCCGCCGGTTGCCTGCAGGCGGGTGCCGATCGCCTGCGCACCGGCGTCGCTGGTCGCGGTGCCGATCACCGTCGCGCCCTGCGCGGCCAGCGTGTCGGCAATGGCGGCACCGATGCCGCGGCTGGCGCCGGTGACGAGTGCGATCTCACCCTGCAATGGTTGCGTCATGGGGTCTTCTGCTCCGGAACAGCGTCCTTCGCCGCGGATTCTCGCGGATGGACGTGGATAAACCAACACGCCGGGGTCGCACGCGACCTGCCGCACTGACAGGCGCCGCGCGCCCGGTATCGATGACGCCTGCCTATCCGCGGGATCCCATGTCGACCCGGGACCGGCTCACGATTTCCACTCGGCCAGCGCGGCGTCGAAATCGTTCGGCGTGCCGAGCGCGCGTGCATCGAACGCCTTGTCGATGCGCTTCGCCAGCCCGGTCAGCACCTTGCCAGGGCCGCATTCGGCAAAGCGGCTCGCACCGCGCGCGCCCAGCGCCTGCATGCAGGCCGTCCAGCGCACCGGCAGGTACAGCTGTCGCACCAGCGCGTCGCGGATCGACTGGATGCCGTCATGCACTTCGCCATCCGCGTTCTGCACCACCGGCAGCGACGGTTCGCGCCACGCGGTACCGGCCATCGCCTCGCCAAGGCGGTTCGCCGCCTCGCGCATCAGTGGCGTGTGCGACGGCACGCTCACGGCCAGCTTGACCGCCTTGCGCACGCCGCGTTCCGACAGCAGGCCGAGCGCGCGGTCGACGCCTTCGGCTTCGCCACCGATGACGATCTGGCCGGGCGAGTTGTAGTTGGCCGGCACCACCACGACGTTGCCTGACAGCTCGCGGCAGACCTCTTCCACCAGCGCATCCTCGGCACCGAGGATCGCCGCCATCGCGCCCTTGCCCGCGGGCACGGCGGCCTGCATGAGCTGCCCGCGCAGGCGCACCAGGCGCGCGGCGTCGGCCAGGTCGATGGCGCCGGCTGCAACCAGAGCGCTGTACTCGCCGAGGCTGTGGCCTGCCAGCGCGGCCGGGCGTGCACCGGCTTCGGCCTGCCACAGCCGCCACACCGCGACGCTGGCCGCCAGCAGCGCGGGCTGGGTGAACTCGGTGGTATTGAGCTGCTCCTCGGGCCCCTGCTGGCTCACCGCCCACAGGTCGACGCCGGCGCCTTCGGACGCCTCGGCGAACGTGTCGCGGATCGACGCATGGCGCGCCGCGAGTTCACCCAGCATGCCGAGCGACTGCGAGCCCTGGCCGGGAAATACGAAAGCAAGCTGGGAATCGGTCACGCGCGGGTCCGGCTGCAAAACAAGCGCGGCATGATACGGGCTGTGTCGCCGGGTCGTCTGTACGACGGCGTATGTCGCACGTTCGGCGACGTTCGCGGATACGACAACGCCCCGGTGGCCGGGGCGTCGCGTGGTACGGCGTGACCGGGCCTGCGCCCGCTGCTCAGTAGCGCAGCAGCGCCGAGCCCCAGGTGAAGCCGCCGCCGAACGCTTCCAGTAACAGCAGCTGCCCGCGCTGCACGCGACCCGAGCGCACCGCCACGTCCAGCGCCAGCGGCACCGAACCCGACGAGGTGTTGCCATGCTGGTCGACGGTCACCACCACCCGCTCCATCGGCATGTCCAGCCGCTTGGCGGTGGCCTCGATGATGCGCAGGTTGGCCTGGTGCGGGATCAGCCAGTCGATGTCGTGGCGGTCCAGGCCATTGGCGGCGAGGGTTTCCTCGACCACCGAATCGAGCGCCCTGACCGCATGCTTGAACACCTCGTTGCCGGTCATGTTGATGCGCACGCCGGCATTCGGAGCGTTCTCGTCGAAGCCGACCGAGACGCCGACCGGGTTCCACAGCAGCTCCTTCTTGCCGCCATCGGCGTGCAGGTGGGTGCTGAGGATGCCGGTCTCGGTGTCGGCCTTGAGCACCACCGCGCCCGCGCCATCGCCGAACAGCACGCAGGTGGCGCGGTCGTTCCAGTCGATCATCCGGGTGAGGGTCTCGGCGCCGACCACCAGCACGGTGCGCGCCGAGCCGGCACGGATGAACTTCTCCGCGATCGACAGCGCGTAGATGAACCCCGAACAGGCGGCGTTGACATCGAACGCCCCACAGCCCGCAACGCCGAGCCGGTGCTGCAGCAGGCAGGCGGTGGAGGGAAAGATGATGTCCGGGGTGGTCGTGCCGAGCACGATCAGGTCGAGCTCGGAGGCATCGACGCCCGCGGCCTCGAGCGCACGCACGGAGGCGTGGTAGGCGAGGTCACAGGTGGTCTCGCCTTCGGCGGCCACGTGCCGGTTGCGGATTCCGGTGCGCGACGCGATCCACTCGTCGCTGGTGTCGACCCGCTTGGCGAGCTCGTCATTGCTGACGGCGTTCGCCGGCAGGTAGCTGCCGGTGCCGGCAATCCGCGCATACACGCGGGGCATCGCGCCCGTATCAGTCATCGTGTGCCGTCATCCTTGCAACCGCCGCCCGGGAAGCGGGCGGCCAGGACGCGCCACGCGACGGGGTAAGCCCTGCGGCCGCGAGGCGCTGGAAGCCGCCGCGCCCGGGGGCGCAACGGCACTCGCCGTCAATCTTCTTCGGCGACCTTGATCTTCGGCTGGATCACCTGCTTGCCGCGGTAGTAGCCGTCGGCGGTGATGTGGTGGCGGATGTGGGTCTCGCCGGTGGTCGGATCGGTCGACAGCTGCTTGGCCTGCAGCTTGTCGTGCGCGCGGCGCATGCCGCGGCGGGACGGGGTGACTCGGGATTTCTGCACAGCCATGGGATTGCTCCAGCAAACAGTTCTGAGATCTTTGGGAGTCCGGGCCGCCCGGGGGCGACTCAGGTGTTCTTTTTCAGCGCCTGCAGCGCGGCGAACGGATTGGCGCGTGTCTCTTCATCGGCCGATACCGGCCAGTCCCGCTCCACCGCTTCCGAACCCGGCGCCACCGGCACCAGCGGCACGGCAAGCAGGAGCTCGTCCTCGACCAGGTCCGCAGGCCGCAGGGTGCCGTCTTCGGGCACCAGCAGGGCTTCGTATCCGGGCGGAAGCGCGGCCTCGTCGGCCTCGTCGCGGATCACGCCGTAACGCTGTTCCAGCTGCACCGGCTCGCTGAACACCTGCAGGGTGCGCTGGCACTGCAACGGCAGCCCGGCTTCGACCCGCAACGCAACGAATGGCACCTGGAACGCGTCACGACCGAATTCCATGACGTAGTCCGCATCGCCTTGCGTCGACTGCAACACCTCGCCAAGACGGGGCATCGCCGACAACGGCAAGCGTCCTTCGAACACCCGCCGTGCGACGACAAGGCGCCAGACGTCGACGGTTTCGGGAAGATCGGCGGACATAAGAGGCGGAATGTTAGGGCTTCGCAAAGGTCGCTGTCAAATTGGAAGTCTGCGGAAAAGTCCAGTCGCCGCGGGGGATTTGCCGCCCGCGACCGCCCGCGGCAGACTGCCCCTCCCTTTCCGGGCGCCGCCGGCTTGATCCTGTCCGCAACCCTGTTCGCCGCCCTCCTTCTGTGCACCGCCTGCTGGTTGCTGTTGCGCCGTCGTGGCGGCCGCCGCCAGCAGGCGCTGGCCGCGGTCCTCGATGCCGCCGATGCCTTCGAGGACCGGCTGCGCGTGGCCCGCGCCGAGATCGAGGCGGTCGCCGGGAGCGACGAGAACCCGGTCCGCGAGGCCATGCAGGAAATGCTGCGCCAGCGCCTGTGGCTGCAGCAGCATGGCCATGCCGCCAACACCGAGCAGCTCGACCAGGTCCGCGCTTCGATCGACACCGCACGCGCGCGCATCGAACAGCAGCTCGAGCGTATCGAACAGGCGCGGACGACGTCGGCGTGAGCGGCCCGCTGATCCTCGCCTCGACCTCGCGCTACCGGCGCGAACTGCTCGAGCGCCTGCAACTGCCGTTCACCACCGGGCGGCCGGATGTCGACGAGACCCCGTTGCCAGGGGAAGCGCCGGCCGTGCTGGCCACGCGGCTGGCCGGGGCGAAGGCGCGTGAGGTCGCGCGCCTGCATCCGGGGGCGTGGGTGATCGGGTCGGACCAGGTCGCGACCTTCGATGGCCGTGCGCTGGGCAAACCCCGCACCCGCGACGCCGCGATCGCCCAGCTGGAATCGATGTCGGGTTCCAGCGTGCGGTTCCTCACCGCGGTCGCGCTGTGCCGTGGCGGCACGCTTGCCGGTGAGGGGCTGGACACCACCACGGTGAGGTTCCGTCGCCTCGAACGCGCGGCGATCGAACGCTATGTCGATGCCGAGCAACCGCTCGATTGCGCCGGCAGCTTCAAGAGCGAAGGGCTCGGGATCGCGCTGTTCGATGCGATCGAAACAAGCGATCCGACCGCGCTGGTCGGCCTGCCGCTGATTGCCACCGCACGCCTGTTGCGCGACGCCGGGTTCATCCTGCCCTGAGCCACGCGGCTCTCCACGCGCGCCTCAGCGCAGGTGGATCCGCCGCTCGCTCCAGACCTCGACGCTGCCGTCGGCGCCTTCGATCTCCATCCCCAGCCAGTAGTCGCCGGCCGGCAGCGCGGAGGCATCGACCTGCGCCGAAAACGCGACCGCCGGCTGCCCCGGGTCGTTGGAACGACCGTGCAGGAATTCGCCGACCCAGCTGTTTTCCTGGCCGTAGTCGGCGGTGGCGACCACCGTGCCGTCGAGCGTCAGCCGGACCTCGCGCACGCCGACGCCATCCTTCACCGCCCAGCCGTAGACGCGGAATTCGCGGTCGACCGCCGTGCCCGCGGCGGGTTCCTGCAGATGCGCCACCACGGGCGTCACGCAAGGCCCGCTTCCCCCGGGTGAGGGGCCATCGAAACGCAGCAGCAGGAACCGCCGGCCGCCGTGGTCGATGTTCACCGCCTCCGCATGCGGCAGCCGGCCAAAGCGGGCGCACAGGCTCTGGTAATGCGCGAGCAGTTCGCTGAACTTGACGTCGGTCGCGCCGACGACCAGCAGCACCGACCCCTGCGCCACCTCGCGCGCGCCTTGCGCTTCCAGGCCCCACAGCCGCAGTTGTGGGGCACGGCCATGGTCGCGGTTGAGCGGATGGTCGAGTACCGCGATGCGCGGGTTGCCGAGGGCGAAACCGAGTTCGGCGCCGATCTTGAAATTGTCGGCAACGATGCGGGTGCCGGCGGGCATCTGCGCATGCGCGTCGGCAACCGCGGCGGCCAGTTCGTCCCAGCCGGCGAAGTTGGACGGATACCACTTCGCCGCGGCCGCCTGCTCGCGTAGCGATGGCGCAGAGACCGCGGCGTAGTAACCCAGGAACGCGACCAGCCCGGCCGCGGCCAGCGACCAGGTGGCCGTGCGCAACCAGCGCGGCCAGGCATCCAGCAAGGCCGGCAGCAACGGGATCAGCGCGATATAGCCGGGCAACGGCCAGTGGAAGCTCACCCGCTCGACATCGGCAAAGAAACCGAGCAGGAAGAACCCTGCCACCAGCAGTCCGCCGAGCAGCGCGAACAAACGGCGTACCGGCTCGCGGCTGCGCACGCCGTGCCACGCCGCGACCAGCAACGCGACGAACAGCAACGGCGTCACCACGCCGGCCTGCACCGGCAGGAACAGCAGTCCCTCGCCATGCAGGGCCCACGGATGACGGTCGACCAGCTGGAAGCGCAGGCCGGCTTCGGCGTTGTCGAAGTTCCATGCCAGCAACGGTGCCCATGCCGCGGCACCGAAGGCGATCGCGATCCACGCGCGCGGATCACGCAACGCGCGCCGGCCACCCTGCAGGCACAGCAGCGCGACGAAGCCCACGCCGACCACGGCTGCGAAGCGGTAGTGGCTGAGCGCACCGACCGCCAGCCCGAAAGCAAGCAGGGTCGCGCCGCCGGCATCCACCTTGCGCACCAGTCGCGCGGCGGCGTCCACGCAGGCCAGCGTCGCCAACGCCATGGCCACGTCGGGCAACGCCAGCAGGCCCAGGGTGCCGGCCAGAGGCAGCAACAGGACCGCGATGCCGGCCACCCACGCGTGGCGCTCGTCGAGTTCGCGGCGCACCAGGTCCACCATCCACCACGGCAGCAGCGCGGCCATCAGCAGGAAGGGCGCGCGCACCGCCAGCACATGGTGGCCGCCGATCTCCACGCCTACGCGGATCAACCAGGCCGTCAGTCCCGGCAGGTCGGAATACGCCCACGCGGGATGCTGGCCTTCCTGCCAGTAGAAGGCCTCGTCGACGAACAGCGGAAGCCGCGCGGCGAGCACGATCTTGATCAGCGTCACCGCCACCCACAGCGCGATGAATACATGTCGCGGATTCCAGGCGCGCACGCCGGCACTCCGCATGTCGATGTCAGTCGGCATCCGTATGCGACCCAGTTACACTCGATTGATTGACGTTGGCGCCCGCAGAACGGGGAGACGCGGGCCATCGCGACACGCCATACCGCCCCGTTTCCGGAGACCCGCATGGCCGATTCGCCCACCCACGCCGACATGCTACCCGACGCGCTTTCACGATCGCTGGGCGCCGCTCAGGTCCAGGTGAATTCGCTGGTGCTGGGCAAGGCACACGAGGTGCGGCTGGCATTCGTCGCCCTGCTGTCGGGTGGCCACCTGCTGATCGAGGACCTGCCTGGCCTCGGCAAGACCACGCTTGCGCATGCGCTGGCGGCAACGCTCGGGCTGGAGTTCCAGCGCGTGCAGTTCACCTCCGACCTGCTGCCGTCGGACATCGTTGGCGTGTCGGTGTACGACGCGCAGGCGCGCAGTTTCGAATTCCACCCGGGGCCGGTGTTCACCCAGGTGCTGCTGGCCGACGAGATCAACCGCGCGCCGCCGCGCACGCAGAGCGCACTGCTGGAAGCGATGGCGGAGCGCCAGGTCAGCATCGACGGCGTCACCCATTCCCTGCCGGACCCTTTCTTCGTCATCGCCACCCAGAACCCGCTCGATCTTGCCGGCACCTATCCGTTGCCGGATTCGCAGCTAGACCGGTTCCTGATGCGCCTGAGCCTCGGTTATCCCGGCGCGGACGCCGAACGCGCGCTGCTGGCCGGCAGCGATCGCCGTGACCTGATCGCACGTGCGATGCCGGTGCTGGGTGCCGATGACGTGCTGCAGCTGCGCGAGGCCGTGCAGCGCGTACATGCCAGCGATGCACTGATCGACTACGTGCAGGCGCTGGTTGCGCGCAGTCGTCATCACGGCGGTGTGCGCATCGGCCTGTCGCCGCGTGCAGGCATCGCGCTGCTGCGCGCAGCGCGCGCGTATGCACTGCTGCTGGGCCGCCGCCACGTGGTGCCCGAGGACGTGCAGGCACTGTTCGTCGCCGTCGCGGGACACCGGCTGGTGCCCGCCAGCGACGGCGGCGATGCCGCGGCGCTGGCCAAGACCATCCTGCACGCGGTGGCGGTGGACTGAGCGAACAATGGCTGCGACCGTCCGCGCACCGGCGCGCATGTTCCAGCGCCTGCAGCAGCTGGCGCGCCCGCGTGCGCCCGAGCCGCTGCCCGCTCGTCTGGACCGCCGACGCATCTACGTGCTGCCGACCGCGTTCGGGTTGTTCTTCTTCGTGCTGCTGCTGACGATGGGCGTGGGCGCGCTCAACTACAACAACAATCCCGCACTGCTGCTGTGCCTGTTGCTGGCCGGCACCGCGCTGGCCAGCCTGCTGCACGCGCACCTGCAGCTGAGCGGACTGGCGGTGCAGGCCATCGATGCCGAGCCGGTGCCGGCCGGACACCCGCTCGCACTGCGCGTGCATGCGCGTGCGGACGTGGCTCGCCCGCGCCGCGGGCTCGAAGTGCGCGCGGGTGACACCTCGGCCGCATTGCACCTGGACGATGGCGCCGGCGAGGCCGTGCTGGAGCTGCCCACCGCGCAACGTGGCTGGCTCGACATCGGCCGCCTGCGGATCTCCACCACGCGCCCGCTGGGGCTCGCCCGTGCCTGGTCGTGGGTATGGCCGGACACCCCGCTGCTGGTCTATCCGGCACCCGAAGCGCATGGCCCGCCGTTGCCGGAGGGCGCCGGCGACAACGTCCAGGCGCGCCTGCATGCGGCCGGCGACGACGTGCACCACCTGCGCAACTGGCGTCGCGGCGATTCGCGTCGTGCGATCGCGTGGAAGCCTTCGGCACGACGCGACCAGTTGCTGGTGCGCGAATACGAGCAGCCGCAGGGCGCCGACGTGGTGATCGACTGGCGCGGCACCGCGGAGCTGCCGTACGAGGCGCGCATCCGCCGGCTCGCTCGCTGGGTGGACGAGGCCGAACGCGACCAGCGCCGCTACGTGCTGCGCCTGCCGGGGCAACCGGCGCTGGGCCCCGCGCGTGGGGCGCTGCATCGCCATGCCTGCCTGCGCGCACTGGCGCTGCTGCCGGAGGCGACGCATGGCTGAGGGCATCGCGACACACCCGCGCATGCGGAAGCCCGCGCGCGCTGCCGTCGTTGATCCACGCAGCCTCCCGGTCACGGCGCGTGCGTGGTGCCTCGCGGCCTCGTTCGCGTGCCAGTTGCCGCTGCTGTTGCAGCTGCCCGGATGGCTTGGGCTGGCGGTCGGTGCCCTTGCTGCCGTCGTGGCGGCGATCGCCTGGAAACGGCGACTGCCGGCGCCGTTGCGCGCCGCAGTGGCGCTGGCCGCCGTCGGCCTGGTGCTGGCCGGCAGCGGCTTCTCGTTGGGTCGCGACACCGGCTGCGCCCTGCTCGCCGCGATGCTGGCGATCAAGCCGGTCGAACTGTTCAGCTGGCGCGATGCGCGCAGCCTGCTCGGCTTCGCGCTGTTCGCGCCGTTCGCGACCTTCCTGCTCGACCAGGGGCCGCTGTCGCTGCTGCTCGGCCTCGCCGGTGCGCTGGTGGCACTGGCGGCGCTGTGGCGACTGGCGGAACTCGACGCGGCAGTGCCCACCAACCCGCTGCCTCCGGTGCACGCGGTGGGCCGGCGGTTGTGGCTGGTGGGCAGGCTGGCACTGGTGGGGCTGCCCCTGGCGCTGGCGGCATTCTGGTTGTTCCCGCGCATGGCATCACCGATGTGGGGCGTGCCCGAACGCGCCATCGCCAAGCCGGGGCTGTCCGGGGAAATGGGCCCGGGCGACTGGCTGGACCTGATGGGCGACGACTCGCCGGCCCTGCGCGCGCGCTTTTTCGGCCCGGTGCCGGAGCGCATGCAGCTGTACTGGCGCGGTCCGGTGCTGACCGACTACGACGGCCGCCGCTGGTCGCGCGCCGAGTGGACGCAGGGCCTGCCGCCGGCCGAGGTGCGCGTCGGTGGCCCGGTATGGGACTACGAACTCGAGCTCGAGCCCACGGACCGCCGTTTCGGGGTGACCCTCGACCTGCCGTTGGCCGAGCCCGACGGCACCCGCCTGGGCCACGACCACAGCACCACGTCCTGGCGCCCGCTGAGTTCGCTGCGACGCTGGCGGCTGCAGTCGGCGGCGCCTGCCGCCTATGAAACCGAACTGCGGCCGATGCTGCGCACGATGGCGCTGCGGCTGCCGGCGGGCTTCAATCCACGCACCATCGCACTGGCCCGGCAGTGGCGCGCCGAGGCCGGTCACGGCGTGGCCGCGGACGAAGCGGTTGTACAGCGCTTCAACGACTGGGTGCGCAGCGACTTCGCCTACACGCTCGCCACCAACCTGCCCGGCCGCCACGCCGTCGACGAGTTCCTGTTCGACGAGCAGGAGGGCTTCTGCGAACACTATGCGGGCGCGTTCGTGGTGTTCATGCGTGCCGCCGGCATCCCCGCGCGGGTGGTGACCGGCTACGTCGGCGGTTACTACAACCGGTTCGGCGACTACTGGCTGGTGCGCCGCGAGGACGCCCACGCCTGGGCCGAGGTCTGGTACGAGGGCCGCGGCTGGGTGCGTGCCGACCCGACCGCCGCGGTGGCGCCGGAACGCATCTACGACACCATCGCCAACCTGTCCGACGATGGCGGCGCCGGCCTGCGCGGGCTGGCCGACATGTGGGATGTCGGCGACTGGATGCGCCGCGGCTGGAACGATTTCGTGCTCGGTTTCGACGCCACCCGCCAGCGCCAGCTGCTGCAGCCGCTGGGCATCCGCGACCTCGAAATGCACCAGCTGATCGTGCTGTTCGCGGCACTGGCGGGCTTGGCGCTGGCGTGGATGCTGTGGCTGGTCGCGCGCGGCGAACGCGAGCGCGACCCGGTGCTGCGTGCCTGGCATGCGCTGGGCGCACGTTATGCGCGCCTGGGGCTGGCACCCGCACCGCACGAGCCGGCACGCGACTGGTCCGCGCGCGTGCTGGCCGCACGGCCGCAGGACACCACACTGGCGACACTCAGCGCGCGTTTCTCCGACTGGCGCTACGCTGCCCACCCGGCCAATCCGGCGGCCGCACGCACGCTGATTCTCGACCTGCACCGGTACCGACCCGCGGAGACCTCACGATGAAACGCGTCCATCTGCCCGCAGCCCTCGCCTGCACCCTGCTGGCCGCATGCGCCACCGCTCCGGCGCCGCTGCAGGGCAGTTACGCCACCGTGTCGCCCGACCAGGCCGCCACCGCCGCCGCCACCAACGGCACCGCGGTGCGCTGGGGCGGGCGCATCGTGGAAGTGACCCCGCAGGCCGACCGCACCTGCTTCCAGATGCTGTCGGCACCGCTCGATGCCAGTGGCCGGCCGAGCTTCAGCGGCAACCGGACCGGCGGTCGCTTCATCGCCTGCCGCACCGGCTTCTACGATCCGGCATTGTTCGCCACCGACCGCGATGTCACCTTTACCGGCCGGATCGCCGCGACCGAGCAGGTCCGTATCGGCGAGTACGACTACCGCCTGCCGCGCATCGACGCCGACGTGGTCTACCTGTGGCCGGAACGCGCCGACGTGCAGGTCATCCGCTACGAGCCGTATCCGTGGGGCTGGGGCCCGGGTTGGTGGTGGTAACCGGGTTTCAGGGCGTACCGAACCGCCCCAGCGGCGCGCCGGCCAGCAGGTGCAGGTGCATCTGGTAGACGGTCTGCCCGCCGTGGTCGTTGCAGTTCATCACGATGCGGTAGCCATCGGCGGCAAAACCTTCCCTGCGTGCGTAATCGGCCGCGGCCAGGGCCAGCCGGCCGATGGTCTCGGCCTGCGACGGGGTCGCCGCGTCCAGCGTGGGAATCGACTCCTTCGGCACGAACAGCACGTGCACCGGCGCCTGCGGCGCGATGTCGCGGAAGGCGATCAGGTGCTCGTCCTCGTGGACGATCTCGGCGGGAATCTCGCGACGGATGATCTTGTGGAAGATGGTGGGCATGGCGCGACCGGGCGATTGAGGTAGGCGGAGCCTAGCCTCGCACACGCTCGCGGCGCGCGGCGACGCCGCTTTCAGCCGGTGATGTCGCTGCGGCTGCCGAAGGCGTGCGAGAGCGTGCCGCGATCGACGTATTCGAGCTCGCCACCCAGTGGCAGGCCGTGTGCCGGCCTGCTCGGCCGCACGCCGTGCTGGCGCGCCAGCTGGGCGAGGTAATGCGCGGTGGCTTCGCCCTCCACCGTCGGGTTGGTGGCGACGATCAGCTCGCGCACCTCGCCCTCGGCCAGCCGGGTGCCGAGCCCGTCGAGTCCAAGCTCGCGCGGGCCGATGCCATCGAGCGGGCTGAGCCGCCCATGCAGGACGAAGTACAGGCCGCGGAAGTCGGTGGCCTGCTCGATCGCCAGGCGGTCGGCCGGCGTCTCCACCACGCACAGCACCTGCACGTCGCGCGATGCACTGGCGCAGACCGGGCACACCGGCGTCTCGCTGAAGTCGCGGCAACGCCCACAGTTGCCGATCCGCGACATCGCCGCCTCCAGCGCTTCCGACAGCCGCCGTCCGCCGTCGCGCTGGCGCTCCAGCAGGTGGTAGGCCATCCGCTGTGCCGACTTCTGGCCCACGCCCGGCAGCACCCGCAGGGCGTCGATCAGTTGTTCGAGTAGCGCTGACATCGAGACCTGCCCAGGTGCTTGCGGTTGCGGAGAGCCTGCAGCACCGTCCTCAGAACGGCAGCTTCATGCCCGGCGGTACCGGCATGCCGGCGGTGGCCGCGGACATGCGCGCCTGCGATTCGGTATTGACCTTGTTGACCGCGTCGTTGATGGCCGCGGCCACCAGGTCCTCGGTCATCTCCGCATCCGACATCACGCTGGGATCGATGCGCACCTTGCGGCATTCCATGCGCCCGCTGAGGGTGACGCTGACCATGCCGCCACCGGCGCTGCCGGTGACTTCCAGCCCGGCAAGCTCTTCCTGCGCGCGCTGCATGTTTTCCTGCATCTTCTGGGCCTGCTGCATCAGCTGGGCGATGTTTCCACGCATGTCGGTACTCCTGTTGGGGCCGCGCCGGCAGCGGCGCGGAGAAGGTTCAGCGGTCGTCGACCGGGCGGATCGAGTCGGGCACCAGGCGGGCGCCGTGCTGGGACATCATCCGCTTGACGTCCGGATCGTCGAGGAACGCGCGCTCGGCGGCCTGCTGGCGGGCATCGCGCTCACGCGCATGACGCTCGTGCAGGGTTTCGCCGCCGGCCGCCACCTCGAAGCGGAGCGTCGGCGCGGCACCAAGATGCGGTGCGAGCGCGGCGGCGAACTGGCCGACCAGCAGCGGGGTCTGCAGGTGGTCATCGCTGGCGGGCAGCGACAGCCGCAGCACGCCGTCGGCATAGCCGAGGAAGGCGGTATGTGCGGCGAGTTCGCGCACCGGGCCGCGCAGGCCCAGCCGCACCACCAGGTCCGGCCACCCGTCGGCGTCAACCTCGACCAGCGTGCGGACGTGGTCGGCGACATCGGCCGCGGCAACGACGGCTGCAGCCGTCGCCACGGCACGGTCCGGCGTCACCGCGGGCGGGACACGCCGGTCCTGCTGCAGGTCGTCCGCCCACGGGGCGCGGTCGACGTCCGTGGCGGGTGCCATCGCGGAACTCGGCGCGGCGGCCGTCGCGATCGCGGGGGCGGCGGCCGCTGCGGTCATGCGGATCTCTCCGGCTGCCGCAGCGGCCGGGGGCGCGGCGCGGCGCGGCGGGACTTCGTCCGACTCCAGCGCGGCGCGCGCCGCGGCGGCAGCATCGCGCCCGCCACGCGCTGGCGTACCTGCACCCTGCCCGCGTGCGGGCGCGGCTGCGCCTGCATCACCGGCGTCAGCCGTAACGCCATCGAGCGGACGGAACGCCAGCATCCGCAGCAGGCTCATCTCGAAGCCGGTACGCGGACTGGGCGCCAGCGGCAGTTCGCGACGGCCGTCGAGGGCCATCTGGTACCAGAGCTGGACCAGCTCCGGGCGCACGGCCGCGGCCAGTGCGTCGAGGTCGACGCCCTCGCCGTCCACACCGGCACCCGGCACCAGCTGGCGCACCTGGATGCGATGCAGCGCCTCCGCCAGCGCGTCGAGCACGCTGCCCCAGTCGGGCGAGAATTCCGCGAGCGTGCCGACTTCGTCCAGCAAGCGCTCGCCATCGGCCGACGCCAATGCTTCCAGCAGCGCGCCCACGCGGGTGCGGTCGACGGTGCCCAGCATCGCGGCAACGCCGGCATCCTCCAGTCGCCCCCCGGTGTAGGCGATCGCCTGGTCGAGCAGCGAGAGTCCGTCGCGCAGGCTGCCATCGGCCGCGCGCGCGATCTGGCGCACCGCGCCGTCGTCGAACGCGATCTCCTCGGCTTCGAGGATGCGACCGATCTGCCCTTCGATCTGGCCGAGGTCCAGCCGCTTGAGGTTGAACTGCAGGCAGCGCGACAGCACGGTGACCGGCAGCTTCTGCGGATCGGTGGTCGCCAGCAGGAACTTCACGTGCCCCGGCGGCTCCTCCAGCGTCTTCAGCAGCGCGTTGAACGCCGACTTCGACAGCATGTGCACCTCGTCGATGAGGTACACCTTCACCCGGCCCCGCGACGGCATGTACTGCGCGTTGTCGATCAGCTCGCGCACGTCGTCGACGCCGGTGTTGCTGGCGGCGTCGATCTCGAGCAGGTCGATGAAGCGCCCGGCATCGATCGAGCGGCAGGTCTCGCACTCGCCACAGGGATCCGACGAGGTTCCCGACTCGCAGTTGAGGCTCTTGGCGAAGATCCGCGCGATCGTGGTCTTGCCCACGCCGCGGGTGCCGGTGAACAGGAAGGCGTGGTGGACGCGGCCGGATTCCAGCGCATTGGTGAGCGCGCGGACCACGTGCTCCTGCCCGACCAGTTCGGCGAAACGCTTGGGGCGCCACTTGCGGGCGAGGACGAGATACGACATGCCGCCATTCTGCCACGCCGGTCGGCGTAGCCGCCCGCGGCGCGCGGTGTGCCGCGTCGCCCACGCCACGCAATCGGGCCGGCGAGATGTTTCTTGTCGGCACCGCGGCCGAAGGCTTAGAATCACGGCCCCCGTGCGGCCGCGCCAAGGCAGGCAAGGTGCGCGGGGGTCAGGTGCGGAGAGGTGTCCGAGTGGTTGAAGGAGCACGCCTGGAAAGTGTGTAAGCGTCTAAACCGCGCTTCGGGGGTTCGAATCCCCCTCTCTCCGCCAGTTCTGCCTGCTGCAACGGCAGGTGTACGTCTCCATGGTGGCCCCGTCGGCCCCTCGCGACGCTAGATCGAAAATCCCGCCAGGGCCGGAAGGCAGCAACGGTATCGGTTGATGCGGGCGACGAGGTCAGTCGGCGGGGCCATCGCCATTGGCGCCAGCCCCTTTCGTTCGCTGCTCAGTCCGCCGCATCGGGCAGGATCGCCAGCGCGTCGGGTTCATCGCCGGTGGTCCAGCGCCCGATCACTTCCCAGCGCGCGGTATCGACCACCGCGACCTCGTTGCCGCCGCTGATCGCGACATAGACGCGCGGGCGCTGCGGGTCGGCGATCACGCCGATCGGCAATGCCGCCCGTCCCAGCAGGGTCTGCCGGTACTCGCGTCCGGGCTGGGCCAGTGGCACGGTCGACACCGACTGCCGGCTGGCGGCATCGAACACCGACAGCGTCGCCGCGCGGGCATTGGTCACCAGCGCATGCCGGCCGTCGGGGGTGAACACCACCCGGATCGGAAATCCGCTGCTCGCCAGCGTGGCACGGATGGCCAGCGACTCCGGATCGTGCACGGTGACGGTGTCGGCGTCGCGGTTGGTCACCCAGACGTTGCCATCCGGCGCGACCTCGATCCCTTCCGCCCCCGCCCCTGCCGGGCGTTCGAGCACCCCGCCGCTGGTCAGATCGACGCGCACCACCGAGCCCGCACGGATCTTGCTGACGTACGCGACGGTGCCGTCGCGCGACAGCGCCACCATGTGGCCGACGCCATCGCCGATATCGAACGCACGTTCGAGCACGCCCGTGGCTGCATCCAGCATCAGCAGCGAGCCGCTGGCCTCGGTGGTGACCAGCAGGCGCTGTCCATCCGGACTGAAGCGCACCCCATGCGGCCGCGCGTGCGTGCCGAGATCGAATGTGCGGGTCTGCGCACCATCGCGGTCGATCACGGACAGGCTGTTGCCCGGTGCCTGGTGGCCGTAGTTGGTGACCACCGCCGTGCGGCCGCCCGGCGCCACCGCGATCTCGTGCGGCGCCGCACCGGTGGCGATCTCCGCACGCCGGGTGCCGTCGTCCAGCGAGATCCGCCACACCGTGTCGGCGGACTTGTTGCCGACCAGCAGCTCGCCCGACCATGCCGGCATCACCGCCAGCAAGGCGCCCGCCAGAACCAGTGTCCTGCCCATCACCGACCTCCTCTGCCTTCTTCGGGATGCAACCACGCGGCGCCGCCATCGGCGTAGCGTTCGCGCTTCCAGATCGGCACGTCCTGCTTGATGGCGTCGATGATCGCGCGACAGCCCTCGAACGCGGCGTCGCGATGGGCGGCGGACACCCCGACCCAGACCGCGACCTCGCCGATGTCCAGCGTGCCGACCCGATGCACGCACAACGCACGGTGCAGGCCATGGCGTTCGCGGATCGCATCGACGATGCGCCTGCCCTCGGCCTCCGCCAGGTCCGCATAGGCCTCGTACGCCAGCCCGAGCACGGCGCGGCCGGCGTGGTGGTTACGCACCCGGCCCTCGAAGACCACGCAGGCGCCCGCGGCCGGCTCATCCAGCCGGGCGTGCAATGCCGCGGTGTCGATCGCATCCGCCGACAGCCGGAAACCGGTGGTGTCGTGCATGCTCAACCTCCACTCACCGGCGGGATGAAGGCGACCTCGCTGCCGGCGCGCGGCACATCGGTCCAATTCGCAAACGCACCATCCACCGCCACCCGCAGGCGTTCGCGCGGCAGCAGGAAACCGTGGCGGGCACGCATCTCCCCGTACAGCGCGGCGAGGTCCGGCGCCAGCGTATCGACCGTTTCCTGCGCGCTGCCGGCAGCGTCACGCAGGCTGGCGAAATACAGCACCGTCAACCGGATCATGGCGACGCTCCGATATCACGCCTGCCACCGCGCTTGGCCATCAGGCGCGCCGGGCCGATCGTGATTGCGTGCGACAGCGCCTTGCACATGTCGTAGATGGTCAGGGCCGCCACGGTGGCACCGGTGAGCGCTTCCATCTCGACGCCGGTCCGGTGCACGGTGTGCACCGTGCATTCGATGCGCAGGGCGCGCTCGCCTTCCCAGTCGATCGCGATGCGGATGCCGTCGATCGGCAGCGGATGGCAGAACGGGATCAGCTCATGCGTGCGCTTGACCGCCATGGTGCCCGCGATCACCGCGGTGTCTACGATGCCGCCCTTGGCGCTGCGCAGGCCGGACGCATGCAGTTGCGCCGCCACCGCCGCTGGAAAGCGCACGTCGCAGCGCGCGGTCGCGCTGCGTGCGGTGGCCGGCTTGGCGGATACGTCGACCATCGCCGGTCGCCCCTCGGCGTCGAGGTGGGTAAGCGCCGGCGCCGCGGTGGGTGGTTTCGTGCGGGATCGGGAATCAGCCATGTCGGACCGGTTGAACGTCGCTGGATCCGACCGTGACGCGCCTGGCGCGCGGCGCGATCGGATGGGAAACGATGGTACCCGTGCCGCGGTGGATGCCAACGCTGACCGACGACGCATGGCGCCGTCGGCCGTCGCACTCACCCACCGACCAGGAACATCTCCACCCGCTGCCGCGGCGAATGCCCGGCGCTGCCGCGCAGTTCGCTGTAGCGGTCGGCGCGATGCATCCACAGCGCACGGATCTCGTCCATCAAGCGGTCCTCTCCGTGTGCGAGCAGCGGCCGCAACGGTCGGCCCGCGCCTGCAAACAGGCAGCCGTAGAACGCACCGTCGGCCGCCACCCGGGCGCGGTTGCAGTCGCCACAGAACGGCGCGCTCACTGAACTGACGAAGCCGATCTCGCCACCGCCATCGGCGAAGGCATGGCGTGCGGCGACTTCGCCGCGGTAGCGCGGCTCCAGTGCGCACAGTGGCCAGCGTGCGTGGATGCGTGCGCACAGCTCTGCCGACGGCACCACGCGATCCATGCGCCAGCCGTTGCAGGTGCCGACATCCATGTATTCGATGAAGCGCAGCACGTGGCCGCTGTGGCGGAAGCGCCCGACCAGCGGCAACACCTGGTCCTCGTTGACGCCACGCTGCACCACGCAGTTGAGCCTGAGCACGCCGAAGCCGGCCGCCTCCGCCGCTTCGATCCCCGCCAGCACGTCGGCGATCCGCCCACGCCCGCCCGACAGCGCGTGAAAGCGCGCCGGATCGAGTGCATCGAGACTGATGGTGATCCGATGCAGCCCTGCTGCGCGCAGCGCGCGCGCATGTCGCGCCAGCAGGCTGCCATTGGTGGTCAGCGCGAGGTCGTCGATGCCCGGGATGCGCGCCAGCCGCGCCACCAGCGTCGGGAGGTCGCGGCGCAGCAGCGGCTCGCCACCGGTCAGTCGCAGCTTGCGCACGCCCAGCCGTGCGAACGCACGCACCAGCGTTTCGATCTCGTCGAAATCCATTCGCCCCGCCGCGTCGAAGCCGTGCCCGTCCGGCACCCGGTCGGCGGGCATGCAGTAACCACAGCGGAAGTTGCAGGCCTCGATCACCGACAGCCGCAGGTCATGCAGTGGCCGGCCCAGGCGGTCCGACAGCGGCATGGGCGCGGGCTGCGGCACGTTCACCCCGCCAGCGCTCCCGGCAACGGATCGGCCAGCGCCAACACGTCGTCCTGGCGGGCGACGCGATGGCCCAGCGCGCGCAGCGCGTCGCCATCGGCCGCGCTTGCGTAGTGGTAGAGCACGCAGCGCGCCAGCAGTTCGGGCGGGTACTCGCGCACGAGGTCGTCGATGCCGCTGTGCGAGGGATTGCCGTGCAGCCCGCAGTCGTGGGCGATGAGTTCGCCTTCGCCGGCGTAATGCGCCAGCAGTTCCGGAATCGGTCGGGTGTCGCCGCTCCACAGCAGGCTGCCGGGCAGGCGCAGGCCGAACGCGGTGCCCGGCCAGTGGTGGCGCACGGCGAACGTTTCCAGGCGTACGCCGTCATGCCAGAACGCCCCGCCGACCGGCACCAGCTGGAAGGCATCCCAGAAGTTGGCGCCGCCCTCGGCGAGCACGTTGGGGTAGTCACCGACGCGCTGGTGCAGCAACGGCACCACCGGCGCGGGCACGTACACCGGCATCTGGCCACGTCGCGCCGCGTCGAAATACTCGGACACGAACAGGCGTTCGAAGCCGGCCACGTGGTCGAGGTGGGTGTGGGTGATGAACAGCGCGCGGGGCGGCCGGGCGTAGTGCGCAAGGCACGCGCTGAGTCCCTCGCCGCCGCAGTCGATGGTCAGCCACGGCGCACCATCGCGCTCGATCGTCGCCATCGACGACCCGAGTTCGATCGCCGATGCGTTGCCGACCCCGTGGAAGCGCAGGCTCCAGGCCATCAGGTCCCCTTCGCCCAGCGCGCGTCGTAGGCCGCGCGCAGTCGGGCGAAATCGGCGCGCACGTCCGCCTCGCTGCGTTGCGCGCGCAGCTTCAGCAGCGACCGTTCAAGCCGCGTCAGGTTGCGCGAACGCCAGCCGGTTTCCGGAACGCGCAGGCGTCCGCGGTCGAAATCGATCAGCCAGCCCTGGCCCGTGGCGTCGAACAGCACGTTGTGGGCGTTGAGGTCGGCATGGTCGAGCCCAGCCCGATGGAACCGGGCGATGAGGCGCCCCGTCTCCTCCCATGGTGCATCGACACCGGCCACCGCCATGCGGTCGGCCAGCGTGCGCACGCCGTCGATCCGACGCACCAGGATGGCAGCGCGGTAGGTCGGCCCCTGGCGCAGGTAGCGCGCCGCGATCGGTTCCGGCGCCGGAAGCGACTGCAGCCGCAGGTCGCGGGTCAGGCGGAACTCGGCGAAGCTGCGCGTGGCCGCGGCGCTGCGCCACCAGTAGCGATCGCGACTGAGCTGCGCGGCCAGCCCGCCGCGCAGGTACAGCCGCAACACGGCGTCGCCGAACGGACCACGCACGAACCAGGCACCACCCCGCCCGCCGCTATCGACCGGGCGCGCGCGCTCGCCCCACCAGGCGGGGTCGAACCAGCCCGGCTCCGCCTGCCTGATCCACGCGGAATCACCGAGGATCGCGCCGCGTCCGCCGGCATCGTCGCCGAACGGAACCAGGCTCTCGTTCGCATCGAATCGCACCATGCCGCGAGTGTAGCGGCCCGCGGCGACGCCGTCGGCAACGCATACACTCGCCGCCTGGTGCCATCGACCGAGTCCCGCAATGCCGTCTTCCGCCAGCCCCGTGCCCTCCGCGCCCACCTCGATCTGCCTGCTCAGGCTGTCCGCGCTTGGCGACGTCACCCATGTGTTGCCTCTGGTCCGCACCCTGCGCGCGGCGTGGCCGCAGGTGCAGCTGGACTGGGTCATCGGCCGCGGCGAACAGAAGCTGCTCGAGGGCTTGCCGGGCGTGGAATTCCACGTCTATGACAAGAAGAGCGGGGTCGCCGGCATGCGCGCATTGCGGCGCGGCTTCGACGGCCGCCGCTTCGACGTGCTGCTGCAGATGCAGGTGGCCGCGCGCGCGAACCTGCTGTCGGCGTTCATCCCCGCGAAGCGACGCATCGGCTACGACCGCGCGCGCTCCAAGGACCTGCACGGCCTGTTCGTCAACGAGCGCATACCCGACCGCCCGGGCATCCATGTGCTGGATGCGATCGGCAGCTTCTGCGAGCCGCTGGGGCTGCGGCAACGCGAGGTCGTGTGGGACATGCCGGTGCCGGCGGAGGCCCATGCGTGGGCGGCGGCGCAATGGCCGGAAGACGAGCGGCCGGCGCTGCTGATCTCGCCCTGTTCCAGCCATGTGCTGCGCAACTGGCGCGCCGAGCGTTACGCGGCAGTGGCCGACCACGCGCTGTCGCGCGGTTGGCGGGTGGTGCTGTGCGGCGGCCGCAGCGCGCTGGAGCGCGAGACCGCCGACGCCATCCTCGCCGCGATGCAGGGCCCCGCGCTCGACCTGGTCGGCAAGGACACCCTCAAGCAGCTGCCGGCGCTGCTGGCACGCGCTGCGCTGGTGATGACACCCGACTCCGGCCCGATGCACATCGCCAATGCGATGGGCGCGAAAGTGCTGGGCCTGCACGCGGCCAGCAACCCGGCACGCAGCGGCCCGTATTCCGACCGCCGCTACTGCGTGGACCGCTACGACGACGCCGCCCGGCGTTTCCGCGGCAGGCCCGCGGCCGCCCTCAAGTGGGGCACCAAGATCGAGCACGAGGGGGTCATGGACCTGGTCACCGTGGACGACGCGGTGGCCGCGTTCGAGCGCTATTGCGCCGATCATCCCGGCAGCGACAGCGGCGCTGGCCGATGAGTGCCCACGATCGCGTACGCGCGTTGATCCTCGGGGCCGGCGCCGTAGTGGCGCTGGCCACCCTGGGCATCGCCGACATGGACCGCCCCGATGCGGATCTCGGCCAGTGGCTGTTCCTGTTCGGCCTGGCGGTGTTCGCGTTCCTGCCCTACGCGGTGCTGGCACTGGCGGCACGCACCGGACCGGCGTGGGTGCCCCTGTTCGCGGCGCTGATCATGCTGGGCCTCGACCTCGGTGCCCGCATCCGCGTGCGCTGGTTTCCGCAGGACGCGCAGGACGGCCTGCTGCTGATGTTCCTGCCGCTGTGGCTGTTGCCGGCCAGCCTGCTGTTGTGGATCGCCCTGGTGGCACTGCGCGGATGGCGCGCACGCCAGCGCTGAGCGCACGGCCCGGGTGGCTCAGCCCGCGTCGGGCGCCGCGCCGCCGCGGTAATCGCGGTAGGACTTTTCCTCGACATAGCCCGAGCCGAGCAGCAGGTTGATCTCCTTCTTCACCCGCGCGCGTTCGTCGTTCTCGAGGTAGACACTGCGTGCGAGGCGGACGAAACCCGCGTCGAACTCGCCGGCCTTGTCTTTCAGGCGGATCGCGTCCTCGATGTCCCACAAGCGCTCGTTGACGGCCTTGAGCTCGGCACGAAGCGCCGGAAGGCCGGCGGCCCCGGCCTCGAAGCCGGGGGTCCGCGCGGGGGCCGGGTGCGCCATCCACGTCCGCTCCAGCGCGGACAGTTCCTGGCGCACGTTGGCCAGCTTGGCCGGATCGGAGATCCGCTCGGCCTTGATCTGCAGGATGGCGATCTTGTCGAGCAGTTCGCCGAACGAGACGGGGACCAGGATTTCGGACATCGGCACGCGCAAATGAGGACAGCGGACCGCAGTGTAACGCGGCGTCCCGGGAGCCATCGACCACGCTTGTCGGCCGCAGGGCGCGCCCGTATCATGTGCGGCCCGCGGCGCATGCCCCGGGCCACCGGAGAGGTGGCAGAGTGGTTGAATGTACCTGACTCGAAATCAGGCAGGCGTTTATAGCGCCTCGGGGGTTCGAATCCCCCCCTCTCCGCCAGATACGCAAAACGCCCCGCAAGGGGCGTTTTGCGTATCTGGCGAGAGGGGAAGTTTGATCCGAACCCCAGGTTCGACCCGGAGGCGCAAAGCGCCGCAGGGCGCGTGGCCAAGGCCACGCGATCCCCTGCCCCTGACGCAGCACTGTGACGCGTTTTGCGTATCCGCCCGTCAATGCCATCATCCGACCACGCCATACGCGACCCGACGGATTGCATGCCCGCTGACCTCACGCCGCCAGTCCCGCCGTTGTTCCCATCGGCCCCACCGGCAATCGCGGACCACGCATGATCGAGTTCGGGCATCTCACCCACGCCGGCCTGCGGCGCGAACTGAACGAAGACACCTACTACGGCGATGCCGAACTCGGGCTGTGGCTGGTGGCCGACGGCATGGGCGGCCACGAGTACGGTGAGGTCGCCAGCGCGCTGGCGCGCGAGACCATCGTCCGCGAGGTCCGCCAGGGCACGCCGTTGGCGCAGGCCATCCGCATCGCCGACGAGGAGATCATCCGCGCGTCGCGCCGTCGCCACGACGCCCTGCCGATGGGCACCACGGTGGTCGCGGCGCGGGTCGAGGGCCGGCGCTTCCAGGTGGCCTGGGTCGGCGACAGTCGCGCCTACCTGTGGCGCGACGGCAAGCTGGTGCAGCTGTCGCAGGACCACAGCTACGTGCAGGAGCTGATCTCGCAGGGCGCGATCAGCATCGACCAGGCCCGCCATCACCCCCACCGCAACGTCGTGACCCAGGCGCTGGGCGTGACCGAGCCGGAGGCCCTGAAAGTGGAGACGCTGTCCGGCGAGCTGCAGTCGGGCATGCAGCTGCTGCTTTGCAGCGACGGCCTCACCGAGGAAGTCGACGACCGCGGCATCGCCCGGGTGCTGGCGCACGACGAATGCAGTGCTCAGGAATGTGCGGACGGGCTGGTGGCCGCCGCGCTCGACAACGGCGGCTCGGACAACGTCACCGTGGTGCTGGTCCGCAGCCAATAACGCATCCCGTCCGGCGCGTAACCGCCGGCCGGGATGGGCCGAGCGGCAGACCGATCTCCGCGTGTGCGGAACCCGTCACGTCAGGCGGTGGTTTCCACGCCTGCCGACGATGCCGGCATCGTCTCCCACACGGTCCTGCCGCCGGCACGCCTGCCGATCGCATCCAGCCGCGCCGCGTGCGCCGCCAGCTCGTCCGCCAGCACCACCACCCGCGGACGCGGCCCCAGCCGCAGGCCGGCCAGTGCGATCGCCGCGCTCGCGGCTTCGGCCTCGTCCACCTGGCCGAAGCCGATCTCGCCCTGCCCCGCCGTCAGCGCGAGATAGACCTCGGCCAGCAGCTGCGCGTCGAGCAGCGCGCCATGCAACTGACGGTGGGCGTTGTCGACGCCGAGGCGCCGGCACAGCGCATCGAGCGAGTTGCGCTGGCCCGGGTAGCGCTGGCGGGCCATCTCCAGCGAATCCAGCACCCGCACCCGGTCGGCGAGCCTGCCCGCACCATCGCAGCGCGCGAATTCCGCCTCGAGAAAGCCCATGTCGAAGGCGGCGTTGTGGATCACCAGCTCGGCGCCGTCGACGAATTCGATGAACTCCTCGATGACGTCGGCAAACAGTGGCTTGTCGGCGAGGAACTCCAGCGTCAGCCCGGTGACCTCCTGCGCCCCGATCTCGAATTCGCGCTGCGGGTTGAGATAGCGATGGAAGGTGCGCCCGGTCGGGCGCCGCTCCACCATCTCGACGCAGCCGATCTCGACTACGCGGTTGCCCTTGCGCCACTCCAGGCCAGTGGTTTCGGTATCGAGAACGATCTGTCGCATGCGGAGTCGGTTGCCGTCTGCCATGGCCTAGCGCACCAGTGCCGCCGCGCGCTGGCGCACGGCTTCGTCGCGGGCGAGCACGTCCACGCGCTCGTTGTCGGGATCGCCGTTGTGGCCCTTCACCCAGCGCCAGTCGATCTCATGATGCCCGGCGGCCGCATGGAGGCGCTGCCACAGGTCCTGGTTCTTGACCGGCTCACCGCCCGCCGTGCGCCAGTTGCGCCGGATCCAGTTCGGCATCCATTCGGTGATGCCCTTGCGCACGTACTGGGAATCGGTCTGCAGCATCACCGTGCACGGTTCGGTCAGCGTTTCCAGGCCGCTGATCGCGGCCATCAGTTCCATGCGGTTGTTGGTGGTCAGCGGCTCGCCGCCGACCAGCTCGCGCTCCTTGCCGCGATAACGCAGCAGCGCGGCCCAGCCACCCGGACCGGGGTTGCCGAGGCAGGCGCCGTCGGTATGGATCTCCACAGCCTTGCGCGTCATGCCGCCGGCAACCCCCGCGGCAATGCCAACCGTGCGGCGGGCAACGGCGTCAGCGCAGCCACGCGCTTCTCCGCCCGCAGGGCGTAGGCCGCACGCAGGCCGGGGCCGGATTGCAGGACATCACTCGCTTCGAGCTTCCACTGCGGGCCGATGCCCTGCGAGACCGGCTCGGGTTCGAGGCCGGCGCGGCGCAGGCGCCGACGCCAGCCCAGCGGCTCGCCCGCGCGCAGGCCCTGGCCGCGCCAGCGCCAGCGATACGGTGAGAGGGGGTTGAGGGTGAACAGCCACAGGCGCCCACCCGGCTCGAGCACGCGCGCCGCCTCCTCGAGCAGGCCGTCGTCCTCGCCACCGGCGCGCACCACGTGCTGGAGGATGACGACGCCCATCGTGGCGCTCGGGAACGGCAGCGCCAGGCCGCAGCGCACCGCGCCCTCCCAGCCATGCCGGCCACGCCACAGCCCCAGGCCGCGTCCGCAGGCCGCGTCGAGTTCGGGCCGGGGCACCGGGCCCAGCCACAGCCAGGGCGGCGACGGACGTTCCGCCAGGGTCCGCTGCAGCATCGCGTCCTCGCCGTCGAGCAGGACCCGACCGGCGGGACTGGCGAACCAGGTGGTCACCCCAGGTTGACCGTTCAGGGAGGTGGAGGGCATGGTCACGCATTCTACAGACCCAAGGGGGCCGGCCGAGTGCACCTGCAGCCGATCCCGGCACTGTCGGACAACTACATCTGGTGCCTCGCCGACGACGACGGTGCGCACGCGCTGGTCGTCGACCCGGGCGTTGCCACGCCAGTGCTCGAAGCCCTGCGCGGGCCGCCGCTGGCGATCCTGCTGACCCATCACCACGGCGACCACATCGGCGGCGTCCCGGCGCTGCTGGAGCGCTGGCCGGGCACGCCGGTGATCGCTCCGGTCGATGAGCGCATCGCGCTGGCTACGTGCCGGGTCACCGATGGCGAGCAGGTCACCATCGGCCCCTGGTGCTTCGACGTGCTCGCGGTCCCCGGCCACACCCGCAGCCACCTGGCCTTCCACGGCCACGGGGTACTGTTCTGCGGCGATACCTTGTTCAGCCTCGGTTGCGGCCGGCTGTTCGAGGGTACGCCCGCCCAGATGCTGGCCTCCCTGGACCGCCTTGCCGCTCTGCCGGGCACGTCGCTGGTCTGCTGCGGCCACGAGTACACGCATTCCAACGCCCGCTTCGCGCGTGCGGTGGAACCGGACAACCCGGCGCTGGCGCGCCTCAGCGAGGAGCTGGACACCATGGACCAGACCGGCAAAGCGACCCTGCCCACCCGACTGGCCGACGAACTGGCCTGCAACCCGTTCCTGCGCATCGATGTGCCTGCCGTGCGTGCCGCCATCCGCTTGCGCGCACCGGTCGCGCCGGCGGCGGATGCCCCCCGCGACGCCTGGTTCGGCGCCCTGCGCGCCTGGAAGGACGGATTCGCCGCATGAGGGCGCGGCGCCCGGCGATGCGGCGGCTGGCCATCGTCCTCGCCTGCCTCCTGCCCGCGGCTGCGGTGGTCGCGGCCGACGCTCCGGTCGGCGCGACCGAGGCACGCACCGAGCGGCAGGGCCGGGAGATCTACCAGAGCTTCGTCGACGGCCTTGCCGATCGTGACTGCAGCGCCGATTCCAGCGAGCGCTGGCGCCGCCATTTCGCCCATGTCCCGGCTGATCTCGCCCGCACGCCGGACCGGCTGCTGCCGCTGTTCGGCTACGTGGTCGACCAGCTGCGCGCCCAGCACCTGCCCACCGAGTACGCGCTGATCCCGTTCGTCGAGAGCGGTTACCGCCCCGGCGCACGCAGCGCGTCCGGACCGGCCGGTCTGTGGCAGTTCATCGCGCTCACCGCACGCAACCACAAGGTGCCGATCCGCCCCGGGTATGACGGCCGGCTGTCGCCGGTGGATTCCACCCAGGCGGCGGTGCGCTACCTCAAGACCCTGCATGGGATGTTCGCCGGCGACTGGCGGCTGGCGGTGATGGGCTACAACGCCGGCGAATACCGGCTGTTCGGCGCGTTGCGCCAGGCCGGCCAGCGCGCCGCCGATGCGCGTCCCGAAGAACTGCCGATGCCGCAGACCACCCGTGCCTACGTGCGCAAGCTGCAGGCGCTGTCGTGCCTGCTGCTGGAGGCCGGCGAACGCGAGGAGTGGCTGCAGGCGATCGACCACAGCGTGCCGGTGCTGGTGCCGGCGCCGCTGCCGCGCGGTGCGAACCACCTCGACAGCTGGGCGGCCCGCGAGGGTCACGACCCGGAACAGATCCGCCGCTTCAACCCCGCGTTCCCGGACGGCCGCGTCGCCAGCGCCGACCGTGCCCTGCGGGTGCTCGCGCCCGCGCGTGCCGGCCGGGCCGGAAGCGACGCCGCGGCCATGACCGCGATTGCCGCGGTGCCGGCCACGGCTGCCGGTTCCGGCAGCGCGCCGCCCACAGCCGCCGTGGCCGTAACCACGGCCCGCGCGCCGGTGGAACCGGTGCATTACGCGCAGGCGGTCGAGCCGCCCCGCTCGCATGTCGTTGCGCGTGGCGAGTCGGTATGGCGCATCGCGCGCCGCTATGGCATCGGCGTGGCCCAGCTCCTCGCACGCAACGGCCTGAGCGGCAACAGCGTGCTGCGTCCGGGCATGACCCTGCTGATCGACGACGTGCTGCCGCAGACCGCGGGCGTGGACACTGCGCAGGGAAGCCCCTGAATGCCGCTCCACGAGGAGGGTGTTGACCGGCACTGCGATCGGCACTGCACGGGCGCGCCCGACCCTGGGAGCCGCCTGGACCAACACGCGAATGCGCGCCACGCCCCGGCCATAGAGAACGGGCGCAGACGTTGCCGCCCGCGCCCGCTTCGACCGTCCGCTACGCCGGTTACAGGCGTGCTTCGTTCACCGTGACCTTCATCCGGGCGCGCAGCGTGCGCACCAGCGTCTGCGCGGCCTCGCCGCCGGCGAGCATGGTCAGCTGCTGAATCAGCATCTGGCGCTCCTGTTCGCTGGCTTCCGCCGGATTGCCCGGGGTGACAGCGCTGACCGCATACACCACCACGCTGCCATCCTCGAGGGCGACATGACCCGGCGACACCGCTCCTTCGGCCGGCACCGGCGCACGGAAATAGGCTTCGACCGCAGTCGGGTGCGGCACCGGCGTACCACGTGGCACGCCCGGCACGTCCTGCACCGGCAGGTCGCGCTCGGCCGCGACCTCGGCCAGCGTCGCGCCGTCCGCCACCCGGCCGACCATCGCCTCCGCGGCGGCCGTATTGGCCCTGCGCGCACGGTCGGCACGCACCGCGGCGATCACCCGGTCACGCACCGCCTCCAGCGGCAGCGCACGTTCCGGGGAGTGCTCGATCACCCGCAACATCACGGACTGTTCCGGGCCGGTTTCGACCGGATCGCTGACCGTGCCGTCCTCCACCATGGCCGGACTGAACGCCATGCGTTGCACCGCCGGGTGCGCGAGTACGCCCGGGGCCCCGCCACGCGGGAACGGTCCGGCCTTCTGCACCTGCAGGCCGGCTTCCTCCGCCGCAGGCGCGAGTGATGTCGGGTTGCGGTAGGCGCGATCGACGACGCGGTTCACGAGTTCGCTGAAACCGCGCTCGCGCGCACCCTCGCCGAGCTCGCGCTGGAGCTGCTCGCGCACTTCCTCGAACGGGGTCTGCGTGCCGGCCTGCAATTCGCGCAGCTGCAGCACATGCCAGCCGAATTCGGTACGGGCGGTGCTGACGTCGCCGGGCTGCATCTGCGCGAGCGCGGCATCGAACGCGTCACCCATCGTGCCGGGCTCGACCCAGTCCAGGTCGCCACCGGCGTCACGCGAACCGGGATCCTCGGAATGCTCACGCGCCAGCGCGGCGAAATCCGCGCCCTGCTGCGCCTGCCGGGCGAGGTCCTTGGCCTTTTCCTCCGCTGCGCGCCGCGCAGACGCGTCGGCATCGGCGGGAACCTCGATCAGGATGTGCGAGATCAGCCGGCGGTCGGGCTCGGAGTAACGTGCGCGCTCCTTTTCGTAATGCGCGCGCAGCTGGGCCTCGTCCACCACCTCGTCCTGCAGCCCGCTGCCGTCGAGCACGATGTACTCCACCGTCACAATCTCCGGCGCGCGGTAGTCGGCCTGGTTGGCCTGGTACCAGGCCTGCAGGTCCGCGTCCGACACCGGCGCCTCGTCGGTCATCGGCGGCAGTACCGCGAACGACACGTCACGGCGCTCGCCGAGCAGCACCATCAGGCGATCGATCTGCGCCGGGGTCACGAAGGCCGACTGCGCGACGTGCGTGGGCAGCAGCGACTGCTGCATGCCTTCGCGGACGCGCTCGTCGAACTGCCGCGGCGTCATCGGTGGATTCTGCGACTGCAGCGCCAGCTGGTAGCGCTGCGGGTCGAAGCGGCCCTCGACCTGGAACGACGGGATCTGCTGGATCTCCGCCGCGACCTGCGCGTCGCCCACCGCGATGCCGCGATTGCGCGCGGCGAGGCGCAGCACCGCCTGGTCGATCAGCTGTTCGAGCACCTGCCGGCGGTTGTCCGCGCTCTCGAATGCGAGGCCGTCGAAAGCGTCGCCCTGCTCCTCGCGCTGGCGCTGCCGCTCCTGCTCGAATGCGAAGCGGAAGTCTTCCGGCGACACGTCCTCGTGCACCCATGCCAGTTTGCGAACAGGCCACCAGTCCGGCGCCGTGCGCCACCACGAGGGTGCGGACTCGACGCGCGCGACATGGTTGCCGCCGCCCTGGAACAGATACTGCTCCATGCCGAAGAAGGCGAACGGAATCGCCAGCAGGATCACGATCGCGACCGCGATCCAACCGCTGGTTTTCTCTCTCAGGGCTTGCAGCATGGCGACAACCGGGGTTCGACGTAGCCGCGCAGTTTACCCGGAATGCCGAAGGTCGACAGTCCGGCGCAGACGTACGCACGCAGCCCGCATCACAACGGCGGGCGCAGCCGGACGAACCACGTCGCACAAAAAACGAAGGGCGCCGTTACGGGCGCCCTTCGGAAACAAGATGGCGGAGCGGACGGGACTCGAACCCGCGACCTCCGGCGTGACAGGCCAGCATTCTAACCAACTGAACTACCGCTCCGCGTTTGAAACTGTTTCGTGTGCATCCGGGCGGGATTCGACATCCCCTACCCTTTGAAGAAAACAAGGGCGCCGAAGACGGCGCCCTTCGAGATCAATGGCGGAGCGGACGGGACTCGAACCCGCGACCTCCGGCGTGACAGGCCAGCATTCTAACCAACTGAACTACCGCTCCGCGTTGAAACTCTTAAAACCTTGGCGTGGTGGGTGCTGAGGGTTTCGAACCCCCGACCCTCGCCTTGTAAGGGCGACGCTCTACCGCTGAGCTAAGCACCCCCGAAGGAGCCGCTTAATTTACACCGTCCTTGAGCGCTTTGCCAGCCTTGAACGCAGGGTTCTTGGTGGCGGCGATCTGGATCTCTTCGCCGGTGCGCGGGTTGCGGCCGGTACGTGCAGCGCGCTCGCGGACCTCGAAGGTGCCGAAGCCGGCAATGGCGACGTCCTCGCCCTGCTTCAGGCCGTTGGTGATCGCCTCGAACACGGCGTCGACGGCGCAGGTGGCCTGGGCCTTGGTGAGGTCGCACTTGTCGGCGACGGTCGTGATCAGATCGGACTTCTTCATTTAGGAACGCTCCTGTGCGACTGCGAGGTCGCGATGATGACAACCGGCCCGCCTCGAGTATCGACGTGCTTGCCTGGCCGGTTCGGACGATGCGATGCGCGACGTGCGTCGCACATCGCGGACGCGGGTTTTATAACAGCGCCCCCGGTGCGACGCAAGGAAAAAGCCCACAACCACGCGGATTTACGCGCACTAACGCAGGCTGTGCGGGCGTGTCAATGCTTGACGCCGGCCTGCGTTCCCGACTTCTTCGAGCGCGGCTTGGCGATGACCGGCGCGACGTCCTTGCTCGGCTTCACCGGCTTGATCGGGTACTCCAGCGCGAGGTCGAGCACCTCGTCGATCCACTTCACCGGCACGATCTCCATCTGCTGCGTCACCGACTTCGGCAGGTCCGTCAGGTCCTTGCGGTTCTCCTCGGGGATGATCACGGTGCGGATGCCACCACGCATCGCGGCAAGCAGCTTCTCCTTGAGGCCGCCGATCGCGGTGACACGGCCACGCAGGGTGATCTCGCCGGTCATTGCCACGTCGGCGCGCACCGGGATCTTGGTCAGCGTCGACACCAGCGCGGTGGTCATCGCGATGCCTGCGCTCGGGCCATCCTTGGGCGTGGCGCCGTCTGGCACGTGCACGTGCACGTCGTGCTTCTGCAGGAAATCCATCGCAACGCCGAGCCGTTCGGTGCGCGAACGCACGATCGACAGCGCCGCCGACGCCGACTCCTTCATCACGTCGCCGAGCTGGCCAGTGAGGATCAGCTGGCCCTTGCCGGGCACCAGCGTCGACTCGATCTGCAGCAGGTCGCCGCCGACCTCGGTCCACGCAAGACCCGTGACCATGCCGATCTCGTTGTCCTCCTCGGCGCGGCCGAAGTCGTACCGGCGCACACCCAGGTACTTCTCGAGATTGCGCGCATTGACGGCCACGGTCTTCGTCGCCTTCTTCGCCTGCGGGCCGGCCAGCGCGATCTCCTTGACCACCTTGCGGCAGATCTTGGCGACTTCGCGCTCGAGGTTGCGCACGCCCGATTCGCGCGTGTAGTAGCGCACGATGTCGCGGATCGCGGCCTCGGCGATCTTCAACTCGCTGGCAGCAAGCCCGTTGGCCTTGAGCTGCTTCGGCACGAGATAGCGCATGGCGATGTTGAGCTTCTCTTCCTCGGTGTAACCCGGGATGCGGATCACCTCCATGCGGTCGAGCAGCGGGCCGGGGATGTTGAGCGAGTTCGAGGTGGCGACGAACATCACCTCGCTGAGGTCCAGGTCGACCTCGAGGTAGTGGTCGTTGAACGCGCTGTTCTGCTCGGGGTCGAGCACTTCCAGCAGCGCCGACGACGGATCGCCACGGAAGTCCATCGACATCTTGTCGATCTCGTCGAGCACGAACAGCGGGTTCTTGGTGCCGGCCTTGTTGAGGTTCTGCACGATCCGCCCCGGCATCGAGCCGACGTAGGTGCGGCGGTGGCCACGGATCTCGGCCTCGTCGCGCACGCCGCCCAGCGACATGCGCACGAACTTGCGGTTGGTGGCCTTGGCGATCGACTGGCCGAGCGAGGTCTTGCCGACGCCCGGCGGGCCGACCAGGCACAGGATGGGGCCGCGCAGCTGCTTCACCCGCGCCTGCACGGCGAGGTATTCGAGGATGCGCTCCTTCACCTTTTCCAGGCCGTAGTGGTCGGCGTCGAGCACGTCCTGCGCGACCTTGAGGTCCTTGCGCACCTTGCTGCGCTTCTTCCACGGCACGCCCAGCAGCCAGTCGAGGTAGTTGCGCACCACCGCGGCTTCGGCCGACATCGGCGACATCTGCTTGAGCTTGTTGAACTCGTTCTTCGCCTTGGTCTCCACCGCCTTCGGCATACCGGCCTCGGCGATCTTGCGCGCGAGTTCCTCGATGTCGTTCGGCGCGTCGTCCATCTCGCCGAGCTCCTTCTGGATCGCCTTCATCTGCTCGTTGAGGTAGTACTCGCGCTGCGACTTCTCCATCTGCGACTTCACCCGGCCGCGGATGCGCTTCTCCATCTGCTGCACGTCGATCTCGCCATCGACGAGGCCGACCAGGAGCTCCAGGCGGCTGCCGGTCTCGAAGGTCTCCAGCAGCTTCTGCTTGTCGGCCAGGCGCACGCCCAGATGCGCGGCGATGGTGTCGCCGAGGCGGCCGGGCTCGTCGATGCCGGCCAGGGTCTGCAGCAGTTCCGGCGGCAACTTGCGGCTGGTCTTGACGTACTGCTCGAACAGGCTCATCAGCGAGCGCGCGATCGCCTCGATCTCGCGTTCCTCGCGGCCGTCCTCCGGCTCGACTTCATGCCCGCGCGCCGCCAGCGTGCCGCCACGCTCCAGCACGGCGTCGACGCTGGCGCGCGCCACGCCCTCGACCAGCACCTTGATCGTGCCGTCGGGCAGCTTCAGCAACTGCAGCACCTGCGCCACGGTGCCGACCTTGTACAGGTCGTCCGCAGCGGGATCGTCGGTCTCGGCCGACTTCTGCGCCACCAGCAGGATCCGCTTGTCGGCCTCCATCGCCATGTCCAGCGCACGGATGGACTTCTCGCGCCCCACGAACAGCGGGATCACCATGTGCGGGAACACCACGACGTCACGCAGCGGCAGCACCGGCAGTTCGAAAGCGGCGGTTTCGGGGGTAGCGGTCATCGGGACTCCGGGGGAAACGGTCGGGCAGGATCGCCCGCAACTGGCTTCCAGTTATGGGGCTCGCGCGGGGTGCTTGCAAGCGGACGCTGCGTGCCATTGCGGCGGAGGTCATACACGCCGGCGAATCAGTGGCTTGCAACGAAAATGCCCGCGCCCAAGGGGAGCGCGGGCACTGGATCCGGCCGGCCGCGGCGGGGTTATTCCCCGGCGGCGACCTTCGGTGGCGCCGGCGGCGCCTGGTAGATCAGGTACGGCTCGGACTTGTGCTCGATCACCGATTCATCGACCACCACCTTGCTGACGTTCTCCAGCGACGGCAGGTCGTACATGGTGTCGAGCAGCACCGATTCGACGATGGTGCGCAGCCCGCGCGCGCCGGTCTTGCGCTTGATCGCCTTGCGCGCGATCGCGGCCAGCGCGTCCTCGCGGAACTCGAGCTCCACGCCCTCCATGTCGAACAGGCGCTTGAACTGCTTTGTGATGGCGTTCTTGGGCTCGGTGAGGATCTGCACCAGCGCCGGTTCGTCGAGCTCTTCGAGCGTGGCGACCACCGGCAGGCGACCCACGAACTCCGGGATCAGGCCGAACTTGATCAGGTCTTCAGGCTCGACGTCCGCCAGCACCTTGCCGGTATCGGCCTTGCGCTCGCTGCTCTTCACCTTGGCCGAGAAGCCGATGCCACCGCCATCGGCGCTGCGCTGCTGGATGATCTTCTCCAGCCCGGCGAACGCGCCACCGACGATAAACAGGATGTTGCTGGTGTCGACCTGCAGGAACTCCTGCTGCGGATGCTTGCGCCCGCCCTGCGGCGGCACGCTGGCCATCGTGCCTTCGATCAGCTTCAGCAGCGCCTGCTGCACGCCTTCGCCGGACACGTCGCGGGTGATCGACGGGTTCTCGCTCTTGCGCGAGATCTTGTCGATCTCGTCGATGTAGACGATGCCCTGCTGTGCCTTCTCGACGTCGTAGTCGCACTTCTGCAGGAGCTTCTGGATGATGTTCTCGACGTCCTCGCCCACGTAGCCGGCTTCGGTCAGCGTCGTGGCATCGGCCATGGTGAACGGCACGTTGAGCAGGCGCGCCAGCGTTTCCGCGAGCAGCGTCTTGCCCGAACCCGTCGGGCCGACGAGCAGGATATTGGACTTCGCCAGCTCGACGTCGTCGCTCTTCTGCCGGCTCTCGATGCGCTTGTAGTGGTTGTACACCGCCACTGCGAGCGTGCGCTTGGCGCGGTTCTGGCCGATGACGTACTGGTCCAGGACCTCGAGGATCTCCTTCGGCTTGGGCAGCGAACTGCGTGCCGACTGGGCCTTTTCCTCGAGTTCCTCGCGGATGATGTCGTTGCAGAGTTCGACGCATTCATCGCAGATGAACACGCTCGGGCCGGCAATCAGCTTGCGGACCTCATGCTGGCTTTTCCCGCAGAACGAGCAGTACAGGATCTTGTTGCTGTCGCCGGAACGGCCCTGGGCGTCTTTGCTCATGTGCTTCGGTTTACCAGATGAAACGGTCCGCCGGAGCGGAGAGACGGACCGAGAATAGCATAGCGGCCGCGGGGCGCGTTCGCGCCTTCCGCGGGGATGGAAACGCAAGCGGCGTCAGACAGTTACCGCATATGGCCGCGGTCGTGCCGCGGCTGCGTGGCGAATCGTTCAGGACGGCTGGATCGACTCGTCCGGGCGGCGCTGGAGCACCTCGTCGATCATTCCGTATTCCTTCGCGCCTTCTGCACTGAGGAAACGGTCGCGCTCCATGTCGCGCTCGATCTGCTCCAGCGGCTGGCCGGTGTGGTCGGCGTACAGCTGGTTCAGGCGCTGGCGCAGATACAGGATCTCGCGCGCGTGGATCTCGATGTCGGTGGCCTGGCCCTGCGTGCCGCCGGAGGGCTGGTGGATCATCACCCGCGAGTTCGGCAGCGCGTAGCGCTTGCCCTTGGCACCGGCCATCAGCAGCATCGAACCCGCACTGGCCGCCTGGCCGATGCACATGGTGCTGACGTCGGGCTTGATGAACTGCATGGTGTCGTAGATCGCCAGGCCCGCGGTCACCACGCCGCCGGGCGAGTTGATGTACAGGCTGATGTCCTTCTCGGGGTTCTCCGCCTCGAGGAACAGCATCTGCGCCACCACCACGTTGGCGACGTGGTCGTCGATCGGCCCGACCAGGAAGATGATCCGCTCCTTGAGCAGGCGCGAATAGATGTCGTAGGCGCGCTCGCCGCGGCTGGTCTGCTCGACCACCATCGGCACCAGGTTGAGGGCTTTGGTCACTTGGTTCACGCGCGGAACTCCTGCTGATGTGGCGCCCGCGCAGTGGTGCACGGGCATCCGTTACGTCGCATTGCCACCCGCGGCTGCGGGCCGGCCGGCTCAGGCCTGCTGCGAGATCGCATCCTGGAAGCCGATCGCCTGCTCGGTGTGCTGGGCGCGCTCGGCGATCCAGTCGATCACCTGCTCTTCCATCACCCGGTTCTGCAGTCCCGACATCAGCTGGGGGTCGTTGCGGTACAACTCAATGACCTGCTCCGGTTCCTCGTAGGTGGAAGCGATCAGGCGCAGCGTCTCGTTCAGGCGCTTGGGGTCGAGTTGCAGCTTGTTGATGCGCGCGACCTCGCCGACCAGCAGGCCCATCAGCACGCGCTTGCGCGCCGCGTCCATGTAGCTCTGGTGGGCATCGGCCGGCACGTCGCCGACGTTGCGGCCCTGGCGGCGCGCCTGTTCGACGGTCTGCGCAAGCATCGCGCGGGCCTCGTTCTCGACCAGCTTCGGCGGCAGTTCCACCTCGGCCCATGTCGTGGTGAGCTGCTCGCCCACTTCACGGCGCAGCCGGTTCATCAGCGCGCCCTTGAGCTCGCGCTCGAGGTTGGCGCGGATTTCCTTGCGGAACGCTTCTTCCGTACCGGCCTTGACGCCGAAGCTCTTGATGAAAGCGGCGTCGACCTCGGGCAGCACCGGCTCGGACACGCGCTCCACGGTGAGGTGCACCTGTGCCTTCTGCCCTGCCAGCTGCGGCACGCGCCAGTCGGCGGGAAACTCGACTTCGACGGTCTTGTCTTCGCCTTCCGACATGCCTTCCAGCGCGGCGTCGAGCGCCGGCAGCATGCCACCGGCGCCGAGCACGGCGGTGCCGTCCTCGCTGCCTTCGGCCGGCATGCGCTCCTCACCCACCTGCGACCAGGTCTTGAGATCGACCGCGTCGCCCGCCTGCGCCGGACGCGTCACCACCGTCCAGCTGCGGCGCTGCAGGCGCAGGTTCTCGATCATCCGCTCGATGTCCTCGTCGGTGACCTCGGCGGTGTGGCGCACGACGTTGAGGCGCGACATGTCGAGGTCGCCGAAGTCCGGCACCACCTCGAAGGTCGCGACGTAGGCGAACTCGTCGCCACCCTCGAACTGCGGCTCGATGCGCGGCTGGCCGGCGATGCGCAGTTCGTTCTCGCGCACCGCCTGGTCGAAGCCCTCGCGCAGCAGGCGGTCGAGCACCTCGGCGCGGACCTGCGGGCCAAAGCGCTGTTCGATCACTTTCGCCGGCACCTTGCCCGGGCGGAAGCCCTTGATGCGCGTGGTGCGCGCGATCTCGCGCAGGCGCCCACCGACGTTGCTTTCGAGGTTCTCTGCCGGGAGCCGGAAGGTCATCCGACGCTCGAGGTTGCCAACGGACTCGACCGAAACTTGCATATCCACTCCTGGGGTCGCGGCTGTGCCGCGAGCGATTCTCAAAGACGGTTGTAGGTGGCGACCCGGGCGCTGGCGCATCCGCGGATGCGGCGCCGGAGAGGCAGAACGCGACATTTTGGCGGATTCCGGGGGTGACCGCCAGCAGCACACGCCGTCCGGCAAGCGTAATCGCGGTCGCCCGGTGTGCCTGGGCGTGCAGCCTGCCCGCGCCACCGCCTGGCAGACGCCATGTCGAGGGCGGCACACGTGCGCGGCCGTCCTGCCGGACGCGGGGCCGGAAGCCATTCCCCACGGGGCTGGTGCGGAAGGGGGGACTCGAACCCCCACGCCTCGCGGCGTCAGAACCTAAATCTGGTGCGTCTACCAATTCCGCCACTTCCGCGCGGCGTCATTCTAGCGCGGCCTGCGGCGCTGTCCGCCGCCCCGCGGACGCCGTCCGCGCTTTCCACCGATGCGTGAAAAGCAGAACGCCCGGCAAGCCGGGCGTCTGGGACTTCATGGTGGGCCGTCAAGGATTCGAACCTTGGACCTACTGATTAAGAGTCAGCTGCTCTACCAACTGAGCTAACGGCCCGTGAAGCGGGCGCGCAGTGTACAGGCACTGTGCGCGGTGGGCAATCATCGTGATGCACGATCGCCGCGAAAGATGGGGTGGCTGAGGGGATTCGAACCCCCGACCACTGGAATCACAATCCAGTACTCTAACCAACTGAGCTACAGCCACCATTGGAACGCGGTCCTTCCTGGACGCTGCACCCATGCGGGTGCGTGGTTCTCCTCGACCGCCACCGGGCTGGCGCGCCCGGCAGGACTCGAACCTGCAACCACCGGCTTAGAAGGCCGGTGCTCTATCCGGTTGAGCTACGGGCGCTCGGACCGAAACCGCACGTCGCGTATTGCCGGATGGTCGGGGTAGAGGGATTCGAACCCCCGACATCCTGCTCCCAAAGCAGGCGCGCTACCAGACTGCGCTATACCCCGCCGACGTCGTACGGATTCGACCCATCACGCCTGCGGCGCGAGGGGCGGTCATTGTGGTTAGCGCGGGCGCCGGTGTCAATTCTCCATTGCGCTTTGCCTGCATGGCCACGCCGCCTCCACGGCAGGCTCAGGAAGAGGCCTGTTATCCTCGGCCCAGGCAATCAGACAGCACAGGGGACCACCATGCGCAGCGCCAATCCCGCCCTGAAGGAGTCGACCTTCCTCGACCTCGGCAGCGGCACCGTCGTCTCCCGCGACGGCGACACGATGTCGATCAACGGCACGGTCAACAAGACCGCCTTCCTCCTGGTGCTGACCGTGCTCACCGCCGCCTTCGCCTGGAGCCAGGCGGTTGGTGCCGACGGCCAGCCGGCGCCGGGCTTCGGCATCTACGCCTGGGGCGGGGCCATCGGCGGTTTCGTCATCGCCATGGTCACCATCTTCAAGAAGACCTGGGCACCGGTGACCGCGCCGCTGTACGCACTGGTGGAAGGCTTCTTCCTCGGTGCGATCTCGGCGCTGTTCAACGCCTACTACGAAGGCATCGTGATGCAGGCGGTGCTGCTGACCTTCGGCACCCTGTTCGCGATGCTGTTCGCCTACCGCAGCGGGCTGGTCCGGGCCACCGAGAACTTCAAGCTCGGCGTGGTGGCCGCGACCGGCGGCATCGCGCTGGTGTACCTGGCCACCATCGTGCTGGGCTTCTTCGGCATCCAGATTCCGATGATCCACGAGTCGGGCATCGTCGGCATCGGCTTCAGCCTGTTCGTGGTGGTGATCGCGGCGCTGAACCTGGTGCTGGATTTCGACTTCATCGAAAGCGGCGCCGAGCAGGGTGCGCCGAAGTACATGGAGTGGTACGGTGCGTTCGGCCTGATGGTGACGCTGGTGTGGCTGTACGTGGAGTTCCTGCGCCTGCTGGCGAAGCTGCAGGGTCGCGACTGACCGCAAGCCGCGAATGCAACGAAAAAGGGCGCTTCGGCGCCCTTTTTCGTGTCCCCGAACCGGCGGCTGCGCCCGATCCGCGTGACTCAGCGGGAAGACTGCCCTGCCCGCTCCGCCGACGCCGCCGTGCGCCGCGTCGGCCACAGGATGAAAGCCAGCGCCACCACGGCAAGGATCCAGCAGTAGTAAACGCTGCCGGCAAGCGCCAGCGGCGAGACCGCGGCCAGCGACGCCGCCAGCAGGATCTGCGCGCCGTAGGGAATCACGCCCTGGGCAACGCACGCGAAGATATCGAGCACGCTCGCCGAGCGGCGTGGGCTGATGCCATGCCGCTGGGCGATGTCGCGCGCGACGCTGCCGCTGACCAGGATCGCCACCGTGTTGTTGGCGGTGAACACATCCGCGGTCGCCGACAGCGCCGCGATGCTGAGCTCGCCGCTGCGCTTGCCGCGATGGCCACGCGCGAAGCGGGCGATCAACCGCGCCAGCCACTCCAGCCCACCGCCCGCCTGCATCAGCGCGCCGAGGCCGCCAATGAGCAGCGACAGCAGCAGGATCTCGGTCATGCCCTCGAAGCCGATCCAGACATCGCCCGCCAGCTGCACCAGGTCATAGCCCTCGCCGAGCACGAGGCCGAAGCCGCCGGCCAGCGCCAGGCCGATGCCGAGCACCAGCAGCACGTCGAGTCCGCACAGCGCCAGCACCAGCACCAGCACGTACGGCAACGCCAGCCATGGCGAGGCACCCTCGATGGACTCCACCGGTGCGGACTCGCCCAGCACCAGCAGCAGCGCGATCGTGGCCAGCGCCGCCGGCAGCGCGATCCTGAAGTTCTCGCGGAACTTGTCGCGCATCTGCGCGCCCTGCGTGCGGGTGGAGGCGATGGTGGTGTCCGAGATCATCGACAGGTTGTCGCCGAACATCGCCCCGCCGATGACGGTGCCGATCACCAGCGTGCGGTCGAGGCCCGCGGCGTCGGCGACGCCGATCGCGATCGGCACCACCGCCGCGATCGTGCCCATCGAGGTGCCGATGGCCAGCGAAATGAACGACGCCAGCACGAACAATCCCGGCAGCAGCAGCGCCGCCGGCAACGCACCGATGCCGAGCGCCACCACCGCATCGACCGCCCCGATCGCGCTCGACACGTGGGCGAAGGCACCGGCGAGCAGGAAGATCAGGCACATCAGCACGATGTTGGGATCGCCCATGCCGCGCAGCAGGATCGCACCCGGGCGCTGCCCGCCACGCCAGGCAAGCCAGGCCGCCAGGGCAACGGCGGGCAGGATCGCTACCGGTGCGCGCAGCTGGTAGAAGCCCATCGCCTCGCCCTGCGCGGTGAAATACAGCCCGGCGCCGAAGAACAGCGCGAGGAACAGCAGCAGCGGGGTCAGCGCGAGCGCACTGGGCTGGACGGGCGCCTCGGGGGCGTCCTGCACGGTTGAGGTCATGACGGGGGCTGCGGGGGCAATCCGCGATTCTGCGTCGCGGCCCCGGCCGCGTCACGCGTATGGCCGGGATGCTCGGATGCCGCAAACAGGACGCCCACCCGTTGCGGGGTGGGCGTCGATCGTCGCTGCGGTGCGGGCCGCAGCGGTGGCTGAGCGGTGGCTGATGCGCGCGACGTAGCGCCGCGCTGCAGTGACGGCTCAGAGCCGCGCGGCGATCGCCCTGGCAAACGCCATGGTGTTGCCGCTGCCACCGAGGTCCGGGGTCAGCGAATCGCCGGCGGCGAGCGTGGCGACGATCGCCTCGCGCAGGCGCGTGGCCTCGTCCGGCTTGCCGAGGTGGTCGAGCATCTGTGCCGCGCCCAGCAGCAGCGCGCAGGGGTTGGCCTTGCCCTGGCCGGCGATGTCCGGTGCGGTGCCGTGCACGGCTTCGAAGATCGCAACGTCCTTGCCGATGTTGGCACCCGGGGCCAGGCCGAGGCCGCCGACCAGGCCGGCACACAGGTCGGAGATGATGTCGCCGAACAGGTTGGTGGTCACGATGATGTCGAACTGCTCGGGACGCATCACCAGCTGCATGCAGCAGTTGTCCACGATCATCTCGTTGGCCTCGATGTCGGGATACTCCGCCGCCACCTCGCGCGCCACCTTCAGGAACAGGCCCGAAGTGCTCTTGAGGATGTTGGCCTTGTGGACGATCGTGACCTTCCTGCGGCCGGTCCGGCGCGCCAGCTCGAACGCGTAGCGCACGATGCGGTCCGAGCCCTTGCGGGTGATGCGGGTGATCGACACCGCGGTCTCGCCGTCGGCCGACACTTCCTGGCCTTCGCTGATGTACGAGCCTTCGGTGTTCTCGCGGATGGTGATCAGGTCCACGCCGTCCGGGAAACGCGAGCGGGTGTTCGGGAACGAGGTCGCCGGGCGCACGTTGGCGTACAGGTCGAACTTCCGGCGCAGCTCCACGTTGATCGAGCTGAAGCCACCGCCGACCGGCGTGGCCAGCGGGCTCTTGAGCGCGATGCGGTTGCGCTGGATCGATTCGAGCGTCGTGGCGGGCAGCAGTTCGCCATGCTTTTCCAGCGCCACGAGGCCGGCGTCGGCGTCCTCGTAGCGCAGGCCGAGGTTCATCGCGTCGAGGACGTGGAGCGTGGCATCCATGATCTCCGGGCCGATACCGTCGCCGCGGATGACCGTGATCGTCTGGGTCATGTGGGGGATTTCCATGCAAGCGGGCGCCGCGCGGAGGCGGCGCCGGGGGCTGAAGTAAGCGCGCCATTATGCCATGCCGGACCGTACGGCCCGGCAGGCAGGTCATCGCGCGGGTGAATCGCAGCGCCGCGCCGGCGTGCGATCCCGGGACAATCGCGACCGCGAACCGGTCCCCGTCAGCCGTGGTCGTGCGCGGCCGGGGCCGCTGCGTCGCCCTGTTCCAGCTGGTCGAGGAAGTCCACCGCCCGACGCAGGTGCGGGATCACGATCGACCCGCCGACCACCAGCCCGACCGAGAATGTCTCGAACATCTCGTCGCGCGACACCCCTGCCTCGCGGCATTGCGCCACGTGATAGCTGATGCAGTCGTCGCAGCGCAGCACCAGCGAGGCCACCAGGCCCAGCAGTTCCTTGGTCTTCACGTCGAGCGCGCCGGCCTGGTAGGTCTGCGTGTCGAGCGCGAAGAAGCGCCGCACCACCTGGTTGGGCTCGGCGAGGATGCGCTCGTTCATGCGCTTGCGGAACGCGGTGAAGGCCGCGATGCGATCGCCTTCGTCGGCACCTGCGCTCACGATGTCTCTCCGCCCAGCAGCGGCTCCAGCTTGCCGGCGCGGTGCAGCGCCATCATGTCGTCGTAGCCGCCGACGTGGGTCTGGCCGATGAAGATCTGCGGCACGCTGGTGCGGCGCGTGGTCTCGACCATGCGCTGGCGCGCATCCGGATCCAGGTCGATCCGGACCTCGGTCCACTCGAGCCCCTTGCTCTTGAGAAAGGTCTTCGCGGCAACGCAGTAGCCGCACATCGCGCTGGTATAGAGGGTGATCTCGGGCGAACTCACATCGGACTCCGGGAAACTTGCAGGCGCAAGGATGGTCACAGTGTGTGCGCGGGCACCGGGCTTTTCCAGCGCGCGTGCGCGCGGCCGACCGCGCATGGCCGGTTGTGATTAACCGCCGATTCACCCCCGCCGCGCACCCTCCTCCATGCCCCGGAAGCCCCGGTTACGATGCCACGCATGCGCAATGTCCTGACTGCACTCCTCGTTGTCCTTGGCCTCGCCGCGTCGCACGGCGCCGCACAGGAGCGCTTGCCCGACATCGGGTCGTCTGCCGGCACGGTGCTGAGCCCGTCGCGGCAGGCCGAATACGGGCAGATGCTGCTGGCACAGCTGCGCCACTACGACATGGTGCTGGAGGATCCGCAGGTCAACGACTGGCTGCGCACCACCGGCGCGCGGCTGGCGTCGGCCAGTGACCAGCCGCAACAGCCGTTCACCTTCTTCGTGATGCGCGACCGCGGCGTCAACGCGTTCGCGACGCTGGGCGGGCATATCGGCCTCAACGTCGGCCTGGTGCTGGCGGCGCAGACGGAGGACGAGGTGGCGGCGGTGCTGGCCCACGAGGTCGCCCATGTCACCCAGAACCACGTGCTGCGCGGCGTCGAGCGCGCACAGCGCGACAGCGTGCCGATCCTGCTGGCGATGCTGGGCGCGATCGCGGTCGCCGCGGGCTCGTCCAGCGATTCATCGGGCGAGGCCGCGATGGCCGCGCTGGCGGGTGCGCAGGGCTGGGCGATCCAGCGCCAGATCGACTACACCCGCTCCAACGAGTCCGAGGCCGACCGCCTCGGCATCCGCACCCTCGCCCGTGCCGGTTACGACCTCGAAGGCATGGCCAGCATGTTCGAGCGCATGCAGGCGATGTCACGCACCAACCAGGGTGGCGAACGCGAGCGCCTCCCCGACTACCTGCGCACCCACCCGGTCACCACCACGCGCATCAGCGAGGCACGCCAGCGCGCCGAGCAGATCGCGCGCGACTCCGGGGCCATCGTCGGCATCGCGACCACGCCGGAGGGCTCGCGCACCGACCGGATCATCGTCGGCAGCCCACTCGGCAACGTCGGCACCGGCACCCGGAATCCCCTGCTTCCCGCGGCGCTGCGCCTGCCTGCCGGCGCCGCGGCGCCGAGCGGTGGCGATCCGGTGGTGTTCGGCTGGACGCGCGAACGGATGCGCGTGCTCAGCGCGGAAACGCCCGCCGCCGCGATCCGCGAATACGAGGCCCTGCGCCGCAACGGCCTGCTGGGCGACGACCAGCGCTATGGCCTGGCCCTGGCCCGGTTGCTCAGTGGCGACTACGCGGTAGCAGCCACCCGGTTCGCCGAACTCCTCGAGGAATACCCCGGTGACCTGTGGCTGGGGGTCTCGCTGGCCGAGGCCGAAGTGCGGGCCGGCCGCGTGGCCGAAGGGGACCGCCGCTTCGAGGCGCTGCTCCAACGCATGCCCAACCATCGCGCCACGGTGCTGACCTACGCCGGCCTGCTGGCCGAACGCAACACGCCCGCGGCCGGACGCCGGGCACAGGAACTGCTGCGGCCACTGCTGCGCACCGCTGCCGACGACCCGACCTTCCAGCGCACCTTCGCCCGCGTCAGCGAGATCGCCGGCGACCCGGTCCGCGCCGGCGAAGCACACGCCGAAGCGGCGTTTCTCGGCGGCCGCGCCGAGCAGGCCCTGGTGCAGCTCAACACGCTGAAGAAGCGCGACGACCTCGACTACTACGCACGGGCGCGCATCGACGCACGCATCGCGGCGATCACCCCCACCGTGCTGGAACTGCGCCGCCAGGGCGTGCGCGACGAGGATCTGCGCCGGCGCTGAGCCCAGCAAGGGTGTCACGCCAATGTCATGAATCTGTCGTCTAATGCGGTAAATCCGGCGGGAACCCCACCGTGCAGAAACGCATCCTGATCGTTGACGACGAACCGGCCATCCGCGAGATGGTGGCCTTCGCATTGCGCAAGGGCGAGTTCGAACCGGCCCATGCCGGCGATGCGCGCGAGGCGCAGAGCGCCATCGCCGACCGCGTGCCCGACCTGATCCTGCTCGACTGGATGCTGCCGGGCACCAGCGGGCTGGAGCTCGCACGGCGCTGGCGGCGCGAGGAGCTCACCCGCGAGGTGCCGATCATCATGCTCACCGCCCGTGGCGAGGAGAACGATCGTGTCGGCGGGCTGGAAGCCGGCGTCGACGATTACGTGGTGAAGCCTTTTTCGGCGCGCGAACTGCTGGCACGCATCCGCGCGGTGATGCGCCGCTCGCGCGACGACGACGAGGACGGCAGCGTGCAGATCGGCGCGCTGCGCATAGACGGCGCCGCCCACCGCGTGTTCGCCGGCGACACGCCGGTCACCATCGGCCCCACCGAATACCGGCTGCTGCACTTCTTCATGACCCATGCCGAGCGCGTCTACTCGCGTGCGCAGCTGCTCGACCATGTCTGGGGCGGCAGCGTGTACGTGGAAGAGCGCACCGTCGACGTGCATATCCGCCGCCTGCGCAAGACCCTGGAGCCATTCCAGCTCGATGGCATGGTGCAGACCGTGCGCGGCGCCGGCTACCGCTTCTCGGCATCGATGTGACTGCGACGATGGCCGCCGTCCACCCCTGCCCGCCTGCGCACTGAGCGCATGCCACCGCGACTCGCCGCCGGCTGGGCCCGTACGCTCGGGCGCCAGGTCCTGGTCCTGGCGGCCGCGCTCGTCCTGGGGCTGATGGTCGACCAGGCCTGGGCGGCACTGGCGCTGGCCGCGCTGGGCATCGTGGCCTGGCAGCAACTGCGCCTGCGACGCCTGCTGCTGCGCCTGCAGTCACGCCGGCACCTGCCACTCGCACGCGGGGCGGGCGCATGGAACGAGCTCGACCGCCTGCTGCACCAGTACCAGGACGAAACCCGCAACCGCAAGCGCCGGCTGGTGGAGATGCTGCGCGCCTACCGCGCGGCCGCCGCGGCGCTGCCCGACGCGGTGGTGGTGCTGGACCGCAACAGCCAGCGCGTGCAGTGGTTCAACGAGGCGGCCAGCCATCTGCTCGGCCTGCAGTACCCGGCCGACCTCGACGCCCCGGTCGGCGAGCGCCTGCAACCGCTGCCCATCGCCCACTGGCTGGCCAGTGGCCGTTACGCCGAACCCCTGCTCGATGCGCCATCGCCGATGGATGCCGACGTCCGCCTGAGCCTGCGGTTGATTCCGTATTCGGACAGCCTGTGGCTGATGGTCGCGCGCGACGTGAGCAAGCTGATGCGGCTGGAACAGGTACGCCGCGATTTCGTCGCCAACGTGTCCCACGAACTGCGTACGCCGCTGACGGTCATCCATGGCTATCTCGACATGCTCGAGCCCGACGAGCAGCCCGACTGGGCGCCGATCCTGGCCGAGATGCGCACGCAGTCGCAGCGCATGACCCAGCTGGTGGAGGACCTGCTGACGCTGTCGCGGCTGGAGGCGCAGGAGGCGGTGTCCGACGAGAACGTGCCAATGGCATCGCTGCTCGCCACCCTGCGCCGCGAGGCCGAAGCACTGGGCAAGGGCCGCCACGAGATCCGCGTCGAGGACCGAGCGGGCGTGGACCTGTGGGGCTCGATCAAGGAGCTGCACAGCGCGTTCTCCAACCTCGTGTCGAACGCCGTGCGCTATACCCCCGCCGGCGGCCGCATCGACATCACGCTTGCACGCAGCGACGACGGTGGCGCCGTGCTGTCGGTGCGCGACAGCGGCTACGGCATCCCCGCCTCGCACCTGCCGCGCCTGACCGAACGCTTCTACCGGGTGTCCACCAGCCGCTCGCGCGAACTCGGCGGGACCGGCCTCGGGCTTGCCATCGTCAAACACGTGCTTCAGCTGCACCAGGCGCGGCTGGAAGTCGAAAGCGAGGTCGGCCGCGGCAGCATGTTCGCCTGCCATTTCCCCCCCGACCGCGTACATTCCCCGCGAGATCCCTTTATCGATGGAGCCCCGCGTGAACAAGCGCGCAACCCGGCCGACCGCGCACGCTGAGCGCCGGAGCATCGTGCGCGGACAACCGCTGGCGATGTCCGAAGGCGTGACCGCCGACGATCCGCTGGCCGACCCGTCGCTGTACTTCAACCGCGAACTGTCGCAGCTCGACTTCAATTTCCGCGTGCTGGCGCAGGCCCAGGACGAGTCGATCCCGCTGCTGGAGCGGCTGCGCTTCCTGTGCATCTCCTGCACCAACCTCGACGAATTCTTCGAGATCCGTGCCGCCACGGTGCGTCATGCACAGGACTACTCGGTGCAGACCGCGCCCGACGGGCTCGCACCGGCGACGGTGCTGCGCCGCATCCACGACCGCGCCGCTGAGCTGGTGACGGCGCAGTACGCGTGCTGGAACGACGTGCTGCGTCCGGCGCTCGGCGAGGCCGGCGTGCGCATCTTCGGCCGCGACAAATGGAATGCGCGGCAGAAGCGCTGGCTGCGGGCGTACTTCCGCAACGAGATCATGCCGGTGCTGTCGCCCCTCGGGCTGGATCCGGCGCACCCGTTCCCGAAGATCCTCAACAAGTCGCTCAACGTGGTGGTCGTGCTCAAGGGCAAGGACGCGTTCGGGCGCAGTGGCCACCTCGCCATCGTGCGCGCGCCACGCTCGCTGCCGCGCATCATCCAGTTACCGGAACGCGTGTCGGGCGGCGAATCGGACTTCGTGTTCCTGTCGGCGGTGCTGTCGGAATTCGTCGACGAACTGTTCCCGGGCATGGAGGTCAAGGGCGCGTACCAGTTCCGCGTCACCCGCAATTCCGAACTGCTGGTCGACGAGCAGGAAGTGGAGAACCTGGCGCTGGCGCTGCGCGACGAACTCGCCGGTCGCGGCTACCTGCGTGCGATGCGGCTGGAGATCGCCGGCAACTGCCCCAAGCCGATCGTTGCCACGCTACTGAAGAACTTCGACCTGCCCGACAACGCGGTGTACCGCATCGACGGCCCGGTCAACCTCAACCGCGTGATCCAGGTCTACGACCTGGTGCAGCGCCCCGAGCTCAAGTACCCGCCGTTCCAGCCGCGCCAGCTGCGTGGCATCGACGAGATCTTCCAGCGCGTCGACGACGGCGACATCCTGCTGCACCACCCGTTCGATGCGTTCACACCGGTGCTGGAGCTGATCAAGCAGGCCGCCGAAGACCCCAACGTGCTGGCGATCAAGCAGACGCTCTACCGCACCGGCAAGGACTCGGCCATCGTCGAGCACCTGGTGCAGGCCGCGCGCAACGGCAAGGACGTCACCGTGGTGGTGGAACTGCGCGCGCGCTTCGACGAGGACGCCAACCTCGGCGTCGCCGACCGCCTGCAGGAAGCCGGCGTGCAGGTGGTCTACGGCGTGGTGGGCTACAAGACCCACGCCAAGATGCTGCTCATCGTGCGCCGCGAGGGCCGCAAGCTGCGCCGCTACGTGCACCTGGGCACCGGCAACTACCATTCCGGCACCGCGCGTGGCTATACCGACCTCGGCCTGATCACCGCCGACCCGGCGATCGGTTCCGACGTCCACCAGATCTTCCAGCAGCTGTCGGGACTTGCACCGGCCATCCAGCTGCAGCATCTGCTGCAGTCGCCGTTCACCCTGCACCGGGGCGTCATCGAACGCATCGACCGCGAGGCCGACAACGCACGCGCCGGCCGGCCGGCGCGCATCGTGGCGAAGATGAATGCCATCAACGAGCCCGGCGTGATCCGCGCGCTCTACCGTGCCTCGCAGGCGGGGGTGCGCGTCGACCTGTTCGTGCGTGGCGCGTGCACGCTGCGCCCCGGCGTGGAGGGCGTGTCCGACAACATCCGCGTGATCTCCGTGGTCGGCCGCTTCCTCGAGCACCACCGCGTGTACTGGTTCGCCAACAACGGCAAACCGGAACTCTTCGGTGCTAGCGCGGACTGGCTGGAGCGCAACCTGCTGCATCGGGTGGAGACGTGCTTCCCGTTCCTCGATCCCGCGATCGCAGCGCGCGTGCGCGAGGAAGTCATCGACAACTACCTCGCCGACAACACCCAGGCCTGGGAACTGCAGGCCGACGGCTGCTACCGCCGGCTCGAACCCGATGACGACGCGATGCCGCATTCGGCGCAGGCATGGCTGCTGGCACGCATCAACGGCTGATCCACGCATGCATGCAGCGCGCGCTGCATGCATCGACGCCGGAAGCATTGGCCGGCCTGGCGTGGTGCGCGGGTTACACTGCGCGCCCCGCGGCATCGCAACTGCGCACAGCACGATGAGCCCAGCCCAGACGCTCGCCCTGGCGGAAACGCTGACACCGCCATTGGCCGACGGCGACATGCTTGCCGCAATTGACCTCGGCTCCAACAGCTACCACATGGTGGTTGCGCGTTACACGATGGGCCAGCTGCGCATCGTCGACCGCCTGCGCGAAACGGTGCGCATGGGCGAAGGCCTCGACGGCAAGGGCGGCCTGCGCGCGGACGTGCGCCAGCGCGCGCTGGAATGCCTGTCGCGATTCGGCCAGCGCATCCGCGACATCCCGCCCACCCGCGTGCGCGCGCTGGCCACCAACGCGGTGCGCCGGCTCTCGGCCCCGCACGCGTTCCTCGCGCCGGCCGAAGCCGCGTTGGGCCACGCGATCGAAGTGGTTTCCGGCCGCGAGGAAGCGCGCCTGATCTACCTCGGCGTCGCCCACGCGCAACCGCCGAAGCCCGGGCACCGGCGCCTGGTGATCGACATCGGCGGCGGCTCGACGGAGTTCATCATCGGCGAGGGCTTCGAGACCATCGAGCGCGAAAGCCTGCAGGTGGGCTGCATCTCGAGCACCCAGCGCTTCTTCCCGAACGGCCGACTGTCGCGACGCCGCTGGCGCGACGCGTTGACCGAGATCGAGGCGGAATTCCAGCAGTTCGCCAATGCCTACCGCGCACTGGGCTGGCACGAGGTGCTGGGCGCCTCCGGCACCAACAAGGCGATCGGCGAACTCTGCGCTGCGATGAAGCTGACCAAGGGCGCCGTACTCGCCGAAGCGCTGCCGCCGCTGCGCGACCGCCTGCTGCAGGCCTCGCATATCGACCAGATCGACCTCCCCGGCCTGTCCGACGACCGCCGGCCGATCATCGCCGGCGGGCTGCTGGTGCTGGAGGCCGCGTTCAACAGCCTGGGCCTCGGGCGCATGGCGGTGAGCAAGGCGGCGATGCGCGAAGGCGTGCTCTACGACATGCTCGGCCGCGGCGGCGATGACGATCCGCGCGAATTCTCGATCCGCAACATCATGCAGCGCTACGGCATCGACACCGGCCAGGCTCTGCGCGTGGAGCGCACCGCGGTGCAACTGTTCGACCAGGTCGCGCGCGACTGGCGCTTGTCCGGCGACGACCTGCTGATGCTGGCCTGGGCGGCGCGCCTGCACGAACTGGGGCTCACCATCGCGCACAGCGGCTATCACCTGCACGGCGCCTATGTCATCGAACATTCCGACATCGCGGGTTTTTCGCGCCAGGAGCAGCAGTTCCTCGCAGCGATGGTGCGCAGCCACCGGCGCAAGATCCCGCGCTCGGCGTTCGACGCCCTGCCCGACCGCCTGCTGGCCGCCGCACGCAGGTTGAGCCTGCTGTTGCGGGTGTCGGTGTTGCTGCACCGTGGCCACGAGAAGCAGACCATGCCGCGGCTGGAAGCGGTGGCCGCCGGCGACACGCTCACCCTCGTCCTCGACCGTGAATGGCTGGAGTCGCGCCCGCTGCTGCGTGCCGATCTGGATGGCGAGGAAGGCGATCTCCACGCACTCGGGCTGCGCCTGCAGGTGTCCACCGCCGACTAACCGGGCACGTCGCGGTGCTTGCTACCATCGGGCCCGGTGTTCCGTGGAGTCCGGCATGAAGCGTCTGCTCGTCCTGTCCGTCTGCCTGCTGTTCCTCATCGCCTGCGGTGGCGGCCAGGTGCGCCGCATCTCCGAACCCACTGCCAGCATCCAGCAGCTCACCGTGGCCGAGGATGGCGACTGGTCCGTCGTGCTGCGCCTGCAGAACTACAGCAGCATCCCAATGCGCTTCGACGGCCTGCGCCTCGACCTCGCCATCGGCGACACCGCTGCCGGCACGCTGGAGGCGGCGCCCGCGTTGCAGATCGGCGGCGAAAGCGTCGACATCACCACACTTGCGCTCGTTCCTTCGGTGCAGGCGCGCCTGCTGATTGCCGACGCGCTGGCCTCAGGGCGCGGTGTGTCCTACGTGCTCGAAGGCACGATCACCGCTGCGCCGGCGGACCGCGGTGGCGCACGTGAGTACCGCATCCGCCGCCCCGGTTCCCTCGGCCCCGCCCCCGGGTTGCCGGGCGTGTTGCGCTGACACCCCGGTTCTGCCCTACCGCACCCTTCCCGACGAGTCCCTCATGAGCCAATACCAGCCGCCGCTGTCCGACATCCGCTTCGCCCTGTACGACGTGCTCGGCGCCGAGCCCCTGCTCGCACGCCTGGGCTTCGCCGACGCCACCCGCGACATCGTCGACGCGGTGCTCGAGGAAGGCGCGCGGTTCACCGCCACCGTGCTCGCCCCGCTCAACCGGGTTGGCGACGAGATCGGCTGCAGCTACGACAAGGCCACCGGCGAGGTCGGCACGCCGCCGGGTTTCCGCGAGGCCTACAACCAGTACGTCGAGGGCGGCTGGCCCGCGCTGACCGCCGATCCGGCCTATGGCGGACAGGGCCTGCCGCACCTGCTGGGCGTACCGGTCAAGGAGATGATCGACGCCGCCAATCTCGCCTGGGGCAACTTCCCGCTGCTCTCCCACGGCGCCACCGAAGCCCTGCTGCACCACGGCGAGGACTGGCAGCGCGAGGCCTTCCTCAAGCCGCTGGTCGACGGACGCTGGACCGGCACGATGTGCCTGACCGAAGCCCATTGCGGCACCGACCTCGGGCTCATCCGCACGCGGGCGGTGCCGCGCGCTGACGGCAGCCATGCCATCAGCGGCACCAAGATCTTCATCACCGCTGGCGAGCACGACATGACCGAAAACATCGTGCATCTCGTGCTGGCCAAGCTGCCGGATGCGCCGGCGGGCAGCCGCGGCATCTCGCTGTTCGTGGTGCCGAAGATGCGGGTGTCGCGCGACGGCACCATGGGTGAGCGCAACGCGGTGCGCTGCGGCGCCATCGAGCACAAGATGGGCATCCATGGATCGGCCACCTGCGTCATCAATTTCGATGAAGCGGAGGGGTATCTGGTCGGCGAGCCCAACAAGGGGCTGATGGCGATGTTCACCATGATGAACACCGCGCGCCTTGCGGTCGGCCTGCAGGGGTTGGGCCTGTCGGACCGCGCGCTGCAGAACGCACAGCGCTATGCGCGCGAGCGCCTGCAGTCGCGTGCACCGGGCGGCGCACGACATCCGGAGAAGCCCGCCGATCCGATCGTGGTGCATCCCGACGTCCGACGCATGCTGCTGACCTGCCGCGCACTGGTCGAGGGCGGCCGCGTGCTCGGCTACCACGCCGCGTCGCTGGTCGACATCATCGGCAACGCCGCCGACGAGGCCGAGCGCCGCGATGCCGATGCGCTGCTCGGCTTCCTGACCCCGATCGTCAAGGCCTGCCTGACCGAGTGGGGCGTGGAATGCACCTATCACGCGCTGCAATGCTTCGGCGGCCATGGCTACATCCGCGAACACGGCATGGAACAGCTGGCCCGCGACGCGCGCATCACCACCCTCTACGAGGGCACCACCGGCATCCAGGCGCTGGACCTGGTGGGACGCAAGCTGCTGCAGCTGCAGGGCGAAGGGCTGCGCGTGTTCCTCGGCATGATCGAGTCGTTCTGCAACGAGCACGCCGCCAATCCGGCGCTGGACGCGTTCATTCCGCCGCTGCGCCAGCACGCACGGGACTGGGCGACGTTGAGCCGTGAGCTCGCCACGCGCGCGCAGGCCAACCCGGACGAGATCGGCGCGGCCAGCGTCGACTACCTGTTCTATTCGGGATATGTGGCGCTCGCCTACTGGTGGGCACGCAGCGTGGCCGCGGCGGAGGCCTCCACCCGGCCCGAGGACTTCAAGGCCGCCAAGCGCGAGACCGCGCGCTTCTACTACTCGCGGATCCTGCCGCGCACGCTGGCCCACCGCGCTGCGATCGAGGCCGGTGCCGAGACACTGATGGCCCTGCCGGACGAGGCGTTCTGACCTCCCCGTCGCCCGCACCCTGCCGTCCGGGGTGCCGGCGCCGCGTCGGCCCGCACGGACATATCCAATCCGTCATCCATCGGGTATAAGCTGTTTTTCCGATGAGGGACGACAGAGCACCGCTCCGTTTGATCCGCCCCGGCCAACGGCTGGAGTCGTCCGCGTCACCTTCCGATCTGCGCACCACGCCGTCCATCGCGCGGCTTGACCGGGTGCGTCTGCTGTCACTCGACGCGCATGGCCGCGTGCTCGACTGGATGAGCTGGCAGGACGCGACCTGCCTGTACGCGCGCGACGCGGTCGCCTGGACGCTCGGCGACCCCTGCCTGCAGGTGCATGGCGGCACCAACCGCCGCAGCGGCGAGCGCAGCATGCTCGAGCTGCACCCGATCATCGCCGCACGCGGCCATGCACGCACCAAGGCGCTCGACCCCACGCCGACGCTGACCAATGCCGCGCTGTTCGCGCGCGACCAGCACCTGTGCCTGTACTGCGGACAGGGCTTCACGCGCCCCGTCCTCACCCGCGACCACGTCAAGCCGCTTTCGCAGGGTGGGCGCGATGTCTGGGAGAACGTGGTCAGCGCCTGCTTCCCCTGCAATTCGCGCAAGGGTGGCCGCACGCCCGCGCAGGCCGGCATGCCATTGATCGCGGTGCCCTATCGGCCGAGCTGGATCGAACACCTGATCCTGTCGAACCGCAACATCCTCGCCGACCAGATGGCGTTCCTGCGCAACCACCTGCCACGAAAGCACGCCCGCGACAGCTGACAGCGCTGGCGAGGATGCCCGGCCGCCCGCCAAAGGCGGGCGTTCGTCGGGCCGCCAGCTCCCCCGGACGCTCGCAATCGCCCCCCCCTCACCCTCGCCGACCAGATGGCGTTCCTGCGCAACCACCTGCCGCGCAAGCACGCGCGCGACAACTGACAGCGCGCCGGGCGAGGATGCCGGTCCGCCGATGCCAGTTGTTCCGATGCGTCGCGGCGGGCTGGCGACGTGCAGGCAGAACCCTGGGCGGAACACGGCCCCGCTCGCGCTACACTCGCCGTCACCTGATTACGGCATCGACCCATGGCATTGACTGTTGGCCTCACCAGCATGGACAAGGCGACCGAAACCGCGTTGCGCGCGGCATTCGACGCCGCCAACAGCGAGCTGCAGGGACGCTTCCAACTGGTCGACGAGACCGCGGCCGATTACGTCGTGATCGACATGGACAGCATGTATGGCCCGATGGGCTGGCTGCGCCTGCACGCCGCGGGCAAGCAGGTCATCGGGCTGACCTCGGCACCGCGCACGCAGGCGGATTTCCGCCTCGGGCGGCCGTTCGACACGGTGGCGATGATCGGCATGTTGCGCGATGTCGCCACGCATGGCGGCGTGGACCTTGCCGCGCTGGCCGAATCTGTCCCACCCACGCGTGCCGGCACCGCGTCCGCGCCCGTGCCGCAGGTGTCGAACGTGGACGGGATCGGGACGCCAGCAGCCACCACCTCCGGGGCGGTCGACGCGCCATCGCCGCCTGCACCGCTGCCGCCGCCTGCGCCCATCCCCGCTCCGGCCCGCGCGACCGAGGCGGTGCCCGAACCGGTCACGCCCGAGGCCGTACCTGCGCCCGCGATGCCGGCAACGGCCGTCGTCGCCGAGCCCGAGTCCGCAGTGGGCAGCGTGGCCGCACGCCTGCAGCCCGCCGTGGAGGCGGCCAGCCATCGCAGCCTGTTCGAATGGCTCCTGGCCGACGGGCTGCGCGGCCGCGTACGCCTGCAGCGCGAAGGCAGTCCGGCGCTGTGGCTGGACATCGACGAACGTGTCTACGTTGGCCCGGCGCAACTGAAGCCGCTGGACGCCTGCTTCGCGGCGCAGCTGGAGCGCGAGGACTTCGAGGCGGTCGACCAGGCCGCGTGGAGCGCCGGCACCGCCGGCAGCGAAGCGCGGCCACTGTCGCGGCTCACCTGGTACGGCGGGCTGCTGGCCGGCAACGGCAGCCTGATCGCGGGCTTCGATCCCGCGGCACGCTACCAGCTGCTGAAATGGCCGCAGACCGAGCGCGAGTTCCCCCGCCACTTCCGCATCGCCACCGCCATGATGAAGGGCCCGGCAACACTTGCGGAGATCGCCGAGGGCAGCGGCACGCCGCTGTCGGAGGTGGTCGATTTCGTGAACGCCAACCTCGCTACCGGCTTCGCCGAACCGTGGGTGGAGCCACAGCCGGAAACGGCACCGCCGCCGCGCCAGGGCCTGTTCAGCCGCTTTATCCGCAAGTAGTCCGCACGGCACCGCGCGCCGCGCTTCCTTGCCCCTCACAGCAGGGGGGAGGACAATGTTGCGATGACTGATCCAACGCGCTTCCCGCGCCTGTCCCGCATCGATTCCCCAGCCGACCTGCGTCGTTTCGACGAGGCCGAACTGCCTGCCATCGCCGATGAACTGCGCGCCTACCTGATCGAGTCGGTGGGCCGCAGCGGTGGCCACTTCGGCGCCGGCCTGGGCGTGATCGAGCTGACCACGGCGCTGCACTACCTCTACGACACGCCGCACGACCGCATCGTCTGGGACGTCGGCCACCAGTGCTATCCGCACAAGATCCTGACCGGCCGTCGCGACAACATCCACACCGTCAAGCAGAGGGATGGCGTGGCGCCGTTCCCCAAGCGCGACGAGTCAGAGTACGACACCTTCGGCGTCGGACATTCCAGCACCTCGATCTCGGCCGCGCTGGGCATGGCGATCGCCAATGCGCGCGCCGGCAACGACCGTCGCGTGGTCGCGGTGATCGGCGACGGCGCGATGACCGCCGGCATGGCCTACGAGGCACTCAACCACGCCGGCGGCATGGAGCCCGAACCCGACCTGCTGGTGATCCTCAACGACAACCGGATGTCGATCTCGGAGAACGTCGGCGGCCTCACCCGCATGCTCGGCCGGCTGACCAGCAACAAGGCGCTCAACACCCTGCGCGAGGGCGGCAAGAAGCTGCTCGGCGACAAGAACAGCCCGCCGGCGAAGTTCGTGCGCCGTTGGGAGGAACACTGGAAGGGCATGTTCGTGCCGTCCACGCTGTTCGAGGAAATGGGCTTCCACTACACCGGGCCGATCGACGGCAACGATGTCGAACAACTGGTCGCGGCGCTGAAGACGCTCAAGGGCCTCAAGGGGCCACAGCTGCTGCACGTCATCACCACAAAGGGCAAGGGTTACGAGCTCGCCGAGGGCGACCAGATCGGCTACCACGCGGTGTCGCCGTTCGACCCCAGCAAGGGCCTGGTGGCCAAGGGCGGCGCGTCGAAGCCGACCTATACCGAGGTGTTCTCCGACTGGCTGTGCGATGCCGCAGCGACGGAGCCGAAGCTCATGGGTATCACGCCGGCGATGCGCGAAGGCTCCGGTCTGGTGCGTTTCAGCCGCGAGTATCCCGAGCGCTACTTCGACGTCGCCATCGCCGAGCAGCACGCGGTGACGCTTGCGGCCGGCATGGCGGTGGAAGGCGCGAAGCCGGTCGTGGCGATCTACTCCACCTTCCTGCAGCGCGGCTACGACCAGCTGGTGCACGATGTCGCCCTGCAGGAGCTCGACGTGCTGTTCGCGATCGACCGCGGTGGCGTGGTCGGTCCCGATGGCGCCACCCATGCCGGCAACCTCGACCTCAGCTTCCTGCGTTGTGTGCCGCACATGGTGGTGATGGCGCCGGCCGACGAACGCGAATGCCGGCAGATGCTGACGACCGGCCTGCGCCACCAAGGGCCGGCCGCGGTGCGCTATCCGCGCGGCAGCGGCACCGGCGTGGCGGCAGGCAACGATCTCGACACGCTGCCCATCGGCAAGGCCGAGCTGCGCCAGCAGGGTGCGCGCGTCGCCCTGCTTGCGTTCGGTGCGCTGGTTCCGGCGGCCGAGGCGGTGGGCCGGGAGCTCGGGCTGACGGTAGTCAACATGCGCTTCGTGAAGCCGCTCGACCGCGAGCTGGTGCTTGCACTCGCACGCGACCACGAGGGGTTCGTGACCCTCGAGGACAACGTGGTGATGGGTGGCGCCGGTTCCGGCGTGGCGGAACTGCTCAACGCCGAAGGCGTCGTGCGGCCGGTGCTGCACCTGGGCCTGCCAGATGCGTTCCAGCACCATGCAAGCCGCGAACAGCTGCTGGCCGAAGCCGGGCTCGACGTGGACGGTATCCGGTCCGCGGTGCTTGCCCGCTGGCCCGACCTTGCCGAGCCGCAGCGCCCGGTCGCGGCCGTCGGGGCCTGAGCACCAGCCCCATGCGCCGTTGCGCGCATGGGGCATCCATCGCGGGCGCTGGTCAGTACGGTTGCCCGGTAAGCGTGCTCGTCGCGCCGCCGCCCCGCGCCGGAGCGCGAGCGGCCTCGCAGAGGCTCAGATTTTCCGCTCGCGGGTGGGGCCCGCGGTCAGGCTGGGATCGTTGCCCTCGGCGCTGCGGTTGTTCTCGCGCCCGAACTCGTCGCCCTTGGACGCCTTGCGATCGTGCACCCCCTGCGCGCCGTCCTGGTTGAGGCTGGCGGCCGCTTCCGGGCGCGGATCGGCCCGCTCCGGCGGATCGTGCTTGTAAGGCGGAGCCTTGCCCACTTCGACGTCGGCATCCTGCCCGGGCTCGCGGATGGCGCCCTCGCTCTCGCCGGACGGCGCCCGCAGCGGAGGACTGCCGTCATCCGGATCCTCCTGCGGCGGGGGCGGCACTTCTCGACCTGTCGGCATTACCATGACGGACTCCTGGAAGGACATCCCGCCATCCTCCCCGCCGCGCCGTGAAGCGGGCGCAAGTGGCGATGAGCAGCTCGGCGCGGAGCCACGTCACGCGCCCGGGCCGCAGTCAGGGTGCCTCGATCGCATAGCCCTTGGCAGCCAGCCGCTCCAGCATGCCGCCATCGCCCAGCAGGTGCTGCATCGCCAGCATGCTGAAACTGGTCGGGTGCTGTGCGAGCGCCTGTTCCACGTTGTCCAGCCACGCCTGCGCCGCGCGTTCCTGAAGGTCGTCGAGCCCGAGCCTCCGCGCCAGCGCGCTGCCGGTCAGCGCGTCCATGCACGTTCTGTAGTGGTCCTCGTACGGCAGTGCGGCCAAGGCTTCGATATCGCCCACCGCCCATGCATTCGCGCGCGCGCGCATGTTGTCGAGATCGGTCTCGATCCGCGCCATGGTGCCTTCGAAGCATTCGCGGTCGGCGAGGTCGCTGCTGTTGAGCTCTTCCAGCACCCGCCTGGGATCCTCGACCGGCAGCCGCACCGTGGTATCGGTCACCGCTACCCCCGCCGACTTCGCGGCCGCGGTCACCACCGGCCAGATCACCCCGCTCATGCGCAGACCCGACCGGCGCAGCGCGGCCTCGTACAGCTCCTGCGCGGCCAGCAACGGGCGCCGGCGCTCGACGCCACGGTCGCGGCCGATGTAACGCGCCTTGAGCACTTCCCAGCGCGCGTACAGCTCGGGCGTGACCGCTTCCCGCAACGGACGCTTGCCCGGATTGTTGCGCGCGCGCAGCAGCGCGGGCACCAGCGTCATGCCACGGAAGAATCCGATATCGGTGCCCACCGAGATCATCGGCGGGGCGATCACCGCCTGCGAACGCGCCACCACGGCCTCGACTTCGGCGGATTCCCACTCCATCCGCCGCGGCAGTGGGGAGACCGTGCCCAGGATGTAGAGCGTGTTGTCGCCCCACGATACCTTCCACATGCCCGGGCCGGGCTGCGTCCCGGAGACCACCAGCGTCTCCAGGTCGACGACACGGTCGGCGGCTGTCTCCACCGGGGTGACCGGATCGACGGCGGCGGCGGTTCCGGATGCGAGGCCCAGCATCAGCAATGCGGCGAGCGTCCCTGCGTATGCAACGGCCATGCGTGCTCCATTCATGTGGAAATCGGAGAGCGTTCGAACGCGTTCCGGCCAGCAAGTTCCGCACCGCGGTCGATATCGCGGAGCCATCGTCGATCACATGAAGCGGCCACCGTCACCTGTCGGACGGATGCATGACAGACGACACGGACGCAGTACACCCCGGAAACAGAAAAACCCCGGAATTCCGGGGTTTCTCGTTGGGCCTGCCGCGCTGCCGCGGTGGCCGGATCTGGTCGGGGTAGCCGGATTCGAACCGACGACCACTTGTCCCCCAGACAAGTGCGCTACCAGGCTGCGCTATACCCCGATGGGTTCCGCCAGGGGCGGCCCGGCATTATAGCCACTTCACCTGCGGCCGTCGCGCATCCTGATGGCGACTGATGGAACCGCCGCCGCTCAGCGCTTGAGGACCTGCAGGATGTCCTCGAGTTCGGTGCGGACCTGCCGCACCACCTGGGTGGTGAGTGAGGAGTCCTGGCGCGCGGTGTCGCCTTCCAGCCGCAGGCGCGCGCCGCCGATGGTGTAGCCCTGTTCGTAGAGCAGGCCACGGATCTGCCGCACCATCAGCACGTCGTGGCGCTGGTAATAGCGACGGTTGCCGCGACGCTTGACCGGACTCAGGCCGGGGAATTCGGTTTCCCAGTAACGCAGCACATGCGGCTTGACGTCGCACAGCTCGCTGACCTCGCCAATGGTGAAGTAGCGCTTGGCGGGGATCGGCGGGAGTTCGCGGTTGCTGCCCGGATCAAGCATGACGGCCACCATAGGCTTCCACGCGTTCCTTGAGCTTCTGCCCCGGGCGGAACGTCACCACCGTGCGCGCGGAGATCGGGATCTCCTCGCCGGTCTTGGGGTTGCGGCCGGGACGCTCGTTCTTGCGGCGCAGGTCGAAATTGCCGAAGCCGGACAGCTTCACCTGGCGCCCACCCTGCAGGGCTTCGCGCAGGGCGTCGAAAAACGCGTCGACGAATTCCTTCGCCTCGCGCTTGTTCAGGCCGACTTCCTCATAGAGGCGTTCGGCCATTTCTGCCTTGGTCAGTGCCATGCCGTGCCCCGGTCAACTGCGAATACGCGCGCCGTGCGGTGCGAGTGCGGTGGTCACGCGGGCCACCACGTCGTCCACGTCGCGGTCTGTCAGGGTGCGCGAGTTGTCCTGCAGAATCAAGCCGGTAGCAAGGCTCTTGAATCCGGTTTCGACGCCCTTCCCCTGGTAACGGTCGAACAGACGCAGGTCGGCCAGCAACGGACCGGCTGCCTCGCGGATCGCGGCCTCCAGCGTGCCCCAGGGCATGTCCTCGGCCACCAGCAGCGCAAGGTCACGGCGTACCGAGGGGAAACGCGTCAGCGCGCCGGATCGCGGGAGCGCGCGCGCGCGCAGCGGCTCGAGTTCGATCTCGAAGGCCATCACGCGATGGTCGAGGTCGAGCCGGCGCAGCAGCGCCGGATGCAACTCGCCGATCCAGCCGATGCGCGTGCCGTCGCGGTACACATCGGCCGAGCGGCCCGGGTGACCGAACGCCGCCTGCGACGGGCGGAACTCGAGGTCGGCGCGGGCGAGCAGCGCCAGACTCCCGAGATCGCCCTTCAGATCGTGGAAATCGACGTCGCGCGCCGGTGCACCCCACTGCTCGGTACGCGCCGGACCGATCGCCACGGCAGCCAGCCGCGGGGTTTCCAGTGGCGACTCGCCGGCAGCAGCGGCGTGGTAGCTGCGCCCCAGTTCGAACAGGCGCACGCGCGGCTGCTGGCGGGCCGTATTGCGTGCAAGCGCATCGACCAGGCCCGGCAGCAGCGAGGTGCGCATCACCCCCAGCTCGGCGCTGAGCGGGTTGGCCAGCGGCACCGCACCCGCCTCGAGCTGCCATGACTGCAGCAGCCCGGCGTCGACGAAGGCGTAGTTGATGGCTTCCAGCCAGTCGCGCGCGACCAGATGGCGCCGCAGGTCCGCATCGGCCAGCCGGCCCTCGCCCGGCGCGCACAGGCGGGTGGCGCCGCCGGGCAGCGTGGTCGGGACGCGGTCGTAACCGTGGATGCGCGCCACCTCCTCGATGAGGTCTTCCTCGATGGCGAGATCGAAGCGGCGCGGCGGTGGCGTGACCGTCCAGCCATCGGCGGTCTCGACCACGGCCAGGCCGAGCGCGCCGAGGATGCGCGCAACCTCGGCATCGTCGATCGACAGGCCCAGCACGCGCGCCAGGCGCTGGCGGCGCAGGTGGATCGGCTGCGGCTGCGGCAGGTGTTCGGGCAACTCCGCGGCCACCACCGGTCCGGGTGCGCCGCCGGCATGGTCGAGGATCAGCCGGGTCGCGAGCTCGATCGCCTGCGCCGGAAGTTGCGGATCCACACCACGTTCGAAGCGGTGTGACGCATCGGTGTGGAGGCCGAACCTGCGCGCGCGGCCGATGATGGCGGCCGGGGCGAAATGCGCCGACTCCAGGAACACGTTGCGGGTCGCGTCGGTCACGCGGGTATCGTGGCCACCCATCACCCCGGCCAGCGCGACCGCACGGTCCGCGTCGGTGATCACCAGGAACTGCGCATCCAGCGTGACTTCGCGCTCGTCGAGCAGGGTCAGGGTCTCGCCGGCGCGTGCGTGGCGAACGCCGACGGGGCCCTGCAGCAGGTCGCGGTCGAACGCATGCATCGGCTGGCCGAGTTCCAGCATCACGTACTGGGTGACGTCGACCAGGAAGCTCAGCGGGCGGATGCCGCTGCGACGCAGGCGCTCGGCCATCCACACCGGCGTACGCACGCCGGCGTCGACGCCTTCGATCACCCGGCCGAGATAGCGCGGCGCGTCCGCACCGGCGTCCAGCGCGACGTCCAGCCGCGCATCGCAGGTCGCGGCGACGGGCGCGATTTCGTATGGCGTCACGGTGCTGCCGCAGGCAGCGGCCACGTCGAAGGCGATGCCGCGTATGCCGAAGCAGTCCGCGCGATTGGGGGTGAGCTTGAGCTCGAACGTGGCGTCCGGCAGGCCGAGATAGTCGGCGAGCGCGGTGCCGACCGGCGCGTCTTCGGGCAGCTCGAGCAGGCCCGAGGCGTCGGAGTCGAGCCCGAGCTCCTTTGCCGAGCACAGCATCCCGTTGGACTCGACGCCACGCAGCTTCGCCGCGCTGATCGTGAGCTCGCCCACCCGCGCACCCACCATCGCCAGCGGTGCGACCAGGCCTGCACGCGCATTGGGCGCGCCACAGACGATCTGCAGCGGCGCGCCGGTGCCGGCATCGACACTGCACACCTGCAGGCGGTCGGCTTCCGGATGCTTTTCGCAGGCGACGATGCGCGCCACGACGATGCCGTCGAGGCCCTCGCCCAGCACCGTGGTGTCCTCGACCTCGAGTCCGATGGCCGTCAGGGTGGCGGCAAGCCCGTCGCGGCTGGCGTCGGTCTGCACGTGCTGGCGGAGCCAGTTCTCGGAAAATTTCATGGATTGAAATCCGTGACTCGTGATTGGTGATTCGTGATTCGAAACAGCACCAGCACGCGACTGGAACTCGCGACGGCAACCCGCCTCTGCGAATCACCAGTCACGAATCACCAGTCACTGCCCTCAGGCGAACTGCCTGAGGAACCGGGTGTCGTTGTCGAAGAACGCGCGCAGGTCGTCGACGCCGTAACGCAGCATGGCGAAGCGCTCCACGCCCATGCCAAACGCGAAGCCGGTGTAACGCTCCGGATCGATGCCGACATTGCGCAGCACGTTGGGGTGCACCATGCCGCAGCCCAGCACTTCCAGCCAGCGCGTGCTGCCGTCGGCCTGCTGCCAGGCGATGTCCACCTCCGCCGACGGCTCGGTGAACGGGAAATAGCTGGGGCGGAAACGCATCTCGAAATCGCGTTCGAAGAACGCGCGCACGAACTCCGACAGCGTGCCCTTGAGGTCGGCGAAGCTCGCGTGCTCGTCCACCAGCAGGCCCTCGCACTGGTGGAACATCGGCGTATGGGTCTGGTCGGAGTCGGAGCGGTACACCTTGCCCAGCGCGATCATCCGCAGCGGCGGCTTCTGCTCGACCATGTAGCGCACCTGCACGCCCGAGGTGTGCGTGCGCAGCAGGCGCGGGACGCCACTGCCATCAGGGGACATGTAGAAGGTGTCGTGCATGGCGCGCGCCGGATGGTGCGGCGGGAAGTTCAGCGCCTCGAAGTTGTGCCAGTCGTCCTCGATCTCCGGCCCGTCGGCGAGCTCGTAACCGAGGCGGCCGAAGATCTCTGCGATGCGTTCCATCGTGCGGCTGACCGGATGCACGCCGCCCAGGCCCGCGTCGCGGCCGGGCAAGGTGATGTCGATGGCCTCCACCGCCAGGCGCGCGTCGAGCACGGCGGCATCCAGCGAGGCCTTGCGCGTGGCCAGCGCGGCGGTGATCGCATCACGCGCGCGGTTGATGCCCGCGCCCGCGGCCTTGCGTTCCTCCGCGGGCAATGCGCCCAGCGATTTCAGCTGCGCGGTCAGGCGCCCGCTCTTGCCAAGCAGCGCCACGCGCAGGGTTTCCAGCGCCTCGGGGGTCGCCGCCGCCTCGATGTCGGCCAGCGCCTGCGCGGAGAGGGTGTCGATGTCACTCATCGCGATGCCTCGTGGATGTTCCGGGACCGCAAAAGAACATGGGGAAGGACTTGCGCCCTTCCCCATGCGTGAACCGCCGGTACCCGGCCGGCATCACGCATTGCGCGAGCCGGTGGGACGGTTGTGTTACGCCGCCAGAGCGCCCTTCGCCTTCTCGGCCAGCGCCGCGAAGCCGGCCGCGTCGTGCACGGCGATATCCGCCAGCACCTTGCGGTCGAGGGTGATGCCGGCCTTCATCAGGCCGTTCATGAAGCGGCTGTAGCTCATGCCGTTGATGCGGGCCGCGGCGTTGATGCGCACGATCCACAGCGAACGGAAATTACGCTTCTTCTGCTTGCGGTGGATGTAGGCGTACTGCTGCGCCTTGATGACCGCCTGCTTGGCAACGCGGAACACCTTGTGGCGTGCGTTGTAGTAGCCCTTGGCGAGCTTGAGAACCTTCTTGTGACGGCGGCGCGCCTGCACGCCACGTTTGACTCGTGCCATTGTTCAGCCCTCCTCAGAGATACGGCAGCATGCGGTCCAGACGGCCTGCATCCTCGGCGCGGACGTGGTTCGTCTGCCGCAGGTTGCGCTTCCGCTTGGTCGCTTTCTTGGTGAGGATGTGGCTGCGGTTGGCATGACCCGCCTTGTACTTGCCGGAAGCGGTCTTCCGGAAGCGCTTGGCCGCCCCCCGATGGGTCTTGATCTTGATCTTGGACATTGCGAAGTCCCTTGTAGGATCTGTTTGCGACTGACACGGGCGGCGGCCGTCGAGGCCCGCGCTTTCCTTCCTGCCGATGCCGGTGGTTGAGCCATTGTCCCCTGGGGATCGTGGCCGGTCCTGAAGAACGGTAAAGCACCCGGACGAGCCGGCCGGCCATTATGCCGGGCGGGCGGTCGGCATGCAAACACGATCACTCCGTCCCCGGAGAACGGAAAAGGCGCCTTCCGGCGCCCTTTCCGTTCCGCAATCCGCGCGACTGCCGTCGCGCGCGCGGATCACTTCTTCTTGGGAGCGATCATCATCACCATCTGCCGACCTTCCAGGCGCGGACGCGATTCGATCACGATGTCCTCGCCGAGGTCGGCCTCGATGCGGGCGGCCATCTGCCGGCCCAGCTCCTGGTGGCTCATCTCACGGCCACGGAAGCGGATGTTGACCTTGATCTTGTCGCCTTCCTCGATGAAGCCGCGCATCTTCCGCAGCTTGATCTGGTAGTCGCCCTCGTCGGTGACCGGACGGAACTTCACTTCCTTGATCTCGACCTGCTTCGACTTCTTCTTGGCTTCGTTCGCGCGCTTCTGCAGGTCGAACTTGAACTTGCCGAAATCCATGACCTTGCAGACCGGCGGGTCCGCATTCGGCTGGATCTCGACGAGGTCGAGACCTTCTTCTTCGGCCATCTGCAGGGCTTCGTCCCGCGAGAGGACGCCGATCATCTCGCCGTCGGAGCCGATCACGCGCACGCGCGGGACACGGATCTCCTGGTTCCTGCGATTCTGCTTTTCCGGGGTGCTGATATTGCAATCTCCAAAGGATTTGAATGTCCGGCCCTCGACGGTGGGGCGCTACGGAAGGATCCGCACGCCCCGGCGGCTTCCTCAGCCACCGGGCCCGCGGGCGTGCCGGACCGTCCGGCGCACCCTGCGTTCAACCATCATGCTACTGCGCGCCGCCGGCGGCGAGACGTGAAGCGAAATCGGCGACCGGCATGCTGCCGAGGTCCTCTCCCGCGAGCGTCCGTACCGCGACTGCACCGTGCTCCTTCTCGCGGTCCCCCACCACGAGCAGGTACGGCACGCGCTGCAACGTGTGCTCGCGAATCTTACGGCCGATTTTCTCGTTCCGCAAATCCGCCTCGACCCGGAAGCCTTGATTGGCAAGGGTTTTCCGCACCTCTGCCACATGGTCCGCCTGGGCATCGGTGATGTTCATCACAACCGCCTGTACCGGGGCGAGCCAGGCCGGGAACTGGCCGGCGTGGTGCTCGATCAGGATGCCGATGAAACGCTCCATCGAACCGACGATGGCGCGGTGCAGCATGACCGGATGGCGACGCTGGCTGTTCTCGTCGACGTATTCGGCACCGAGGCGCTGCGGCATCATGAAATCCACCTGCATCGTGCCCAGCTGCCAGGTGCGGCCGATGGCGTCGCGGAGGTGGTACTCGATCTTCGGGCCGTAGAACGCGCCCTCGCCCGGCAGTTCCTGCCACTCCACGCCGGACGCACGCAGCGCGGAACGCAGGGCCTCTTCCGCCTTGTCCCAGGTCGCGTCGTCGCCGAGGCGCGATTCCGGGCGCAGCGCGATCTTGATCTGGATGTCCTCGAAACCGAAGTCCGCGTAGACCTTCAGCGCCTGGGCGTGGAAGTCGCGCACCTCGCCCTCCACCTGCGCCTCGGTGCAGAACACGTGGCCATCGTCCTGGGTGAAGCCGCGCACGCGCAGGATGCCGTGCAGCGCGCCCGACGGCTCGTTGCGGTGGCAGCTGCCGAACTCGCCGTAGCGGATCGGCAGGTCGCGGTAGCTGTGCAGGCCCTGGTTGAACACCTGCACATGGCCGGGGCAGTTCATGGGCTTCAGCGCATAGGTCCGCTTCTCGGACTCGGTGAAGAACATGTTTTCCTTGTAGTTGTCCCAGTGGCCGGACTTCTGCCACAGGCTCACGTCCAGGATCTGCGGACAACGCACTTCGCCGTAGCCGCTGTCGCGATACACGCGGCGCATGTACTGCTCGACCACCTGCCACAGCGCCCAGCCCCGGGGGTGCCAGAACACCAGGCCCGGCGCTTCTTCCTGCAGATGGAACAGCTGCTGCGCCTTGCCAATGCGGCGGTGGTCGCGCTTCTCGGCCTCCTCGATGCGCTGCACGTAGGCCTTGAGCTGCTTGTCGTCGGCCCACGCGGTGCCGTAGATGCGCTGCAGCTGCTCGTTGGCGGCATCGCCGCGCCAGTACGCACCGGAAATGCGCAACAGCTTGAACGCCTTCAGGAACCGCGTGTTCGGCACGTGCGGGCCGCGGCACATGTCGACGTATTCCTGGTGGTGGTACAGGCCCATCGCGGTGATGTCGCCGGGCATGTCCTCGATCAGCCGCAGCTTGTAGTCCTCGCCACGCGCGCGGAACACCTCGATCACCTCGTCGCGCGGGGTCATCTTCTTGACCACGTCGTAATCGAGCGCGATGAGCTCGCGCATGCGCTGCTCGATCGCCTCCATGTCCTCCGGCGTGAACGGGCGCTCGTTCCGGATGTCGTAGTAGAAGCCGTCGTCGATCACCGGACCGATGACCATCTTGGCGTCCGGGTACAGCTGCTTGACCGCGTGCCCGAGCAGGTGCGCGCAGGAGTGGCGGATGATCTCGACGCCCTCGGGATCCTTCGGCGTGAGGATCTGCAGGGTGGCGTCGTGTTCGATCAGGTCGCTCGCATCCACCTGGCGGCCATCGACCTTGCCGGCCACGGTGGCCTTGGCGAGACCCGGGCCGATCGACTGCGCGACCTGCATGACGGTGACGGGTGCGTCGAACTCGCGGTGGCTGCCGTCGGGGAGCGTGATGGTGATCATGGGGATGCCGGATTCGTCATTGATTGGAAGATGGAGGGTGCGAACCGCCTGCATTGCCACGCCAGGCCCCGCGCACAAAAAAGGCGCCACCAGGGCGCCGATCGGACCGGACCCCGGGTGCGCTAGCGTCGGCAGCGGGTAGTGCTCATGTCGCACGCTCGGCCGGCGTTGCCGCGGGCCACCCTCGTGTGATGTGGGGATCGGCCGGGATTCTAGCAGCGTTGCGATTCCCGGACAGCACGACGCCCGCGCGGGGCGGGCGTCTGCAGGAGGTCCGGCTCAGCTCTTGTAACTGAGCTTGCGGTTGATCGCGAGCGCCGCCGCCGTGGCCACCGCGCCGGACAGCAGGTACGCACCCAGCCATGCAAGCCCGAAGTTCGCGCACAGCCACAGCGCCACCAGCGGCGCGAACGCAGCACCGATCAGCCATGCGACATCCGAGGTCAGCGCCGCGCCGGTGTAGCGGTAGCGCCGGCCGAAGTTCGCGGTGACCGCGCCCGCGGCCTGCCCGTACGACAGGCCCAGCAGCACGAAGCCGATCAGCACGAACGCGGCCTGCCCGACCTCGCCACTGGCAAGGATGGTCGGCGCGAAGCCACTGAACATCGCGATCGCCAGCGCCAGGCCACCGAGGGTGCGTGCCCGGCCGACACGGTCGGCAATGAAGCCGGAGGCGACGATCGCACCGGCACACAGGAAGGCGCCGACGATCTGGATGACGAGGAAGCCGGGGATCGACTGCTCCGAGTACAGCAGGATCCACGACAGCGGGAAGATGGTGACGATGTGGAACAGCGCGTAGCTGCACAGCGCGGCGAACGCACCGATGAACACGTGCCGGCCCTTGGCCTGGAACAGCTCGCGCACCGGCGTGGGCTCGAGCTCGAGCTCGTCCATCTTGTTGCGGTACTCGTCGGCTACCGCAAGGCGCAGGCGGGCGAACAGCGCGACGACGTTGATCGCCAGCGCGACGAAGAACGGATAGCGCCAGCCCCAGGCCAGCAGGTCGTCCATGCTCAGGCTGGCATAGAGGAAGGCGAACACGCCGGCGGCGACGATGAAGCCCAGCGGCGCACCAAGCTGGCCGAGCATCGCGTACCAGCCGCGACGTTCCTTCGGCGCATTGAGTGCGAGCAGCGACGGCAGGCCATCCCACGAGCCGCCCAGCGCCACGCCCTGCAGCGTGCGGAAGAACGCCAGCAGCACGATGGCGAGCATGCCCAGGCTGCCGAAGGTGGGCAGGAAGGCGATGCCGGCGGTGGCGGTGCCCAGCAGGAACAGCGCGCTGGTGAGCTTCACACCCAGGCCCCAGCGCGACTGGATCTTCATGAAGAGGACGGTGCCGAACGGCCGCGCGATGAAGGCCAGCGCGAATACCGCGAACGCGGCGAGCGTGCCTTCCAGCCGGTCGAGGAACGGGAAGAAGATCGACGGGAAGATCAGCGCCGAGGCGATGCCGTAGACGAAGAAGTCGAAATATTCCGAGGCGCGGCCGATCACCACGCCGACCGCGATCTCGCCCGGGGCGATGTCGTGGCTGGCCTTGGTGCCGTGATCGTGGTCGGAAAGGGTTGCGTCGGGATGCATGGACATCGAACGTTCGACTCGCGGTATGAAGCGGGAAGTGCAGGCGAACCGGGGTGCAGTCCGGCCAGCGTTCGCAAGTTTCGCAGCCTTGGCCGCGGGACGCGATGGGACAAAACGTCCAATCGCCCGAACCGGGCGCCGGCACTAGAGTTGCCGCCATCGTGTCACCCGGCCGTAGAACCCCATGATCCGTCCCAGGTCCCTCCTGCGCTGTGTTGCCGCCCTCGGGCTGGCCGCGCTGCTTTCAGGCTGCAATTCCCTCCTGTTGCTCTCCCCTCCCGGCGACGTCGCTGCCCAGCAGGGCAACCTGATCGTCGTCGCCACGGTGTTGATGCTCATCGTCATCGTGCCGGTGATCATCCTGACCTTCGTGTTCGCGTGGCGCTACCGCGCCTCCAATCGCAAGGCCAAGTACACGCCGGACTGGGACCACTCCACCCAGCTCGAGCTGGTGATCTGGGGCGTGCCGCTGCTGATCATCATCGCGCTCGGCGCGATCACCTGGATCAGCACGCACCTGCTGGATCCGTACCGCCCGCTCGAGCGCCTGGATGCCAACCGCGCGGTGCCCGAAGGCGTCGAGCCGCTGGAAATCCAGGTGGTGGCGATGGACTGGAAGTGGCTGTTCATCTACCCGGAGTACGGCGTCGCCGTGGTCAACGAGGCCGCCGCACCGGTGGACCGCCCGATCCGCTTCAGCATCACCGCGTCCTCGGTCATGAACGCGTTCTACGTGCCGGCGCTGGCCGGCATGATCTACGGCATGCCGGGCATGGAAAGCACCCTGCACGCGGTGATGAACGAACCGGGCGACTACGCCGGGTTCTCGTCGAACTACAGCGGCGCCGGCTTCTCGCACATGCGCTTCCGCTTCCACGGCCTGGCCGATGCCGATTTCGACGGCTGGATCGCCAAGGCACGCGAGAGCGGCCAGGCGCTGTCGCGCACTGAATACCTTGCCCTGGAAAAGCCCAGCCAGCGCGAACCGGTGCGCTATTACGCCAACGTCGAGGACGGCATGTTCGACATGATCGTCAACCGCTGCGTCGACATCGACCGCCTGTGCATGGACCAGATGATGGCGCTCGACTCCGCCGGCGGCATGGGCCTGCGCGGGCTGGATGCGCTGGCGCTCCCGCTCCAGGGCGATGCCCGCAACGGTCCCTACATCTCGGCCGGCGTGTGCACGGTCGAGACCGTCGCCCCGCTGCTGTCGTCCGTCGTCGGCGGTCTGCAGGCGCCCTGACGCCTGCCCGCCGCTTCATCGATCTTCCGGAAACTCCTGATGTCCCCTGAACACGGCTTGCCCAATTCCCCCATCTTCGGTCGCATGACGTGGGAGTCGATTCCCATGCTGCACGACCCCATCGTCATGGCGGCGTTCGTCGGCACCGCCGTCGCCGGCATCGCGCTGCTCGCGGTCATCACCAAGTACCGCCTGTGGGGCACCTTGTGGAAGGACTGGTTCTGCACCATCGACCACAAGAAGATCGGCATCATGTACATGATGCTGGGCCTGGTGATGCTGCTGCGCGGCTTCGCCGATGCCCTGATGATGCGCCTGCAGCAGGCGATGGCCTTCGGTGACAACCTCGGCTACCTGCCCCCGCACCACTACGACCAGATCTTTACCGCCCACGGCGTGATCATGATCTTCTTCGTGGCGATGCCGATGGTCACCGGCCTGATGAACTACCTCGTGCCGCTGCAGATCGGCGCGCGCGATGTGGCCTTCCCGTTCCTCAACAACTTCTCGTTCTGGATGACCACCGCCGGCGCGATGCTGGTGATGGTGTCGCTGTTCCTGGGCGAGTTCGCCGCCACCGGCTGGCTGGCCTATCCGCCGCTGTCGGGCATCGGCTTCAGTCCCGGCGTTGGCGTGGACTACTACCTGTGGGCGTTGCAGATCGCGGGCGTAGGCACATTGCTGTCCGGCGTGAACCTGCTGGCGACCATCATCAAGATGCGCGCGCCCGGCATGGACATGATGAAGATGCCGGTGTTCACCTGGACCTCGCTGTGCACCAACGTGCTCATCGTGGTGTCGTTCCCGGTGCTCACCGCGGTCCTGGGCATGCTCACGCTGGACCGCTACCTCGGCACCAACTTCTTTACGTCCGACCTTGGCGGCAACGCCATGATGTACGTGAACCTGATCTGGATCTGGGGCCACCCGGAGGTCTACATCCTGATCCTGCCGCTGTTCGGCGTGTTCTCCGAGATCGTGTCGACCTACTCCGGCAAGCGCCTGTTCGGCTACTCGTCGATGGTCTACGCGACGGTCTGCATCACCGTGCTGTCGTACCTGGTGTGGCTGCACCACTTCTTCACCATGGGGTCGGGTGCGAGCGTCAACTCGTTCTTCGGCATCACCACGATGATCATCTCGATCCCGACGGGCGCGAAGATCTTCAACTGGTTGTTCACCATGTACCGCGGCCGCATCCGCTTCGAAGTGCCGATGCTGTGGACGATCGGCTTCATGGTGACGTTCGTGGTCGGCGGCATGACCGGCGTGCTGCTGGCGGTGCCGCCGGCGGACTTCGTGCTGCACAACTCGCTGTTCCTGGTGGCGCACTTCCACAACGTGATCATCGGCGGCGTGGTGTTCGGCCTGTTCGCGGCGATGACCCACTGGTTCCCGAAGGCGTTCGGTTTCAAGCTCGACGACTTCTGGGGCAAGCTGTCGTTCTGGTTCTGGCTGTCGGGCTACTGGGTCGCGTTCACCCCGATCTACATCCTCGGCCTGATGGGCGTGACCCGTCGCCTGAGCCACTTCGAGGATCCGTCGTACCAGATCTGGTTCCAGATCGCGCTGGTCGGCGCGGTGCTCATCGCCATCGGCATCGCCGCGTTCCTGATCTGCATCTACGTCAGCTTCCGCAAGCGCGATCAGCTGCGCGACGTCACCGGCGATCCGTGGGACGGCCGCACGCTGGAGTGGTCGACCTCGTCGCCGCCGCCGGACTACAACTTCGCGTTCACCCCGGTGGTGCATGACAACGACGCGTGGACCGACATGAAGGCGCGTGGCTTCAAGCGCCCGACCAGCGGCTTCACCCCGATCCACATGCCGAGGAACACCCCCGCCGGGGTGGTGCTGTCGCTGCTGGCCACGGCGTGCGGATTCGGCCTGATCTGGCACATGTGGTGGCTGGTGATCGCAAGCTTCGTCGGGCTGGTGGCCTATGCGGTCTGGCACAGCTTCAACTACGACCGCGACTACTACATTCCCGCCGACGAGGTCGCGGCGACCGAGCTGGCCCGCACCGAACAACTGAAGAACGTCCATGTCTGAATCCATCGCCCTGACCCGTGAGGACGGCTCGCCGGTCTTCCTCGACACCGGCAACAAGCACCACCCCGAGAACGGGACGCTGCTGGGTTTCTGGATCTACCTGCTCAGCGACCTGATGATCTTCGGCGCGCTGTTCGCCACCTACGGCGTGCTCGGCCGCTCCTACGCGGCCGGCCCGTCCGGTGCCGACCTGTTCGACCTCAAGCTGATCGCCATCAACACCGCGCTGCTGCTGGTGTCGTCGATCACCTACGGCTTCGCGATGATCTCGATGCAGCGCCGGCACGTGAAGGGCGTGATCGGCTGGCTGGCCGCCACCGGCCTGCTCGGCGTCGGCTTCCTCGCCATCGAGCTGTACGAGTTCTGGCACCTGATCTCGCTCGGCGCCGGCCCGCAACGCAGCGCGTTCCTGTCGTCGTTCTTCGCGCTCGTCGGCACCCACGGCCTGCACGTGCTGTTCGGCGTGATCTGGCTGGTGACGCTGTGCGTGCAGGTGAACAAGCACGGCCTGACCCGGGCCAATACCCGCCGCGTCGCCTGCCTGTCGTTGTTCTGGCATTTCCTCGACGTCGTCTGGATCGGCGTCTTCACCTTCGTCTACCTGATGGGAGTCCTGCCATGAGTGGCAAGAGCGGACACGCTGGAAGCGACCACGGCACCCTGGACCCGCCCGAGAACCACCTCGAGGACGGCATCCCCCACGTCACCGCCAGGGAGTACCTCACCGGCTTCGTGCTGGCGGTGATCCTCACCGCGATCCCGTTCTGGCTGGTGATGGGCGACGTGCTGCAGAACACCGCCGTCACCACCCTGGTGCTGCTGGGCTTCGCCGCGGTGCAGGTGGTGGTGCACATGATCTACTTCCTGCACATGAACCCGAAGTCCGAGGGCGGCTGGAACCTGCTGGCACTGATCTTCACCCTGGTGCTGCTGGTGATCGTGCTCGCGGGTTCGTTGTGGGTGATGCACCACCTCAACACCAACATGATGCCGGGGCCGCACGACATGGAAGAGATGCTGCGGAACCTGCAATGACCCCGCACCCGGCCGCCCCTGCCGCATCCGCGCGGCCGCGGCGGCCGGTGCTGCGCATCGTCTTCGCCGCCGCCCTCGTGGCGGCGTTCTGCTGTTTCATGGCGCTGGGCATCTGGCAGACGCAACGCATCGGCTGGAAGGATGCATTGATCGCCCGCGTCGAAGCGCGGCTGCATGCAGAGCCTGTGGACCCGCCCGCGCCTGCGCGCTGGAGTTCGATTACTGCCGAGGACGACGAATACCGCCGCGTGCGCCTGCGCGGCGAGTGGCTCGACGTCGCGCCCGCACGCACGCAGGCGGTGACCGAACTCGGTGCCGGCTGGTGGCTGCTGTCGCCCCTGCAGACAGGCTCCGGCGAGATCGTGCTGGTCAACCGCGGCTTCGTCCCCAGTGGTGCCGAACCGGTCGCGCTGCCGTCGGGACCCGCCGAAGTCGTGGGACTGCTTCGACTGCCGGAAGTAGGCGGCGGCTTCCTCCGCAACAACGATCCGGCCGCGGACCGCTGGCATTCGCGCGATGTCGGTGCGATCGCCGCCTCGCGCGGCCTGCCCGCCGGGCGCGTCGCCCCGTACTTCATCGATGCCGCGCACGATCCGGCGCGCGCCGGATGGCCGCGTGGCGGCCTCACCGTGGTGAAGTTCCGCGACCACCACCTGCAGTACGCACTGACCTGGTTCGGCATGGCGCTACTGACCCTCGTCGCGGGCGCCTGCCTGATCGTGCTGGAGCGCCGTTTCCGGCACCATCGCGGGCTGTCGTCCGAGGAGGCCTCCAATGACCAACCGCGTGTGGAACGGTGACGCGGTCGCGGACCTCCTGCCCCGCCCCACCGGCCTGACTGGCACCCCCGACCACGCCGGGCTGCGCAGCATGCAGCAGCTGATCCAGTTGCGCTGGATCGCCACCGTCGGCCAGGTCGCCGCCATCCTGGTCGTGCATTACGCGTACGGGATCACGCTGCCGCTGCAGGCGATGTTCGCGGTGCTCGGCGTGCTGGTGGTGTTCAACCTGCTGAGCCTGGCGTGGTGGCACGGCCGCAGCCGGATCACCGGCGTGGCGCTGCTGGTCGCCTTGCTGGTGGACGTGGCGTCGCTGACCGCGCAGCTCCATCTGAGCGGCGGCCTCAGCAACCCGTTCCTGTTCCTGTACCTGTTGCAGGTGGCGCTGGGCGCCGTGTTGCTGCGCTCGCCCTACACCTGGCTGGTGGCCGCCGCGACGGCGCTGGGCGTGGTGCTGCTGGTGATGTTTCCCGGGCCCACGCGAGTACCGGTGGATCCCGCCGACGGCCTCGCCGACCCGTACGTGCAGGGGCTGCTGGTGTGCTTCCTGCTGATGGCCGCACTGCTGGTGGTGTTCGTCGCCCGCATCGAGCGCATCCTGCGCGAGCGTGCGGCACGCCTGGCCGCGCTGCGCCAGCGCGCTGTCGAGGAAGAGCACATCGTCCGCATGGGCCTGCTGGCCACCGGCGCCGCCCACGAACTCGGCACCCCGCTGTCCACGCTGGCGGTGATCCTGCGCGACTGGCAACACCTGCCGCTGTTCGCCGCGGATCCGGAACTGCGCGAGGACGTGGCGGAAATGGAAGCGCAGGTGCTGCGATGCAAGGCCATCGTCACCAACATCCTGCTGTCGGCCGGCGAGATGCGCGGCGAGGCGCCACGCGAGACCACCCTGCACGCCTTCCTCGACGACCTGGCGGCGGAATGGCGAAGCTCGCGCCCGGTGCGCCGCTTCGAGTACCGCAACGGTTGCGAGCAGGATCCGCCGCTGGTCTCGGACCCGGGCCTGCGGCAGATGGTGTTCAACGTGCTCGACAACGCGCTCGAGGCTTCCCCGCAGCATGTCGCGCTCGACGTTGCCTGCCGCGACAGCGACCTGGTGATCGAGATCGCCGATTCCGGCGGTGGATTCGACGCCGCCATCCTCGAGCGCCTCGGGACACCCTACAACTCCAGCAAGGGTGAGCCCGGCCGCGGACTCGGCCTGTTCCTGTCGGTCAACGTGGCCCGTACACTCGGTGGGCGGCTGTCCGCCCGCAATCGTCCGCAGGGCGGCGCCGTGGTGACGATGGTGCTGCCGCTTTCGGCGCTGGCCCTCGAGGAACAGGACACCGATGACGAATGAAGCCCCGCGCAAGCTGCTGATCGTCGAGGACGACGCAGCATTCGCCCGCACCCTCACGCGTTCCTTCCAGCGTCGCGGCTACACCGTGCGCACCGCCGCCAGCCTCGACGACGTGCCGGGCGCGCTGCAGGAATTCGAGCCCACCCATGCGGTCGTCGACCTCAAGCTCGCCAACGGCAGCTCCGGCCTGGCCTGCGTGCAGGCGCTGCACGCGCACGACCCGGAGATGCTGATCGTGGTGTTGACCGGCTATGCCAGCATCGCCACCGCCGTCGAGGCGATCAAGCTCGGCGCCTGCCATTACCTGGCCAAGCCGTCGAACACCGACGATATCGAGGCGGCGTTCGACCGCGCACAGGGCACCGTCGACGTGGAGCTGACCGCACGCAAGTCGTCGATCAAGACGCTGGAGTGGGAACACATCCACAAGACCCTCGCCGAGACCGACTTCAACATCTCCGAAGCCGCGCGCCGGCTCGGGCTGCACCGTCGCACCCTTGCACGCAAGCTGGAGAAGCAGCGGGTCAAGTGAGGCACTGCAACCCGTCCCCCGCTTACCGGGGACGGTGGCCCGCAGGACCGGATGAGGGCCTTCTGCGTCAATCGATCCCGCGGAAGTCGCGCAGCACCTCCGCTGGCACGCCCACGCGACGACACGCGCGCGGCGCCACCCCATCCGGCAACGCCATGCGGAACAGCGGCGCCGCCGCGCGCAACGCGCGGGCGCAGGCGCGATGGCGCGCCCGTTGCAACGGCCCGATCTCCAGCAGGGACTCCGCCCACGGCGGCAGCAACGCCGCACCAGCACCGAGGAACAGCTCGCGCGACAGCGTGGCCCCCGGCACCGGCAGGCGCACGTCGCGCAGCACCCCGAGCACCTCGCGAGAGCGCGTGTCGTACCGCAGTTCCGGCCGCACGCGGGCGAAGAACGCCAGGACCTGCGCGCCGTCCGCCGGCACCTCGCGCGCGCCCAGCGCCTCGGCCACGCGCCGGGTCTCGTCGTAATAGCGATCCTCGAAGCCGGGGGGACCCGGCAGACCCGCATACGCGCGGAAGCCCTGCAGGAAGGCATAGGCCTCGGTGACATGGACCCACGCCAGCAATTCCGGGTCGTCGGCCGCGTACGCCACGCCATCGGCAGTCACGCCCCGCACGCGGGTGTGGATCGCGGACACGCGGCGGATCAACGGCTGTGCCTGTGCGGTGCCGGCGTAGGTGGTGCCGGCGACGAATGCCGTCGTGCGCCGCAACCGGCCGACGAGGTCGTTGCGGAAATCGGAATGGTCCCAGACGCCCGCCAGCGCGCGTGGATGCAGCGCCTGCAGCATCAGCGCGCACAGCCCGCCGGCGAGCATGCCGGGGAAGTCCGCATGCACGCGCCAGGTCACCGACCCGGGGCCGAACAGCCCGGGATCGCCCGGCGGATTGTCGTAGTCGATGCCGCTCTGTCCGCGCGGGAATACCCCCAGCACCCAGCGCCGGATGGCGGCAGCGGCAGGTGCGGCAAGCGGAAGCGACGGACGGGGCATGGGCCGATCCTAGCCGTGGGTGGCTGCCGTCGGCCGTGATCGCACGGAGGGCACCGCGTTCGCGGAGCCGCGAGGTGGATCAATGGCCCTGAAACCGAAAAACCCCGGCTTTCGCCAGGGTTTCGTCCAAAAACAACCTGCAACCTTTTGTTTTTGGTGGGCGGTACAGGGTTCGAACCTGTGACCCCTACCATGTCAAGGTAGTGCTCTACCGCTGAGCTAACCGCCCGATGCCTCGCCATCCGGCAAGGCCGCGAATTCTAGCCCGCGCCAGCGCAGCCGGCAAGCGGAATCGTCATCGCGCGGCGGCGGCTCCTCCCAGCGTGGCTTCCTTCAGTCGCCTGATCTGGTCGCGCACCTGCGCCGCGTCCTCGAACTCCAGGTCGCGTGCGTGCTGGTACATCTTCTGCTCGAGCTCGCGCAGCTTCGCCGCCGCCTGCGAGGCATCCAGGCGTGCGTAATCCTCGCCCTGCTCGGCCACCTTGCGACCTCGGCCCCGCCCTTTCTTCTCCAGCGCGGAATCGGCACGCGCGCCTTCCATGACGTCCATGATCGCGCGCTGCACCGACTTCGGGGTGATGCCATGCGCCTCGTTGTATTCGACCTGCTTCTGGCGACGGCGGTCGGTTTCGTCCAGCGCGGCCTGCATCGACCGCGTCACCCTGTCCGCGTACAGGATCGCCTTGCCCCGCAGGTTTCGCGCGGCACGGCCGATGGTCTGGATCAGCGAGCCCGCCGAACGCAGGAAGCCCTCCTTGTCGGCATCGAGGATGGCGACCAGCGAAACCTCGGGCATATCCAGGCCTTCGCGCAGCAGGTTGATGCCGACCAGCACGTCGAACAGCCCCAGGCGCAGGTCGCGGATGATCTCCACGCGCTCGACGGTGTCGATATCGGAATGCAGGTAGCGCACGCGCACGCCGTGCTCGCCGAGGTACTCGGTGAGGTTCTCGGCCATGCGCTTGGTCAGCGTGGTGATGAGGACCCGGTCGCCCATCGCGACACGCAGGTTGATCTCGCCGAGCACGTCGTCGACCTGGGTCGCGACGGGCCGGATCTCCACTTCCGGGTCGATGAGGCCGGTCGGGCGCACCACCAGCTCGACCACCTCGCCTTCCGATTTCTCCAGTTCGTACTTGCCGGGCGTGGCGGACACGAAGATCATCCGCGGCGCGCGCTCCTCCCACTCCTCGAAGCGCAGCGGCCGGTTGTCCAATGCCGATGGCAGACGGAAGCCGAAGTCGACCAGGGTCTCCTTGCGCGCGCGGTCACCGCGATACATGCCGCCGATCTGCGGCACGGTAACGTGCGATTCGTCGAGCACCAGCAGCGCATCCGGCGGCAGGTAGTCGAACAGCGTCGGCGGCGGTTCGCCCGGGCCGCGCCGGGTCATGTGCCGCGAATAGTTCTCGATGCCATTGCAGTAGCCCACCTCGGCCATCATCTCGAGATCGAACTGGGTGCGCTGCGCCAGGCGCTGCGCCTCGACGAGCTTGTTCTGCGCGTACAGCTCCTCCAGGCGCTCCTTGAGTTCGACCTTGATCGACTCGACCGCGGTCAGCACGCTCTCGCGCGTGCTGGCGTAGTGGGTCTTCGGGTACACGGTGAAGCGCGGGATTTTCCGCTGCACCTCGCCGGTCAGCGGATCGAACAGGCTGAGGTTCTCGATCTCGCCGTCGAACAGCTCGATGCGCAGCGCCTCCATCTCCGATTCCGCCGGGTGCACGTCGATCACTTCGCCGCGCACCCGATAGCTGCCGCGGCGCAGCTCGGTGTCGTTGCGGGTGTACTGCAGCTCGGTGAGGTGCCGGATCAGCGCGCGCTGCTCGATGCGCTCGCCGCGCGCCAGGATCAGCCGAAGCTTGAGGTAGTCCTCCGGGTCGCCGAGGCCGTAGATCGCCGACACCGTGGCCACGATCAACGCGTCCGGGCGCGACAGCAGCGCCTTGGTCGCCGAGAGCCGCATCTGCTCGATGTGCTCGTTGATCGAACTGTCCTTCTCGATGAAGGTGTCCGACGACGGCACGTAGGCCTCGGGCTGGTAGTAATCGTAGTAACTGACGAAGTACTCGACCGCGTTGTGCGGGAAGAACGACTTGAACTCGCCGTACAGCTGCGCCGCCAGCGTCTTGTTCGGCGCCATCACCAGCGTAGGCTTCTGCACCGCCTGGATCACGTTCGCGATCGTGTAGGTCTTGCCCGAGCCGGTCACGCCGAGCAGCGTCTGCCGCGCCAGCCCGGACTGGAAGCCATCGATCAGACGCGCAATCGCCTGCGGCTGATCACCAGCCGGCGAATACGGGGAGACCAGCTTGAAGGGTTCGCGGCTTGAGCTCATCGGGGGGGCGAGATCAGCGGAAACGGCCAGTTTAGTCCCCGCGCCCGGTGCGGACGTGACCGTGCCCGGAATGCCGGCAATGCGCGGCCACTTTTCCTACACCACATCACGCCGGCTGCCGATAGTCCATGCGCTCCCCTCACCACATCCTCCCCGCTCGACATGCGGCATGGAGGCCGGTGCGATGAAGCGCAGCAATGCGGGCGTGACCCTGATCGAAATGATGACCGTGCTGACGGTCCTCGCCGTTTCCCTGACCATCGGCCTGCCGGCCTTCGCCGACACTCTGACCCGGTTGCGTGTGCAGACCGCCATGCACCGCATCACTGCCGACCTCGCCGCAGCCCGCAGCACCGCCATCGCACGCCGCAGCCAACTGGTGGTCTGCCCACGCGACGCCGACCATCGCTGCCGCAACGACTCGGACTGGACCCAGGGCTGGATGTTCTTCCTCGACCCCGACGGCAACCGCCAGCCGGACGACACAGCGGACATCCTCGGCAGTCGCGAAGCCATGCCCCGCGGCCTGACCGTCACTACCACCCGCCGCTACCTGCGCTACCAGCACGACGGTCGCAGCGCCCACAGCAACCAGACCGTGCGGCTCTGCGCAGGCAGCGAGCTGGCCGGCACCGTCGTCGTCAACAACCTGGGCCGCGTGCGCAGCGCACGGCCTCCAAAGGCAACGGCGTGCCCGCAGTGATCCGCTGCGCAGGAACGCAGCAGCGGCAGCCGGACACGAGAACCGTCCGCATGCCGGCTCGCAGGCCTGAAGACGCACAAGCGCCCAGAACACCCAGTAGGACGGGCGGGGATCGGCGAGTGCCAGCCATCGGTCCTCGCATGCGCCGATGCCCCAAACGCGAAAGGCCGCGGAGATCCGCGGCCTTTCACATCATCTGGCGCCCGAAGTTGGACTCGAACCAACGACCCCCTGATTAACAGTCAAGTGCTCTAACCGGCTGAGCTATTCGGGCGGGGACGCGTATTGTAGTGGCTACGCAATGCCGGTCAAGCACCTAGGCCGGCTTAGATCAGTCCGATGGCGGGCCGACGATCCCGAACCCGCACTCCGCAGACTCCCCTCTTTCGTGGAAGCGCGCTCCAGTCGACAGCAGAGCCAGCGCACCGCACCGATCGGCAGCCTGCGCTGCGACGGGAGTGGCTGTCGCCGTATAGGTCCTCCCGCCATCGGCGATATCCAGCGCGACCGCATAAAACGAGGTCCCCGTACGGGGTGATCTATCGAATCCGGCAGGCAAGGAAAACCCGCTGTAGGTGCTGTTTACGGTCCGATAGCGTTCCGCGAGTTGGCCGACTTCCACCAGATCCGCTTTCGCCTGTCCCCTGCGACCTTTCCGCACCGAATCTTGGTAGGAGGGCAGTGCGATGGAGGCCAAGATCGCGATCACCGCAACCACCACCATCAACTCGATGAGTGTGAATCCCTTCGAACTTGGTCGCCTCATTTCAGTTGCCTCCACGACTGACGACCGCAGGGCCGCGGCAGCACAAAGCCGCCTGGATAGATGACCACCGAGCACTCTTCGAATGTGGGGCAGTCGACACCGGGGGTGCAATGCGCGCTGGTGATCTCCTTGAGCGTGTCGATGTTGCCAAGACCCATTGACGTGACCGGCGGGCGGGCACGGCTAGGATCCTCGGATCCAGGGCCGCCATCGTTGTTGTCGATCGACACTGCGCCGACGGCACAATCCGCCCCGGTGCAGATGGCGTTCCCGCCAGGCAATGTGCCGATATTGGAAAGCCCTCCTGCTCCTGACAAAAGATCCAGCCCGTAGACGAAATTCAGCCCACCCGGGTTGCAACTGTCTTCCATCGGTGTGTACGTGGTGAAGAACACCCGACCACTCTGGATCAACGGTGTTCCGATGAATCGCTCGCCCACGCCCCGGTAGCTAGGCGCGGCGGCGGTGCCTACGTTCACTGCCAGATCGATATACCAGCCGCGACGCGCTCCTCCTCCGAAATAACTGACCATATTGCGGCTCAGGCTTCGTATCAGCTGACCGTCTGTGGACGTGCTCTCACCCGTGATGGCCTGTCGTTCGAGCGCACCCCGCCCGCCGCTCACCGCAGTGCCATTATCGAAAATCCCGTAAAGCGAATGCACATCCGGGGTGGGCGGAACCGTATTATCGACGGTGAACACATAGCGCCCGGTGCCGAAATACACCATGACACCCGTACCGGGGCCGGCCGCGACCCGGATACCGCCGGTGATGGGCTGACGGATACTGTCCTTTTCCGCCACGAACAATGGCGTGCCGCTGTTGGCTACCGCCCAGTCCCAATCGTTTGACGAGCCCAGGTCGAACTTCCAGATGTTGCCCTGCAGATCGCCGCCATACACCGTATCGACGCGGCCATTGCCATTCTTGTCGATCGCCGTGACTTGGGCCATGCCATTGTACGGAGCTTCGCTGCGCGCGCAGAGAGAAGGCGCAACCCCACCGAAGAACCGGCAGATCCAGTTTTCCAGTGGCGTCCCCGGTGCCGTGGCGGGATTGCCATCATTCGCTGTGATCTTCCGAATGAGCTCGCCGGTGAAAGCGTCGAGGATATACAGGGACGGGTCGCTGTTGATGCCCCCGTAGCCATTGCCGACCACCACGCCCCAACTACCGTTCTCCAGCGGAACAATCATGGGCTTGCCGAAGATGTGCCCGATGTCGTAGTCAATCGTGCTGTTGCGCTCCCAGAGCACGTCGCCGGTACCAAATGACTGGGGGTTGGTGACGTCAAGTACGAACAGTGATCGACCACCCGCGCCGGTTGTTCCGGCCAGCAGGGTCTTCCATCCACTGCTGTGCCTTGCGTCGCTGACCGCGATCTGACCGTCCACGTAGTAGCGGTGGTTGTAGAGATCGTCAGGAAGCGGCAGTTCACCAAGACCGCCCAGCACACCGTGCGGGATGTAGGCGAACAATTCGTTGCCCGCGCTCGGCCCGGCACATGCCTGCTCCGGGTCGGCTGCACACGGCTGCGTCTTGGCATTGAACGCATGCAACATGCCATCGTTCGCGCCTACGAATACCGTGGACCTGTCAGCGGTCCGCTTGGCTGTCAGATACTCGGTGTAGTCCGCGAACATCGCATCCGAATAAAGGGAGTAGCCATAGTTCGCGCGCGGCGAGACCGCGACCGGCTCGGAGTTGATGATGCTGCCAAGCACATGGCTACGGTTACGCAGCGTGCCGCCACGTCCGTTCTCCCTGGACTGGTCTCCTTCAAGGTAGGAAATGATCTGATCGGAATTGTAGTTGGCACCGTAACGGGTGGCGACCTGTGCTGGATTGATCCCGAGACGACGCAACCTGTCGTCATTGTTACCCGGCAGCTCGCGCAGTCGACTCACCGTCTTCGAGGTACTTGTCAGGGTGTGTGTAGTGAAGATGTGGCTGCCACGCGTCGCATAACCCGGGATTCCCGCCTGTGCGTTCCACAGCGTCGAACCCAATGTGCCGTCCGCCCTGAATGAGATCGCTGTCAGATTACCCGTCCAGTCCTTGGCTTCACGATTGCGCTGGAAAGAGGGAACCAACGTGAATGACGAGGCGCCAATGCGCGCACCGCTGATGTTGGAGCTGCCCGCCGGCGGGCTCGCATTTTGCGCGCTGTCGAACGCCTTCGACAGCTGGGCTCTGAGATTTAGTGGGTTGGACACGAGGAAATAGTTCTCAGGTTCCCCATCGGAGCCCACGGCGACTCTGCCCGGCGTTCCATACTTCGCGGCATACCACAGGGGGTCGCGAAGCTGCTGACCGATGCCGGCCGAACCAACCGTGAACACGCGGCTTGACTCGAAGTCCAGACCTTGGCTACAAGGCGCACTCCCAGTCTGCCCGACGCATTCGCCGGCCCATCGGATGGGCGTTGTCATCGATGGTGTATTGAGTCCATACACCGAAGTGGACTTCTGCGAATCGGTATCACGCACCTCAAGATAGACGCCATCCTTTGTCGTTCCTGAAATCACATAACCGATGTTCTGGTTTGCCGAACCAGCAGCATACTCGGACCTCAACTTCACCGTGACGCTGTTAGTGCCTGCGGAGATCTCGTAACGCACGATCGCGTCCATGTCGTGATCGTTGCCTTGCTCGACGTCCTCGTAGTTGATGCGGAATACAGCGTGCGCACGCCCCTGATTCACCGTCGCCTGGAGCGGTTGTCCGGGGAAATTCGAAATACTTTCAACGAAGAAATCTACGATCGTATTGGTCGGCTTACGCGCGTTCTCACCGAATGTACCGCTCACGGTCTGCGCGAACGGCAGCAACTCCACCGTCCTGTCGCCAACGGGAATCAGCATACGCGGCAGTGGCGATGCCAGCGCTACCGAGTAGGTGGTGAGATACGGAGCGTTGGATAGACTGTTCAGGCGCCTGGAGGCCGCGTACCGCGCCACAGACGCAGAATAGTACGTACCTTCTTTGCTCGGCTCTTCCGGTGCCAGGCCTCGAATATTTCCGAAGCTGGACGCGGATTTGGCCGTCGGCGCCCAGTCGGTGTTTGCCCCCACCTGCCCAATGAATACGTTGCGCGAGCCGCCGCCGAACTCATCGGTCCAGATCGCCTGCCCCAGGCTGGCCGCATTGAAATCACCAAGGGTGGAGTCCGACGCCACGGTTTCGAACGCACTTCCAGGTAGATTGCCGTCATAACTGGGGTTGATATCACTGATCACGGTCATGACCGGCCGCGAGCAGCTTGCGTAACCTCCACCGCCGTTTTGCACGGACTTGTACGGGTCCTTCCACGCTGGCTCGGGCAGCGCGAGGTGATCATCCTCTTGCTTGCCGTAGGTGTTTGCCGTACTGATGAACGTCGCAGTTGGCTCAGAAGCACCGGCGAAATACCTGACCGCCTCGAACATCATTTCCGCGATGGGGTTACCCCACATACGGCACTCACCATTCGCGAGCGTGCGACCACCCTGTGAGACGCAGTTTCCACCCAAATTGTTTTCACGGTTGGCCCAATTCCAGTTCTTCTGACTGGAAGTGTTGTCACCGCCACCCGCGTAACCACCGCCAATCATCCGCAGGCGGTCGATGCTCTTGACGATGCCATTAACGTCGGTTCGGAACACGCCGGTCGATGCGTCGATCTCGTTGGCGAAATTATCGATGTTCCTACGCAACACACCGCCCTGCAGGTTGTTGCGCTGAGTGCCCGTCACGAGACCGAAGTACATCCGCTGGTTCTCGCCATACTCGTGCAGAATCCCGGTGGGCTTGTGGGACCCGGAAGGATACGTCTTGCACGAAGCATCACGCAGCGATTCCGTTGCAGGGCAGGCCTGCACCCTGACGAACCGATCACTGTCGAAGGAGCCGCCGGATTCTTTGACCAGTGAGTACACACTACGCTGCAGATCGAAGACCCCGCCCGAGCTGGAGCCGGGAACCACCGTCCAGTCCCCCCAGTTGTTGCTGTTGCCAGGAGCCGTCTGGTACCGCAGCACATAGTTGTCCGCGCCTGTGCCCTCCTCATGGCGGAACTTGATTGTGTAGGTCTGCCCACCTACCAGCGAAAGGATGCCGGTGTTATTGCTATCGCAATTGCAACGCCCGCCGGCCCCATATTTCCCAGCAGTTGCGACCACGACTCCGTTGGAATGCCGAATTTCGAAATCGACCGCGTCATCACCGTCAACTGAGATACGATATTGAGCTGTCCCGTTGGGGATCCGGATCCTGCCGGTGATGACCGTCATGTAATTGTCATTCTGCCCCGAGGCACCGCAGTTGCTACCGCATTCGATATTGGACGGCTTGTCCTGTCGCAACAGGTTGTCCGCGACTCCCCATGTGGTCTCGAGAGCGTCGAACTCGGCTCTATTCGACGGGTGCCCGGGATGGGCCGTGGTCGACCCGGTCACGCACAACGTGCCCTGCGTGCCGCAGCGATTGCCGGCAACCGGCCCCTCCATCGCCACCCAGTTCCAGATACGATGGGTGGTGTCTCGGAGAACCCGGAAGCGCGGTGCGTCGTAATTCGGGAATGAAGCAAAGTTTCCGGAGAACGTGGTTACGGCAAAGAGGTGGTACCGACCCTGGGCCGGCAGGCTGCCAATCGCGGTGTACTTGCGAATATCGTAGCCATCGCGAGCAATGCTCTGGTATTCCTTGCCCCAGCTGTGTGCATCCTGCGGGAAGAATGCGCCCTGCAACACCGTCTGCTCAGCCGTGTCAGTACGGCGCCAACCGCCATAAAGGACCCGTCGGAGCACGTCCATGCGGGACATGGTGGCGTAATTGAGGAAATCGCCGCTCCAGTTTCCATTGCAGGTTTTATCGTCGGTATGTCTCGCGGGAACGAACTTGTCGCCATCCCAGTCGTAGCAAACGTAGGAGTTGAAATATCCGTAATAGTCGATCTTGAACTTGGAACCCTCGGCCGGCACCGGATTCTTGCGCTCCCACCCCCGATAGCCAACGTCGACGATGCCATCCGCGTCGAGATCCGAAGCATCGTTGTACGCCTCGTAATAGATCTTGTGGTCCTTGCCCATGACCAGCATGTTCAAAGGTGGCACGGTATCCCGAATGTACAGCGGCACCTGGGAAATGGCAGGTGGGTTACCTGCAAAGAAAACCGTATCCGATTGGACCCCCGCGCTGCGCAGTGTCAACACCAGCGCGGCTGCAATGATCAGGCCGGAGCGAATGAGGAAAGTGGACGTCATTGTCTTGGTGTCCTTGGCGCCGATCAGGGAATAAAGACGGTGTCGACCACCGCTTCGGAACTGGCAAACAGGCCATCGCGGTCCTGTGCGAAGGAGGTGACCTGGTAGATCTGGTCGGTCCGCTCCGACTCGTCGCTGGGGTAATCCATGCCTCCCCACGAAAAACAAAGATCCAGCCGCCGCACGTGCGATGTATTGGAGTTCCATGCAGTCGCATCGTGGGATGCGGTGCAGTTCGTGGCGGCAATCTGGGTATCAGGCACCAGCCCTGCGGTCACCTCGGACTTCAATGCGCTTTCGGTATTCCTGGCAACGCCCTCGGCATTCTGGAACGCCATACTGCTTGCCTGGTAGTTGGCTGACATGCGTTCCTGCAGCCCCGCCACCTGCAACGCAACGATGCCGATCAGTGCCAGCAGGATCAGCAGGATCAGCGAAACATAGAGCGCAGCGCCGCGCTGATTCGGAGAGAAAGAGTTGCGCATGTGATGGGTGCTCAATTACCGAAAAGCCGGTTGCGCAATGCAACCGAGTCTTCGTAGACGGTGCGGTAGAAGCGATCACCAGGCGGAGTTACCCGGACGCCCACGATGGAAAGCGGCGCAACGCCCGTGTTATCGCTGGTGCTGCGTTGATCCACTGCTGCGGGTTCAGCACTACGCGCGACAAGGCCGACCTGGACCAGACCGACCCGCCTCCAGACATCGGCGTTGGCCACAGGGGAACCGCCGGTGAAAATGGGCGCCGAGGCGACGTGGCTGCGACCGATGTTTCCGGTGGGGCGGGCGAGCAGTCCGATCTCGCTGTCGACGCCGTACTGCAGCTGCATCGATTCGATGCCCTCCACGAGTTCCTCGTTGGCCGTCGTCAACGCGCCGATGCCGTTGAGGCCGAAGCGGGTGCGGTAGAGCGATGGAACACCCTGCTCGTTGACTCCCACGTAATAGACCAGGCTCTCGGCCCGGTACAGCATGGCTTGGCCGGTGACGAATGGCTGGTCGGTCAGGCTGCGCTGGCTGACACCCCCGGTCGCGACGGTAATCGTGCCGGTGTCCAGATCGCCTGCGGCTTCGAACACGGCGGCAGTCATGCAGTCGCCGATTCCTAGGAGACGCGGGCTGGTGACACCTTCGGTGAGCCGCGCAAGGTGCCCTGTATTGAATTGAATGGTGGCCGGAACGCCCGGAGTAAACGAAGTCACCTGTGCGCCTGCAGGCGCGAAATGCCGAAGGATCAGCACATCGCTTCCGCTGACCGGGCGAATCATCGCGGCCCGGACATCGGCCGGCAGTGCGGGAGTCCAACTGCTCCCATCCGGTGCCACCGCCGGAGTCGCCGCCAAGGTCAGGGTTTGACCCGACGCCGTGCCGTTCGCATCAAATCCCTGCACCATCTGGTCGAACCTGAGGGCAGATACCCCCACTGCACCGAAATTTCCATTGAATTGATCGGCGGCGCTGAGAAAGGTTGACACCAGGGCAGGGCGTGAGGGCGTGATGTTCTCCGGCAGGAATCGAGCCTGATCGTTGACACAGCCCATGTGACCGGCCACCCGCAGGTCGCGCTGCAACATGTCCATTGCGAAACGGCCGTTTTCCTGGGCACGTGCAAGACCCGAGGAGAGCTGATACGCCGTTCTCGATGCCGAGAACACCTGGACCAGGCCCATCACCAACAGCGTGCCGATCAGCAATGCAACCATCAATTCAATGAGCGAGACACCGCCCTGGCGTATCCGGCTCACAGAATGCTCTCCAGTTCGACGCGTCCGGCCTGATCAAGTGTCGGCAACCCGTCTTCTTCCCACGTGACCACCACCGTCGCCGTGGCGCCATTGAACGCAACCGTACCGCCTGCGCCCGGACCCAACGTTTCCACCACTTCACATATCCACCGGGTGCGGTTCTGGTTGACGCCGACCGCGTCCGGCGAGCCACATCCACTGGTCGCATCCACAGCCTGGAAGTCGTTGGCGGCTACCGTGTATGCCCCTGCCTGGCTACGGTTGCTGCGCATCATGTCCAGCATCGAACCCGCCAGATTGACGGCCTTGGTGCGTTGATCGGCACTCTTGGTGTAGCGCAAGTTCATGGTCTGCAGCAATGCAAGGCCGAGCAGGCCCACGGCCAGCACGACTAGCGCGATCAATACCTCGATGAGGGAGAAACCCTGTTCGGCCGCACGACCACCGCGACGCACACTTCCGAGCGGCTTCATTCGCATACTCCTTTCACCGTCTTGATCTGCCCTGCCAGCGTCATGCTGACCACCCGCACGTTTTCACTTCCCTGCGGACAATCCTCGGGCTGCACAGTGATCTGGACCGGCGAGGCCGCAGCAAGTGGACGGCCGCGCTGATCGAAACCGATTGCGTTGGCCATGCTTCCGGCCGTCGTGGCGCTCAGCTGCATCTGGCGATGCCCGTCGATGAAGCGCACCACCTCATCCACACCGGAGTTGAACTGTCCGGCATTGCCTCCCGGCCGATCAACCCATACCAGCCAGCCGTCGTCCCAAGTTCCGCTGCAGCTCAGGCCGTCATCGCTGGCGCACAAGCCCGCCCCGATAGTGCTTCTGGTTGCCTCACTGCGCACCAGCGACAGGCTCGCCAGGAGTTCGTTGGTCGTGGTGGCCAGGCGATTGCTCCGAAAAGACGCACGAAAACTCGGCAGCGCGATGGCTGCAAGGATTGCCACGATGGCAATCGTGACCATCAGCTCCACCAGCGTGAAACCCCTGTTGCGCATTACGCGCTCCCCTTGCCCGCATGGGCCCCCGGGTAGCCTAGCGGCGCGGTCGCCGGTCGCAAGCGGGGTGGGGATGAGCGGTCGGAATGGGGGGATGGGCGTCCGGAACAGGTGCGGGCGCGGGTTCAAGGCGTATGCCGCCTATGGGCTTGGACCAGTCGCCCCTCCCGGGGGTCTGCCCTCACCCGCCCCTTCGGGGCCCCCTCTCCCGCTGGCGGGAGAGGGGTTCAACAAGAACGACGTCGTCTTTCACCGGCAGACGGGTCTCTATAGCCCGGCTGGTGGCAGGGAATGCCTGTCAGACCACCACCTCGTAGCACGGCCGGTACTGGCCGGAGATCTTCATCCGGCGCTGGGCGACGAACGCCTGCAGAAGCGCATCGAGCGCCTGCATGAAGTCGGGGTCGCCGTGGATCTGGAACGGGCCGTGCTCCTCCACCCGGCGCATGCCGTCTTCCTTGACGTTGCCCGCGACGATGCCGGAGAACGCACGGCGCAGGTCGGCAGCGAGTTCGTGCGGCTTGCGGCCGCGGTGCAGGTTCAAGGACGCCATCGCCTCGTGGGTGGGCACGAACGGCTGCTGGAATTCCAGCGGGATCGTCATCGACCAGTTGAAGTAGAACGAATCCTTGTGCTCGATGCGATGCGAGCGCACGCGCTTGATGCCGGCGGCCATGCGACGCGCGACCTGCGCGGGATCGGCAACGATGATCTCGTAGCGCGATGTCGCCGCGTCGCCCAGCGTCAGGCGCAGGAACTGGTCGATCTGCTCGAAATACGGCGCCGACGCGGTCGGGCCGGTGAGGATCAGCGGGAACGGCACGTCCGCGTTCTCCTCGCGCATCAGCAGCCCCAGGAGATAGAGGATCTCCTCCGCGGTGCCCACGCCGCCGGGAAACACGATGATGCCGTGGCCGAGCCGGACGAACGATTCGAGGCGCTTCTCGATGTCCGGCATGATCACCAGGTGGTTGACGATCGGGTTCGGCGACTCCGCGGCGATGATGCCGGGCTCGGTGATGCCGATGTAGCGCGACTCGGTGCGGCGCTGCTTGGCATGCGCCACGTTGGCGCCCTTCATCGGCGCCTTCATCGCACCGGGGCCGCAGCCCGTGCAGATGTCCATGCCGCGCAGGCCGAGCTCGTAACCGACCAGTTTGGCGTACTCGTACTCGTCGCGATTGATCGAGTGGCCGCCCCAGCACACGACCAGGTTCGGGTCCGCCGGCTGCAGCAGGCGCGCGTTGCGCAGCAGGCCGAAGATCTCGTTGGTGATGCCTTCCGAATCCTGTTGCTCCTCTGCGCAATCGTCGAACTCGATCGCGCGATACGCGAGGTCGCGCACCACCGCGAACAGCAGTTCGGCGACGCCGCGGATGATCTCGCCATCGACGAAGGCCATCGCCGGCGCATCGATGAGCTCGATGCGTACGCCCCGGTCCTGCTGCAGCACCTGGATGTCGAATCCGGGATACAGCTCCTGCGCAGCGCGCGGGTCGTCACTGGCGCTGCCACTGGTCAGCACCGCCAGCGCGCAGCGACGCAGCAGGTCGTGCAGCCCGCCGCTCGAGGCATCCTTCAGCCGCGCGACCTCCTCGCGCGACAGCACGTCCAGGCTGCCGCTGGGATAGATCCGCGCATTCACCACCGGCATCGTCGATGCCTCGTTCCGTTCTGCCATGTCTCTCTTCTTGTCGTTTCGTCGTGTCAGCCGGCGAACTGTAGCGCAGCCCTGCGGCCAAACGGAAACGGCCGGGCAAGCCCGGCCGATCCGTATTGCAGCTATTGCGATGGATCAGAAGCGGTAGCGCAGGCCCAGCATGACCGACCAGCGCGACACGGCGGTATTGACACCGTCGTTGTTCACTTCCTGCAGGGACTCGTTGTCCGTCGAACCGGTGAAGTTGTAGACGTACTTGCCGGTGGCCGGATCGATACCCGCGTAGTTGGCCACGCGACGGGTGGCGAAGAAGCCGTAGTCGTTGATGTGGCCCCAGTCCTTGTTGAGCAGGTTGCCGAAATTCATGATGTCGAGCGACACCTCGGCTTTATGGCCGTCCATGAAGCCCGGGAATTCCTGGCTGATGCGGACGTCGAAGCTGTTGACCCAGCTGGCGCGGAACGCGTTTGCCGGGGCAACGCCGCCCTGGTAGCTCTTGAGCTCCGGGTTCTGGTTCAACCAGTCGAAGAACGACTGTTCCATGGCCGCACCGCCGGTGAACAGCACGTCGCCGTAGCCGTTGGGCACGTAGAACAGGTCGTTGGTCGTGGCGCTGTCGCCGTTGACGTCGTTGTAGAAGATGTAGCTGAACGGACGACCCGAGCGACCTTCATAGAACATCGAGACCGAGGTCTTGTTGTCGCCGAAGAACGCCTTCTGCCAGGTCAGCACGCCGGTGAAGCGGTCCTTGATCGCATAACGCGAGTTATAGGCCTCCGGCTGGTTGGTCTGGAAGACCAGGGTGTTGTTCCAGTTCGACGAGTTCTGCGAGCTGGTCGCCGGGCTGAAGTCGGTGGCGTGCGTGTAGGTATAGCCCACCGTCCACGACCAGTTTTCAACCATCGGCTTGTTCAGGCTCAGCGTGAACTGCTGGGCGCTGCCCTCTGAGTTGTTGCGCACTACGATCGCCTGGTTGACGTCGCTCGGCTTGTTGGCACGGTTGCTCACTGCGCCGCCGTGCTCGATGCCGAAGCGGCCGGCATTTGCCGGGTTTCGACCGGCTGCGTTCCAGTAGATCTGACGGCCGTCCTGGCCGATGGCGGTCGGTGCACCGACGTCCACGCGGTCGAACCACAGCGCATCATTGTTCTTGGTGAACAGCGCCTCTGCCGACGCCACGATGCCGTACCACGGCAGTTCGTGATCGAAAGCGAGGTTGGCCTTCCACACCGACGGCAGCTTAAGGCCCGGCTCCATGATGTCGGCAACCAGCAGGGCGCTGCCGCCCGGCGGGGTTGCCGGCGGAAGCGTCGGGTCGAACGCGGGAATCGCCGCGCCGCGCAGGTTGTACTCGACGAAGTTCAGGCCGGTGTTCTGGAACGCACCCGCCAGCCACACGTTCGGGCTCGCACCCTGGAACAGGCCCACGCCACCACGCAGCTGGGTGGGGCGGTCGCTGTCGAAGGTGTAGTTGAAGCCGAAGCGCGGCTGCAGGAGGCCATCATCGACGGTGTTGGAGTTGTCGAGACCGTACAGCTCCTGGATGCGCGGGTTGTAGATCGGACGGCCGCCGAACGACGGCTTGTCGTAGCGCAGGCCGAACATCAGGCTCAGGTTGTAGTTGACGAACCAGGTGTCCTGGAGGAAGAACGCGGTGTTCTTGATCTCGTAGTCCGCGGGGATGTCGGCCAGGCTGCCACCCGGACGCGGCGCACGCAGCTCGTACTGGTTCGGGCGACCCGCCTCGAAGTCGGCGAGGTTGTTGAAGGTCCACACGCCATTGAGGTTGCGGCCGTAGAAGTTCAGGACCTCGTTCTTCTCGTAATCGAAGCCGAACTTCACGGTGTGGTCGCCGATGTACCAGTTGGCCGCGCCGAAGGCGGTCAGCTGGTCGGTTTCGATGACGTTGACGTGGCGGTTCTGCTCGGTACCGAAGCGCAGGTTCGAGTTGTTGCCGAAGCCGTTGATGCGGAAGTACGGCAGGTTCGCATACGGGCTGGCAATCGAGTCGTACTGGCGGCGCGACACCTTGAGCTCGGTGGAGAAATTCTCCGACCAGTCGCTGAAGAGCTCACCGACCTGGCTCTCGAACGACTTCACCTGGTCGTACCAGTGGCTGCTCAGCGAGATGTTGCTGTTCTGGATGGCGGGGAACTTCGGCACCACCTCTTCCATCTTGCTGTAACGGAAGGTGGCGCGATGGTTGTCGTTGATATTCCAGTCGAACTTGACCGCGTATTCCTCGACGTCGGTCTTGTTGGCCGGACCAGTCAGGCCACCGGCGTCGAAGCCGTAGCGCTGGGCTGCAGCCTGCACGCGTGCGATGTCGGCATCGGTGATGTCGCCACGACCATAAGGCGTGCCGGCGTAGCTGGTGCCCGGCGCGCTGCGAGTGAACTTCTCGTAGTTGGCGAAGAAGAACAGACGGTCGCGGATCAGCGGACCACCGAGAGTCGCGCCCCAGGTCTCTTCCTTCTCGAAACCGGTGAAACCACCACCGCCGTTCTCGTCGAGGTCGTCGGCCACCCAGTCGGCATCGCGCATCGTGTAATACACGCTGCCGCCGAAGTCGTTGGTGCCCGACTTCGTCACGGCATTGACGACCGCGCCGGTACCACCAGCCACGGTTACGTCATAGTTCGCGAGGTCTACGCTGATTTCCTCGATGGCATCCATCGAGACGGGCTGGCGCGCAGTCGGCAGGTTGTTCGACTCCAGGCCGAACGGGTCGTTGGAGCTGATGCCGTCGATGCGGATCACGTTGTAGCGCGAGTTCTGGCCGCCGGCGGAGATCGAACCGTCGACCTTGTCGGTTTGCGCGATGCGCGGGTCGAGGCGGATGTAGTCCTGGATGTTGCGGTTGGCCGACGGCAGAGCCTCGATCATCTCGCGGGTCACGTTGCTGCCGGTGCCCATCTTGGTGGCGCTGAAGATCTCCGAGCCACCGGCGACGCCCACGGCGACAACGCGCTCAAGCGTGGTCATGTCACCACTGAGCTGTGCGTTGACCTGGTTGACCTGGTTGAGGTTGAGGTAGACGTTGTCTTCGGTCTTGGTGCCCTCGCCCGCCTTGTTGATCGTGATCGTGTACGGACCACCGACGCGCAGGCCGCGTGCGTTGTAACGACCGCTGGCATCGGTCGTGGCGCGGCTGACGGTGCCCGACTCGGTGTGGACGATGGTCACTTCCGCGCCGATGACCGGCTGCCCGTTCGGGCCCAGCACCTGGCCGCCTACACCGGCGGACGTGCTCTGTGCGAAAGCGGGCGCTGCGGCGAGGGCAACGAACAGACCGAGCGACAACCGGGACAGGCGGACGCGGTGCTTGGAACTCATGGTGTGGGCCTCGAGGGTACGTTGGGAAACGGAGCGGAGGTTGTGGCTGCGTACAGCCGACAGGGGAGTCCGGACGGGACCGAGACGGATGGAACAGATCCCCTGCAGTGCCCTGGGCTGGGAGCCCGTAGCGGTTAACAACAGATTAACATGCTAGTTGCGGAATGTGACAGTGCCGTGACCCGAAGGCGAGCTGCAAGTCGTTGACCCCGCACGCTTTTGCACTGGTGTCCCGTACCAGCCCATAGTGTTCGTCATGGTCCGTTCACCCGGCGGGACCAGCCACGCTGGTGAAATAACCGGCAATGCCGTCGAGCAGCATCTGAACCGAGATCGCGACCAGCAGCATGCCCATCAGGCGCTCGAGCGCGGTGAGCGCGCGGATGCCGAGCAGCTTGTAGAGCCAGGTCGACGAAAACAGGATGGCCGCCGTGGCGCCCCAGGCGATCAGCAGCGCCAGGCTCCACTCACCGAGCCGGTCCGGCTCGGTGCTGCCCATCAGCATGACCGCGGCCATGCCGGACGGGCCAGCCACCAGCGGGATCGCCATCGGCACGATGAAAGGCTCGCCGTCGGGGATCTCGCCCATCAGCCCCTGCGGGCTGGGGAAGATCATGCGGATGCCGATCAGGAACAGGATGATGCCGCCGGCAATGGAGACCGATTCCTGGCGCAGCCGCATCAGCTCCAGCGCGTACTTGCCACCCCACAGGAACAGCATCAGCACCGCGAGCGCGATCAGCATCTCGCGCGCCAGCACGATCCGCTGCCGCTGCGGCGGCAGGCGACGCAGCATGCTGAGGAAGACCGGGATGTTGCCCAGCGGGTCGAGGATCAGGAACAGCAGCAGTGCCGCCGACGCCACCGTCATCGCGACGGGCTCCATACCGTGCCGCGGTGTACGGCGCCCGCCGCCGACAGCAGCTCGACGCAGGACGGCGCGCAATCGGCCGGATCGCGCGCCAGGTGCTCGCCGTCGACATAGGCGCGCGCGCGCAACGGCGTGCGCATCGGGCCGGGGCGCAGACCACTGATGCGCACCGGACCGTTGGCGAGCTCGCGATGCAGCATCTCCACCATCGCCTCCTGGCCGCGCTGGGCGATGCCGTAGCCACCCCAGAACGCCTGGTTGCTGCTCTCCACGTCGTCCATCACGAACACCACGGCGCTGTCTTCGGCACGCCGCAACAGCGGCACGCAGGCCTGGGTGAGCCACCAGCGCGCGGTGAGGTTGACGTGCACCGCGCGCGCGAATGCGGCCGGATCGGCATGGTCGAGCGGCGTGAGCCCGCGGAATTCCGCGGCACAGTGCAGGACCCCATCGAGACGCCCGTAGGCGTCATCGACGCGCGCGGCGAGCTGGGCATAGTCATCGGCGCCGGCACCTTCCATGTCGAGCGGATAGAGCGAGGCGTCGCCGCCAGCCGCGACGATCGCATCGTGGACGCGGTTGAGCCGTGGCACCTTGCGGCCCAGCAGCACCACGCGCGCACCGGCATCGGCACACGCGCGCGCCGCGGCGGCGCCGAGCCCACCGGATGCGCCGGTGACCAGGACCACGCGATCGCGCAGCGGCAGGACCTGCGGCAGGGGCAACGGCGCGGGCGTGCTCACGCGCTGCGGACCTCGGCCACCATGCGCGCGAGCTCCCCCGATTCGTGCAGCTCGACGGTGATGTCGCAGCCACCGATGAGTTCGCCATGGATGAACAGCTGCGGGAACGTCGGCCAGTTCGAGAAGCGCGGCAGGTTGGCCCGGACGTCCGGGTCTTCCAGCACATTGACCACGTGCAGCTGCGCGTCATCGAGTCCGGCCGCACGCAGGGTCTCGACGGCGCGGCTCGAAAAGCCGCACATCGGATATTCGGGGGTGCCCTTCATGAAGAGCACGATGGGATGCGCCTCGACTGCGGACTGGATGCGCTGCATCACCGACATGACGGCTCCTGCGTCGCCTGGCACCGCGACGCGATCGCGGCGGCCACTGGCGGGGCGTGGATTAGAATCGCCCATTGTAAGCGCTGACGCCCACCGAGCACCCACGGCCGCCCCGGATGCCCATCGAACTCCCCGCCCTGCCCTACCCTCACACCGCGCTCGAGCCGCACCTGTCCGGGGAGACCGTCGAACAGCACCACGCCCATCACCAGCGCGCCGACATCGAGCGCGTCAATGCCCTGCTGGCCGGCAGTCCACTGGAAGACGCGACCATGGAGGACATCGTGCGCCGCGCCCAGGGCCGGTTGTTCGAGCATGCCGCGCAGGCCTGGAATACGGACTTCTACTGGCGCTGCATGGCACCGCCCACGGCTGGCGGCGGCGAACCACGCGGGCCGTTGGCATCGGCGATCGACGCTTCCTTCGGCAGCCTCGACGTACTCCGGCAGCAGTTCGATGCCGCGGCGCTGCGGGGGTTCGGTGCCGGCTGGGCGTGGCTGGTGCAGCGACGCGACGGGCGGCTGGGAATCGCCGCGACGCCCAATGCAGTCACGCCGCTGACCGGCCCCGACCGCCCGTTGCTCGCCTGCTGCCTGTGGCAACACGCGTACTACCTGGATTACCGCGACCAGCGCGAGCGCTACCTCGCCGCGTGGTGGCAACTGGTGAACTGGAATTTCGTCGCCTCGCGGATGGCGGTAGCCGGGTCCTAGGGCGGCCCAGGGCTCCGCGGCCGCTGGAGGAGTCCGCAGGTAGCGGGCTGACACACCCGCCGCCGCCCTGCGGACGTGCGCCACCTATCCGCGCAGCGTTTCGACCACCGGCTGCACCTGCGCCTCGCGCCCGAGCGCGGCACCGACACGGGCAAGCACCTCGGCCAGATCGGTGGCGCGATCGGTGCGCACCGTGGCATGGCCGACCTTGCGGCCATCGCGCGCCTGCTTGCCGTAGTCGTGCCAGTGCCCGCCGGCCTCCGCCAGCACGGGTCCGGCGTCGGGCATCGCACCGATCCAGTTCAGCATGCAGGCATGACCGCGCGCGGCCGTCGCACCCAGCGGCAGGCCGAGCACGGCACGCAGGTGATTCTCGAACTGCGAAGTCTCGGCGCCCTCGATGGTCCAGTGGCCCGAGTTGTGCACGCGGGGGGCCATCTCGTTGGCGAGCAGCTCGCCATCGCGACAGAACAACTCGAGCGCGAACACACCGACGTAGTCGAGCCGTTCGGCCAGCGCGCGGGCATGGGCCTGCGCCTGCGCCGTGAGCGCTGCCGGGACCTCCGCCGGCGCAAGGCTGGCCGACAGCACGCCGTCGACATGCCAGTTCGCGGTCAGCGGCCACGCGCGGAACTCGCCGTCGCGGCCGCGCACGGCGACCACCGAATACTCCTGGTCGAACGGCACGAACGCTTCGGCAATCAGGCCCACGCGCCGCGCCTGCCCGCCCAGCGCCTCCCACGCGCGGTCGAGATCGTCGGCGTCGCGGATGCGGAACTGTCCCTTGCCGTCGTAACCCAGCCGGCGGGTCTTGAGGATGCACGGCAGGCCGACCTCGGCCACCGCGACATCCAGCGCGTCACGTGAGTCGACGTCGGCAAACGCCGGCACCGGGATGCCGAGCTCGCGGAACAGCGACTTCTCCACCAGCCGGTCCTGCGCCATGGCCAGCGCCTCGGGACCGGGAAACACCGGCACGCGCGCTGCCAGCCTGCGCGCGCTGTCGGCGGGCACGTTCTCGAAGTCGAAAGTCGCCACGTCGATGCGGTTGGCGAACTCGGCCAGCGCGGCTTCATCGTCGTAGCCACCGACCAGCAGCGGCGCGCATTGCCCTGCGCAGGCATCGGCCGCCGGATCGAGCACCAGGAACCGCAGGCCCAGCGGTGCACCCGCCAGGACCAGCATGCGGGCGAGTTGGCCGCCACCCAGGATACCGACGGTCGTCATGCGAACCCGGTCGGTGGCGTGTCGATGCGTGGATCGTCATTGCGCGCGACCTCTTCGGTCTGGCGTGCGCGGAAGTCCGCCAGCGCCCGGGCGATATGCGGGTGGTCACCCAGCATCGCCGCGGCGAACAGTGCTGCATTGGCGGCTCCGGCCCTGCCGATGGCGAACGTCGCCACCGGGACGCCCGCGGGCATCTGCACGATCGACAGCAGCGAGTCGAGGCCGTTCAGCGCTTTGGACTGGACCGGAACGCCCAGCACCGGCACTGCGGTCTTGGCGGCCAGCATGCCCGGCAGGTGCGCGGCGCCGCCGGCGCCGGCGATGATCGCGCGCAGGCCACGCGCCTGCGCCTGTTCGGCATAGTCGAACATCGCGTCCGGGGTACGGTGCGCGGACACGACACGCACTTCGTGCGGCACGCCGAGTGCGGCGAGGCGCTCGGCGGCGGGCTGCATGGTGTCCCAGTCGGACCTCGAGCCCATCACGATGCCGACGAGCGGGCCGGGAGAATTGGCGGACATGGTGGATTCCGGACCGAAACGCGCATTCTAGGCGGTTCGCGTTGCGATGGAGACCCGCTCGCGATTGCAGCGCGGATCCACACGCGGCGCACCCGGCGGCCTTGTCCCGTCCAGCAACGCTCTGTGCGGAGAAAGCGCCGTCGCGGCAAGGTGTTACGCTTTTCGGCCTTCGATCACGCACCGGAATCGCCGCCCCATGGACCGCAAGCTGCTCGACATCCTCGTCTGCCCTGCCAGCCGCCAGCCACTTGCGCTGCTCGACAATGCGGGCCTGGACGCGCTCAACCGCGCGATCGCCACGGGCACGGTGCAACGTGATGACGGTGCAACACAGTCCACCCCGTTGCGGGCGGCACTGGTGACGCGCGACCACAAGCGCGTCTACCGGGTCGATGATGGCATCCCGGTGCTGCTGGTCGAGGAGGCCATCGCCACCGGCCAGGTCGAGGGTTTCCCGGCCGCACCCACACGATGAGCCTCCGGCTGCAACCGCCGGCAACGGCGGACGTCGATGCCGACGTCGCCCGTGCACTCGCGGAGGACATCGGCGACGGAGACGTCACCGCAGCGTTGCTTCCCGACGTGCCCGAGGTCGCCTATGTGCTGTGCAAGGAGGACGCGGTGGTCTGCGGCCGGCCGTGGTTCGATACCTGCCACCGCGCACTTGATCCGCAGGTCCGCATCGAATGGCGGATCGCGGAGGGTGACCACGTACGCGCGGGCACCGTGGTGGCCACGCTTGCCGGCCGCAGCCGCGCGCTGGTGACCGGCGAACGCAGCGGGCTCAACTTCCTGCAGACCCTCAGCGGCACCGCGACCACCACGGCCGCCTACGTGCGGGCGGTGTCAGGCACCGGGACGCGCATCCTCGATACCCGCAAGACCCTTCCCGGGCTGCGCCAGGCGCAGAAGTACGCAGTGCGTGCCGGAGGTGGCGACAACCACCGCATGGGGCTGTACGACACGGTGATGCTCAAGGAGAACCATGTCCGCGTGGCGGGTTCGGTGACCGCGGCCATCGCCGCCGCGCGCACGCAGTCACCCGGTCTTCCGCTGGTGGTGGAGGTGGAAACGCTGGCGCAGTTGCGCGAAGCGCTCGACGCCGGCTGCGAACGCATCCTGATCGACGATTTCGACACCCGCATGCGGCGCGAAGCCGTGCGGATCGCGCGCGGGGCACCCTACGAGGGCCGGATTCCGCTGGAAGTCTCGGGTGGCGTCGACCTCGACATGGTGCGCGCCATCGCCGCGGACGGCGTGGACGTCATCTCGATCGGCGCGCTGACCAAACACCTGCGCGCCATCGACCTCTCGATGAAGCTGGGGCCGCCGCCAGGCTGACGGGCATCGCCTGGCGCGTCTGCACGCTCCTCAGGCAACCGCCACGAGTGCAATGGCGGCCATGGCGACCAGCGCGGCAGCGGCAAGCACCCAGCGCACGCGGCCCACACGCGCGACCGGCGCGACTTCTTCTGCCAGCGCTTCGCTGCGGCCCGGCGCCAGCAGGCGGAAGCGCAGGCGGTCGAGGCCGATCTCGTCCCCATGGCGTGCAAGTGCCATCTGCACGCGTCGCCCGTTGACGTAGGTACCGTTGGTGGAACCGAGGTCCTGCACGCGCATGCCGTCCAGCAGCGGCTCCAGTCGCACATGCAGCCGCGAAAGGCCGTCCTCGTCGAAGCGCAGCGTGCATTCGGGCGCGCGCCCCACAACGGTGTCGCCAACGACCGGGAAGCTGCGACCGAACGTCCGTCCGGACACGCCACGCAACACATAGCGCGGCGTCGCCGGGCGTATCGCGGTGGCGGCGGGAGCGTCGTCGTTGGCTGGCATCGCGCCGGTCACCGCGGGCGCCGCACTGCCGGCAACCTCCAGCGATACCAGGCGCGCCTGCACCTCGTCGAAGCCGACCACATCGCCGGGCCGCAGCGCGATCAGTCCCTCGACCGGCCGCCCATTGACCTCCACCGCCACGCCGTCGGGCACGCGCAGCATCACGCCGTGCAGGTTGACCTGCAGTTCGCAATGTTCCGGGCGCACCCCGGGACGATCGATGACGATGCTGTTGTCGACGCTGGAGCCGATCCTGTTACGGCCAGGCGACAGCAGCACCTGCGGGTGCTCGCCGCCGGGGAAGACGAGTTTGAGGGCCTGGCTGCTCATGGATTGCGTGCCTGTCTTGCCGGCGTGCGCGGCGGTCGCCACATTAGCGGCATGTCCGATCTAATCTTCGTGATGATTGTGGGGGCCGCTGCGTTCGCCTGGTGGAGTGCCGCGCGTGCGGCGGCCGAACGTGCCGAGAGCATCGGCCGCGAAGCCTGCCGCCTGGCCGGCGTGCAATGGCTGGACCAGACCGTACATGCCAGCGGGCTGCGGCTGCGGCGTCGCGACGACGGCCGCCTGGGTTTCGAGCGCAGCTTCCGCTTCGAGTATTCGGAGGACGGAGTGGAGCGTTCGGTCGGCCGCCTGGTGCTGCGTGGCGACGAGCTGGTCGCCTTCGTCGGGCCGGTCGGCGGCGAGCAGGTGGTGCAGGCACTGCGCTGATCACCGGCTTGCCGTGGTCGCAGGCCGGCGCGCACGGCGCCGGTTACTTCACCACCCGCAGGTGACCACGCCGTGGCGGCGGATCGTCGTCCGGCGGCCCCGCCTCGCCATCGTCGGTGGGCGGGTCGGCGTCCTCCCCCGGCTCCGGGGGGTGGCCGGCGATGTCGTCGGGCAGCACCATGCCCTGCCCGGTCTCGCGCGCGTACACCGCCAACACCGCGGCGACGGGGACCAGCACCGACTGGCTCACGCCGCCAAAGCGCGCGGTGAAGCGCACGCTCTCGTTGTCCATCTCGAGCCGGGCGACGGCGCGCTCGGCGATGTTGAGCACCACACGGCCTTCGTTGACGGTATGCGGCGGCACCCGCACGCCCTGACCCGTGGCATCGACGAGGATGTGCGGTGTCATGCCGTTGTCCACGATCCACTCGTACAGCGCCCGCAACAGGTACGGACGATGGCTGGTCATGGCCGGCAACTGCGATTCGCTCATGGGTGCAAGTGTAGCGGCGAGCAGCCCGGATGTCGGCGCGACCCGGCACCCTGCGGCCCTCGATCGACGCACGCATCCGCGCGCAGCGCGCGCGCCACCCCTAGGCGGGCAGTTCGCGCAGGTTGCGTTCCTGTGGCGTCAGGCTGCGCGCGAATCCGGGGTTGCGGAAGATGCGGTTGCCGTAGTCCTCGATCGCCTTGCCATCCTTCGGCAGCGGCACGTCGAGCGCCTGCAGGCGCCAGATGATCGGTGCGATCGCGCAATCGGCCAGGCTCATCTCCGCGCTGAGGAAGAACTTGCTGGCCTTGAACAGCGGCACCGAGGCCGTCAGCAGCTCGCGCAGGCGTTTGCGGCCGGCATCGGCCTGCTGCTTGCTGCCGAACTGGATGGCCTGGATCTGCGGAACCCAGTCGTGCTCCAGCCGCAGCATCGCCAGGCGCAGGCGCGCGCGCGACAGCGGGTCGATCGGCATCAGCGGCGGGTGCGGGTAGCGCTCGTCGATGTACTCGCACACGACGGTCGCCGCGTACAGCACGAGGTCGCGCTCGACCAGCGTGGGCACCGAGTGGTACGGGTTCAGGTCGATCAGGTCTTCGGGCGGATCCTGTGGATCCACCGCGATCAGGTCGTAGGTGACGCCCTTGGCGGCGAGCACCAACCGGACGCGGTGGCACAGCACGTCGTCGACGGCGGAAAACAGGGTCAGTGCATGACGCATACGCAGGCTCGACGCCATCATCGTGTCTCCCAACGACCGGTATCCGCCGATCGCATCGACGCCATCCGCCCCGTGCGGAGGGTCGTCACGGTTACCGCGTCAGCCCGCTCCCCGCTCGGCTCACCCGGGCCCGCCCGCCATCGGCGGGCTGTCCGCAACCGCGCGTCAGTGGACGTCGCGCCAGTACTCCTTCTTCAGCAACCACGCGAGGAAGGTGAAGAACGCCAGGAAGAAGATCACCCAGACCCCGACGCCCTGGCGCTTGAGCGCGGCGGGCTCGGCGGCGTATTCGAGGAACGCGGTGATGTCGCGCACGGCGCGGTCGAACTCGACTTCCGACAGCCTGCCCGGCTGCGCCTGCTGCAGCGACTCCACCACCGGCTGGCCGATCGCATCCGGCGCACCGTAGACCGGGCGCTGGAGACCCTGCAGTTCCCACAACGCGTTGGGCATGGCGACGTTCGGGAACAGGCGGTTGTTCCAGCCCAGCACCGCCTCCTCGTCCTGGTAGAAGCTCTTGAGGAAGGTGTACACCCAGTCCGGGCCGCCGATCTTCGTACGCACCACCAGCGACAGGTCCGGCGGTGCCTTGCCGAACCAGCCATCGGCGTGGCTGGCCGGCATCGACGAGACGATGTGCTCGCCGAAGGCCGCGCCGCTGAAGTTGAGGTTCTCCATCACCTCTTCCTCGCTCAGGCCGAGGTCGTCGGCCATGCGCGAGTAGCGCAGGTACTTCAGCGAATGGCAGCCCGAACAGTAGTTCATGAACAACTGGGCGCCACGCTGCAGCGACCCGCGGTCGGTGATGTCGGTGCCCGACTGCTGCAGTGCGGTGCCGGGATCGGCCGCAAGCGCGCCGAGGGACAGCAGCATGCCGCCTGCAAGGACCGCGGCGCGGCGGAGGAAGGCGAGGGGCTGCTTAGTCATGCGTCGTCACCCGCTCCGGCACAGGCTTGGTCTTGTCCCATTTGGTCCACAACGGCATGGTGAGGAAGAACGCGAAGTAATAGAAGGTCAGGAAGCGGCCGATGATCGTCTCCACCGGATCGGTACCCGGGCCGGCGCCGATCTTGCCCAGCCACACGAAGGCGATCGCGAACAGGCCAAGCAGCACCTTCGACATCAGGCCGCGGTAGCGGTACGACTTCACCCGCGCACGGTCGAGCCAGGGCACGAAGAACAGGATCGCGATCGCGCCGAACATCACCAGCACGCCGGCGAGCTTGTCCGGGACCACGCGCAACATCGCGTAGTACGGGGTGTAGTACCAGACCGGCTTGATGTGCGCGGGCGTCACCAGCGGGTTGGCCTCGACGAAGTTGTCGTGCTCGAGGAACCAGCCGCCGAATTCCGGTGCGAAGAAGATGATGAAGGCGGCCAGCAACAGCAGGAAGCCGACGCCGACGATGTCCTTGACCGTGTAGTACGGATGGAACGGGATGGTGTCCGCCGGCGCGGTCTTCGACCAGCGGTTGCCCTTCGGCCCGTACTTCACGTCGACGCCATCGGGGTTGTTGGACCCGACCTCGTGCAGCGCTCCCAGATGCAGCACGACCAGCAGCAGCAGCACCAGCGGCAGCGCGATCACGTGCAGGGCGAAGAAGCGGTTGAGGGTGGCGTCGGAGGGCAGGTAGTCGCCCATGATCCACTCGGTCAGGCCGTTGCCGATCACCGGGAACGCACCGAACAGCGAGATGATCACCTTCGCGCCCCAGAACGACATCTGGCCCCAGGGCAGCACGTAACCCAGGAACGCCTCGGCCATCAGCACCAGGTAGATCAGCATGCCCAGGATCCACACCAGTTCACGCGGACGCTGGTAGCTGCCGTACATCAACCCGCGGAACATGTGCAGGTAGACCACGATGAAGAACAGCGATGCACCGGTGGAGTGCATGTAGCGGATCAGCCAGCCCCACTCCACGTCGCGCATGATGTACTCGACCGAGGAGAACGCCTCGGCCGCCGACGGCTTGTAGTGCATCGTGAGGAAGATGCCGGTCACGATCTGGTTGACCAGCACCAGCATCGCCAGCGAGCCGAAGTAGTACATGACGTTGAAGTTCTTCGGTGCGAAGTACTCCGTCATGTGCTTGCGGTAGGCCGGCATCAGGCCCGGCGTGCGGTCGTCGAACCACGCGCGGGCCGCCGCGATGACGGCGATGACCGGATTGTTGGGCGCGGAGGCCTTGTCGTCGACGTTGGCCATTTATGCGGCTCCCTGCGGATCGACGCCGATGACGATGGTGGTCTCGTCGGCGTAGTAATGCGGCGGCACGACCAGGTTGGTCGGCGCCGGCACGCCCTGGTAGACGCGGCCGGCCATGTCGAACTTCGACTTGTGGCAGGGGCAGAAGTAGCCGCCCTTCCAGTTGGCATCGAACGGTTCGGGGCGGATTTCGGCGGCCATCTCCGGCGAGCAGCCCAGATGGGTGCACAGCCCGACCAGCACCGAGATTTCCGGGCGCATCGAGCGCAGCGTCGGGTTCGCCGCGCGCACGTACTCCGGCTGCTGGTCGACGTTCTCCGAATTCGGGTCGCGCAGCTCGTCGTCGAGCGTGGGCAACGCTTCGAGGATCGCCTGCGAGCGCTTGACGATCCAGATCGGCTGCCCGCGCCATTCGAGGATCAGCCGCTGTCCTTCCTGCAATGCGCTGATGTCCACCGTGACCGGGGCACCCGCGAGCAGCGCGCGCGCGCTCGGGTTCCACGACTTGATGAAGGGCACTGCGACGCCGACGACGCCCACTGCGCCGACCACCGCCGTGGTGGCGGTCAGGAACCGGCGTCGGCCCGTATTGACTGATTCCTCGCCCGGGAGGGGCTGGATCACCGTTTCATTCGCCATCCGGTACTCCGCAAACCTGGATCGGTAGCTGTTGGGTCATTGGCTGCCGCGCGCGTTCGCCGCAACGGAACCGGTTGCATAAAGCCGCTGGAGTGTAGCGGAACGCTGAATCGGCCCACAACGCCTCCGACCGCTTCCGCATGCTCAGGGGGCACCTGCACTGGTGAGGTGGCCCCGGTAACGGTCGGACAGCACTGCGACGCGCTGCACGTAGCGCTGGGTTTCGCTGTAGGGCGGCACGCCGCCGTGGCGGTCGACCGCACCCTCGCCGGCGTTGTAACCCGCCGCAGCCAGCGTCAGGTCGCCATTGAAACGTTTCAGCAGCCAGGCCAGGTACCTCACCCCGCCGCGGATGTTCTGCGCGGGATCGAAGGCGTTGGAGACGCCGAACCGCTGCGCCGTCGCCGGCATCAACTGCATCAGCCCCTGGGCCCCGGCACGCGACAGCGCATTGGGATTGAACGCGGATTCGGCGTGCATGACCGCGCGCACGATCGCTTCCTCCACTCCGAACTCCTGCGCCGCGGCGCGGACCTCGCTGGCATAGGCATCGGTATTGAGGCGCACGGTGCCGAAGTTGACGCCCGGCCGCGCCGCGCAGGCGTGGCAGGTCTCCATGAAGCTGTACTGGATGGTCCGCATCGCCGTCGCGCCCGAACCACGCGCCGGTGGGCGGCTGGTGTAGTGACGCACGCCATCCTTGATGTAGGAGTACACCTGTCCCTGCACGAGGCGCGGCGTGGCCCTCGCCGTGGCGGGAGGTGCCGGGGCGGCGGTGGCGACGGTGGTAGGCGCGGACGCTGGCTGCGCCATGAAAGTCGCCGGGGCGCCGGCATTGATGGTGGCCGGCGAACCTTCCACCCGCCCCGCCTCGATCACCTTGCCGGCAGCGGCGGGCGCGGCCGTGGCCGCCGCGGGCCGGTTGCGCTCGGGCGCGTAACGGGTGACCACGCTGCACCGCGCGCCGGACACCCGCTTGCTGACGTATTGCGGCACGCCGTCGCCGGCGTCGCAACGGTACAGCGTGCCCGCAGCCACCGGAGCAGCCGCCAGCAGGCAGATGAATGCGAGTAACCCCTTGATCCCCATCGCGCGCAGTCTCGCCGCAAACACGCGGCTTGCCAAGGCCCCGTGAAATCCGGCGGCGTGCCGCGCTCGCCCGGTACACTGCGCGCCCGGCGACCGCCGGCATCGTCACCCGCCAATCCGGCCCGGACTCAGCGCCGCGCCCCCGGAACCGCCATGACCACGATCGAAGCCCGCCCCCAGGCCGCCATCGGCGACGTCCTGCCGCTCGCCACCCCGCGCCGCGCTCCGGCCGCGGGCGCCCCGGCCCCCAAGCGGCTCTACATCCAGACCCACGGCTGCCAGATGAACGTGTACGACTCGGACCGCATGGCCGACGTGCTCGCCGCCGCCGAGGGCATGGAGCTCACCGACCGCGCCGAGGACGCCGACGTGATCCTGGTCAATACCTGCTCGATCCGCGAGAAGGCGCAGGAGAAGGTGTTCAGCCAGCTCGGTCGCTGGAAGGCTCTGAAGGCCAACGGGCGCGACGTGATCATCGGCGTGGGCGGCTGCGTCGCTTCGCAGGAGGGCGAGGCGATCATCCGGCGCGCGCCGTTCGTCGACCTGGTGTTCGGCCCGCAGACCCTGCACCGGCTGCCGGAGCTGATCCGCGCACGCCGCGAGCAGGACCGGCCGCAGGTGGACATCAGCTTCCCGGAGATCGAGAAGTTCGACGCGATGCCGGAGCCGCGTGCCGAGGGCCCGACCGCGTTCGTCTCGATCATGGAGGGCTGCTCCAAGTACTGCTCGTTCTGCGTGGTGCCCTACACCCGCGGCGAGGAGGTCAGCCGGCCGTTCGAGGACGTGCTGGTCGAGGTGGTGCAGCTGGCCGCGCAGGGCGTGCGCGAGATCACCCTGCTCGGGCAGAACGTCAACGCCTACCGCGGGCCGATGGGCGCCGATGCGGTGGACGTCGCCGACCTAGGCCTGCTGATCCGCACCATCGCCGAGATCGACGGCATCGAGCGCATCCGCTTCACCACCTCGCATCCGCTGGAGTTCTCGGATTCGCTGATCGAGGCCTACCGCGACGTGCCACAGCTGGCCAATTTCCTGCACCTGCCGGTGCAGTCGGGCAGCGACCGCATCCTCGCGGCGATGAAGCGCGGCTACACCGCGCTGGAATTCAAGCAGAAGGTGCGCAAACTGCGCGCGGTGCGGCCCGACATCTGCCTGTCGTCGGATTTCATCGTCGGCTTCCCCGGCGAGACCGATGCCGACTTCGAGAAGACGATGAAGCTGATCGAGGAAGTGGGCTTCGACCAGAGCTTCTCCTTCATCTATTCGCGTCGCCCGGGCACGCCCGCGGCCGACCTCGAGGACGATACGCCTGACGCGGTCAAGCACGCGCGGCTGGAACGCCTGCAGGCGGCGATCAACGCCAACGCGCGGCGGATCAACGAGGCGATGGTGGGCAGCGTGCAGCGGGTGCTGGTGGAGGGCGTGTCGCGCAGGAGCGACAGCGAGCTCACCGGCCGCACCGAAAACATGCGCTTCGTGAACTTCCCGGCGCCGAAGCGGTTGATCGGCCAGTTCGTCGATGTGCTGGTCACCGAGGCGATGAGCAACTCGCTGCGTGGACGGGTGGCCCTACCGGTGGACGCGGCGACGCCCTGACCGGGGCGATCGGTCTCCCCACCGTCCCGTTCCCCGGCAGCGATCACGCACCCGACGCCCGCGCCGGTCATTGCACGGCGACCACATCGTCGGCTGTTATCTTCCCGCCATGCCAAGCCCAGCCCATTCCGATTTCGTCCTCGACCCTGCCGACAGCGAACGCCTCGCCAACCTGGCCGGACCTTTCGATGCCCACCTGCGCCTGATCGAACTGCGCCTCGGCGTGGAGATCGCCAACCGCGGCAACATCTTCCGCGTCAGCGGTCGCGATACCCGCACCGTCGAGCAGGTCGAACGCCTGCTGCGCGCGCTGTACGCGGAAACCGAGACCGAAACCCTCGACAACCAGGCGATCAACCTGCGCCTGTCCGACGCCAACGTGACCCGCTCGGCGGAGGAATACGTGCCGCAGGAAGTCGCGGTCAGGGTCAAGCGCGGCACGATCCGCGGCCGCGGTGCGAACCAGGCCAAGTACCTGCACGCCATCACCACCCACGACATCAACTTCGGCGTCGGCCCCGCCGGCACCGGCAAGACCTTCCTGGCGGTGGCGATGGCCGTCGAGGCGCTCAACGAGGCGCGCGTGCAGCGGCTGGTGCTGGTGCGCCCGGCGGTGGAAGCCGGCGAGAAGCTCGGCTTCCTGCCCGGCGACCTCAGCCAGAAGGTCGATCCGTACCTGCGCCCGCTGTACGACGCGCTGTACGAGATGCTCGGCGTGGAGAAGGTGCTCAAGCTGCTCGAGAAGAACGTCATCGAGATCGCGCCACTGGCGTACATGCGCGGGCGCACCCTCAACGATGCCTTCGTGATCCTCGACGAAGCGCAGAACACCACCATCGAACAGATGAAGATGTTCCTGACCCGGCTGGGCTTCGGCTCCACCGCGGTGGTCACCGGCGACCTCACCCAGATCGACCTGCCCAAGCACATGAAGTCGGGCCTGCGCGATGCCATCGACGTGCTGGAGGATGTGGAGGGCGTCAGCTTCACCTTCTTCGAGTCGCGCGATGTGGTGCGCCATCCGCTGGTGGCGCGCATCGTCACCGCCTACGACCGTCGCGATGCACGCAATGCGGAAACCGGCGCTGGCTGAGCGCGCTGGCGCCGCGGACGCGCCCGCCGGCTTGCGCCTACAATCGCGGCGATGACCAAGGGTCCTGTCCAGCTCGATATCGCCGTTGGCTATGCGGTACCACGCAAGGGGGTGCCGGCCGCGGCGAGCTTCCGCCGCTGGGCTGGCGCCGCGCTGGCGGGGCGCATCCTCCAGGCCGACCTCGCGATCCGCGTGGTCGATACCGCCGAAGGACAGGCGCTGAACCGCCATTACCGCGGCAAGGACTACGCGACCAACGTTCTCAGTTTCCCCGCGGACCTGCCCGAGGGCCTGCCGCCGGGGGTGCGGCTGCCGCTGCTGGGTGACCTCGTCATCTGTGCCCCGGTGGTGGAGCGCGAGGCGCGCGAACAGGGCAAGCCGCTCAACGCCCATTACGCCCACCTGACCGTCCACGGCGTCCTGCACCTGCTGGGTTGGGACCACGACAACGATGTCGAAGCCGACGCGATGGAGCAGCTCGAGCGCGAGATTCTCGCCGGCCTTGGCGTCGACGACCCCTACCGCGCGGATTCCTGACCGTTCATCCCGCTGCCAGAGGCAGTCGACCAGACCGCCGTGGATCGACCTGCCGCCCGGCAACGACACTTACAACGGTGCTTGGCCGGCCCCGGGGTACGGCGCCTGACGTCGCCAGCGCCGCACCGGCCGCGCCGCTGGACACCGCGCCAGACGGACGCGCTAGACTTCGCTTCGACGCCCTCCCCCCGGGCGCCCATGTCACCCCCCGAGATGTCAGAAGACGACAGTAGCAACGCCGCCGGCGAGTCCCAGGAAAAACGACGCAGCTGGCTGGATCGGATCAGTTCCGCGATCTCCGGCGAACCGACCACCCGCGAGGATCTGGTCGAGATCCTGCGCGATGCGCAGGCCGACGGCCTGATCGAATCCGACACCCTGCGCACGATGGAAGGCGCCATCAACGTCTCCGGCATGAGCGTGGCCGACGTGATGGTGCCGCGCTCGCAGATGGTCGCGCTGGCGCTGGATACCGACTTCACCGACATCATGCGCGAGGTCGTGGACTCCGGGCACTCGCGCTTCCCGGTGCATGGCGAGGACCGCGACGAGATCCTCGGCATCCTGCTCGCCAAGGACCTGCTGCGTGGCGTGGTGCCCGGCAGCCCGGCGGTGAACATCCGCGAGCTGCTGCGTCCGGCGGTGCTGATCCCCGAATCCAAGCGCCTGGACGTGCTGCTGCGCGAGTTCCGGCAGTCGCGCAACCACATGGCGATCGTCATCGACGAGTACGGCGGCGTGGCCGGCCTGATCACCATCGAGGACGTGCTCGAGGAGATCGTCGGCGAGATCGACGACGAGTACGACGAGGCCGAGGACCCGGGCGCGCTGATCGCCGCGCAGGCGGATGGCCAGTACCTGGTCAACGCGCTGACCCCGATCGGCGACTTCAACGAGCGCTTCGGCGCCGACTTCGACGATGACGAATACGACACCATCGGCGGCCTGGTCACCGCGGCCATCGGCCACCTGCCGGAAGCCGGCGAGGAACTGACGCTGGGGCGCTTCGGCTTCCGCGTGGCGCGCGCCGATTCGCGCCGTCTGCATGCGCTGCACGTGAGCGTGCACGCCGATCCGTTGCAGGACGCCTGACCGGGTGCGCGGCGCACCCCGCCTGGCGTCGCGACGCCTGCTGCAACTCGGCATGCTGCTGTTGCTGGCCTGCGCGTTCAGCGTGCAGGCGGCGCCGCGCATCGGCGTGGTGACGATGCAGCCCGGCGAGATCTTCTTCGAGCGCTTCGGCCACAACGCCATCGTGGTCGACGACCCGGCACTGCCGGCGCCGGTGTCGTACAACTTCGGCTACTTCGACCTCACGGAACCCGGTTTCGTCGGCAACTTCGTGCGCGGCGACATGGAATACATGCTGGTCGCGCTGCCGCTTGCGGAGGACCTGGCCTACTACCGTGATGTCGGCCGTGGCGTGTCGATCCAGTGGCTGGATCTCGACGCCGGCGAAGCCACCGCACTGGCCGCGCGCCTGGCGCAGAACGCACTGCCGGAAAACGCGCGCTACCGCTACGACTACTTCACAGACAACTGCTCCACCCGCGTGCGCGACGCACTCGACGGCGCGCTCGACGGCCTGTTGCAGCGGCATTTGCAGGGGCGGTCGCGCGGCAACACCTACCGCGGCGACGCGGTGCGGCTGGCATCGCCGGCCACTTGGATGTGGCTCGGTTTCGACATCGGCCTCGGCCCGCTGGCCGACCGGCCGAACGCGTTGTGGGAGGACGCCTTCGTGCCGATGCGACTGGCCGACGCGCTGCGCGGCCTGCGTCGCGACGACGGGCGGCCGCTGGTGGCGGAGGAGACGCAGCTGCTGCCGCATCGCCTCGCACCCGAACCTGCGGACGCGCCACGCAACTGGTGGCCCTGGGCGCTGGCCGGCCTTGCCGGTGCGATCGGCATCCACGCGCTCGCACGCCGGCGCCCGCGCGCGGCGGCCGCCACCGGGCTGGTGTTCTGGAGTCTCTGCACGGTGCTGGGCCTGGTGATGGCCTTCATCTGGCTGGGCACCTCCCACCGCTTCGGCTGGCACAACCAGAACCTGCTGCTGTTCAACCCGCTGTGCGTGCTGCTGCTGCCCGATGCCTGGCGGTTGCTGCGGGGCCGCGCGCCGTCGCGCCTGCTGCGGCCGCTGCTCGCGGTCATCGCCGCGCTGGCGGTGATCGCCCTGTTCCTGCACTGGCTGCCGGTGCAGCCGCAGCGCAACGTGCACTGGATCGCGCTGCTGTTGCCGCTGCACGCCGCGTGGTGGTGGGCACTGCCGGCACGGCCGGTACCGCCGGCGGTCTGATACCCGCCGGTCGTTGCCGGCGATCCGCAAGCGCAACGGGCCCGCGTCCGCTGTCGCGGCGCCGAGGCGCACGCGCGCTACGACCAAAGTCTATGGGGCTGCCTGCTCCGGCGTATTGACCCCCCGACGTGCGAGGCAGAGGCTGTCCGGGTCCATCCTGGAGACCGCCCCGCATGAAAGCCTTCTCGAAGCTGGCCTGGGCGGCGCTCGCCCTGCTCGGCGCATTCTGTCTCGGCACCGTTGCGCTGCGACGGGGCGAATCCATCAACGCGTTGTGGATCGTGGTCGCCGCGGTCTCGATCTACCTGGTCGCCTACCGTTTCTATGGCCTGTACATCGCCAGGCACGTGATGCAGCTCGACCCGACCCGGGCGACGCCGGCCCACGTCCACAACGACGGCCTGGATTACGTACCGACCAACAAGCACGTGCTGTTCGGCCACCACTTCGCGGCGATCGCAGGTGCCGGTCCGCTGGTGGGCCCGGTGCTGGCGATGCAGATGGGCTACCTGCCCGGCGTGCTGTGGCTGGTCGCCGGCGTGGTCCTCGCCGGTGCCGTGCAGGATTTCATGATCCTGTTCATTTCCTCGCGCCGCGATGGCCGTTCCCTCGGTGACCTGATCCGCGAGGAGATGGGGCCCGTCGCCGGCACGATCTCGCTGTTCGGCGCTTTCATGATCATGATCATCATCCTCGCGGTGCTGGCGATGATCGTGGTGAAGGCGCTGGCCGAAAGCCCGTGGGGCATGTTCACGGTGATCGCCACGGTGCCGATCGCGATCTTCATGGGCCTGTACATGCGTTACCTGCGCCCGGGCAGGATCGGCGAGATCTCGGTCATCGGCATTGCGCTGTTGCTGTTCACCATCTGGTTCGGCGGCAGGGTCGGCGCGCACGAATACTGGGGTCCGTTCTTCACCTTCACCGGCACCCAGATCACCTGGATGCTGATCGGCTACGGCTTCGTCGCGGCGGTGCTGCCGGTGTGGCTGCTGCTGGCACCGCGCGACTACCTGTCCACCTTCCTCAAGATCGGCGTGGTGGTGGCGCTGGCACTCGGTATCGTCATCGCCAGCCCCGAGGTCACCTCGCTGAAGATGCCGGCGCTGACCCAGTTCGCGGCCAGCGGCGAAGGCCCGGTGTGGCGTGGCCACATCTTCCCGTTCCTGTTCATCACCATCGCCTGCGGCGCGGTCTCGGGTTTCCACGCGCTGATCGCGTCGGGCACCACGCCGAAGCTGCTGGCCAACGAGCGCCACGCGCGCTACATCGGCTACGGCGGCATGCTGATGGAATCGTTCGTCGCCATCATGGCGCTGGTGGGCGCGGCGATCATCGAGCCGGGCATCTATTTCGCGATGAACAGCCCGGCGGCGGCGATCGGCACCGACCCGGCGCAGGTGGCGGCGACGATCAGCAGCTGGGGCTTCCACGTGACGCCGGAGATGCTGGCGAAGACCGCCGGGGATATCGGCGAGGCCTCGATCATCTCGCGCGCGGGCGGCGCGCCCACGCTGGCGGTCGGCATCGCGGTGATCCTGCATGACGCGCTTCCCGGCGGCGACGAGATGATGGCGTTCTGGTACCACTTCGCCATCCTCTTCGAGGCGCTCTTCATCCTCACCGCGGTGGATGCCGGCACCCGCGCCGGCCGCTTCATGCTGCAGGACCTGCTGGGCACGTTCGCACCGGCGCTGCGCAGGACCGAATCCTGGGGCGCCAACGTCGTCGGCACCGCGGGCTGCGTCGCCCTGTGGGGCTACTTCCTCTACCAGGGCGTGGTCGATCCGCTGGGTGGCATCAACACGTTGTGGCCGCTGTTCGGCATCGCCAACCAGATGCTCGCCGGCATCGCGCTGATGCTGTGCACGGTGGTGCTGTTCAAGATGAAGCGCGAGCGCTATGCGTGGGTGACCATCGTGCCGGCGGTCTGGCTGCTGATCTGCACCACCTACGCCGGCCTGCTGAAGATCTTCGACGACAACCCGGCGATGGGCTTCGTGGCGCAGGCCCGCCACTACCAGAACGCGATCGCCAATGGCGAACTGCTGGGTGCGGCGAAGACGATGGCGCAGATGCAGCAGGTCGTGATCAATGGGTACGTCAACGCCGGGCTGACCACGCTGTTCCTGTTCGTGGTGTTCAGCGTGCTGTTCTACTCGGTGCGCTCGATCATGAAGGCGCGCGGCATCGCGACGCGCACCGATCGCGAGACCGCGTACGTGGCACTGTCGGAAGAACAGCAGAAGGCGTGGCTGTGATGGGCACGCAACTGGTTCCGGTCTCGTTCTTCGCCACCCAGAAGCTGGTGTGGCGACGACTGGTGCAGACCGCGCGCCTGTGCTGCGGCATCCCCGACTACGACAACTACGTGCGCCACGTGCTGGCAAAGCACCCCGACCGCGAGCCGATGGACTACCCCACCTTCTTCCGCGAGCGGCAGGAGGCGCGGTACGGGGGGCGTGGCGGTTTCAGGTGCTGCTAGCCACGACCACGGCGGCGCACGTCGCCATGTGAGGCGGCCACCGACGGGCCGTTTCCGGCCCATCGCGCACCACGCAGGGACGCGCCTTTCCCGCCCTCATCCCGCGCTTTCGCCCACCTTCTCCCGCAAACGGGAGAAGGTGGCGCAGGTGGACCGCGCTACTGCCCGGCCATCATCCGCAGGATCTGCCCGGTGAAGTAGGCAATGATGGTGCCCGTCGCGTAGCCGACGGTGCCGAGCAGCACGCCCACCGGGGCCAGGTTGGGATGGAAGGCGGCGGCGATCACCGGGGCCGATGCCGCGGCACCGACGTTGCCCATCGAGCCCACGCCGGCATAGAAGATCGGCGCGCGCACCAGGCGCGCCGCGCCCCAGATCACCAGCACGTGCACCGCCATCCAGATCGCGCCGATGGCGATGAGCTCGAAACGTTCGAACAGGCGGGTGAAGTCCATCTGCATGCCGATGCAGGCGATCAGGAAGTACAGGCACACCGTGCCGACCTTGGAGGCGCCGGCGCTTTCCAGGTTGCGCACGCGGGTGAAGCTCAGCAGCAGCCCGGCCAGGGTGGACAGCAGCACCACCCACACGAAAGACGAGTCAAGGCTGAACTGCGCCGCGGATTCGACATTGGCCGAGAACCAGGCCGACAGCGGTTCGGCGATCGCATGCGCGAGGCCGACGAGCCCGAACGCGAGGCCGACGATGACCATCAGGTCCGTGAGCGTGGGAATGCGCGCGTTGGCCGCCTCGTACGCCGCCATCCGCTCCTTCATCTCGTCGAGCGCACGGGTGTCGGCCCCGCTGCGCGCGTCGATCTGCTCCGAGCGGTTTGCGATGAAGAGCAGCGTCGCCATCAGCGCGCTGGCCATGGCCACGTCGACCACGGCGAACTGGCCGAACAGCGTGGCGTCCACCTCATAGACTTCGCGCATCGCCACCATGTTGGCACCGCCGCCGATCCAGCTGCCGGCGAGTGCCGCCATGCCGCGCCAGGTGTCGCCGGCCACCGCAGGTGGATGGATCCACTCCATCACCTGGAACGACACGATCGCACCGAGGATGATGCCCACCGTGCCGGCGCAGAAGACGAACAGCAGCTTCGGGCCGAGCTTGAGGATGCCCTTCAGGTCGATGGAGAGCGTCAGCAGCACCAGCGCGGCGGGCAGCAGCACGCGGCTGCCCAACGGGTTGTACAGCGCGCTGTTCTCGCCGTCGATCAACCCGACCGTGTTGTAGAGCGCCGGCACGAAGTAGCACAGCAGCAGTGCCGGTATCCAGGCGAAGAATTTCTTCCAGAACGGCGTGGGCCCGCTGGCCAGCCAGAAGATGGCGCCAAGCGTGGCCGCGATCAGGCCGAAAACGACGATGTCATTGGTGATGAGGGCGCTATCGGTCTGGGGCATGCAGTCTGGGGCTGTGGGTCCGCGGAACCGCCTACCTTACTGCACCCGGCCGGCCCGTCGCCCATGTCTCAGGTCATCCGCCGGCGAGCTGGCGCAGCACCAGTCCGGTGACGTACGCCAGATAGGTGCCGGTGGCATAGCCGAGCGTGCCGAGCAGCACGCCGACCGGTGCCAGCGCCGGATGGAAGGCCGCCGCCACCACCGGCGCCGACGCCGGCCCGCCGATATTGCTCTGCGATGCGAGCGCGAAGTGGAAGAACGGCACCCGCAACAGCCGCGCTGCCAGCCACAGCAGCGCGATGTGGGTGGCGATCCAGATCAGCCCGAGCAGCAGCAACCACGGCCGGTCGAACAGTGCCGCGATGTCCATCTGCATGCCGATGCAGGCGATCAGCACGAACAGCAGCAGCGTGCCGAGCGTGGACGCACCCACGCCTTCGAGCCGGCGCAGCGGCGTGAAGCTCATTGCCAGTCCGGCGGCGGTCGCCAGCAACACCACCCATACGAATGACGACGTCAGGCTCAGGCGCGCCGCCCACGGCGCGTTGTCGCTGAACCAGCCGGCCAGGGGCGCACCCACCGCATGCGCCGCCGCGACCGTGCCGAATGCCAGCCCGACGATCACCATGAGGTCCGCCAGCGTGGGGATGCGCGCATGTTCCGCCTGGAAACCGGCGATGCTGTCGCGCAGGCGCTCGAGTGGCGCGGTGTCGGCGCCGCTGCGCGCATCGATCGCCGGCGCGCGGCCGGCAAGGAAGATCAGCACTGCCATCCACAGGTAGCCGATGCCCACGTCGACCACCACGAAGCGCGCGAACGTGGTGGCATCCACCGCGAACACCTCGCGCATCGCCAGCATGTTGGCGCTGCCGCCGATCCAGCTGCCGGCCAGCGCCGCCATGCCCGCCCATGTATCGCCGGCCACGGTCGCCGGATGGATGGCGCGCATCGCCACGAACGCCACCACCGCGCCGAGCATGATGCCGGCCGAGGCGATGGCGTACATCGCCAGCAGGCGCGGGCCCAGGCGCAGGATCGCGCGCAGGTCGATCGACAGGGTCAGCAGCACCAGCGCGGCCGGCAGCAGCGCGTCGCGTGCGATCGGGTCGTACAACTGCGAGTTGCGCCCGTCGATGAGCCCGATGCTGTTGTAGATGCCGGGCAGCAGGTAACACAGCAGCAACGCCGGCACCCAGGCGTGGAAGCCCTTCCAGAACCCGCGGGGGCGCGAGGACGTCCAGAACACGCCGGCCAGGGTGGCGGCGATCAGGCCGAACACGACGATGTCGTTCTGGATCAACGCGCTGCGTGGGGTCATGCCGACGGCCCGGGCGGGGAGCAACGCAACGCGCCGCCCGGAGGCGGCGCGCGAAGGTCCTGCTACTGGCCGAAGTGCTGCCGCAGCCAGGCGTTGACGGTGTCGTGCCAGAGCACGCTGTTGTGCGGCTTGAGCACCCAGTGGTTCTCGTCGGGGAAGTACAGCAGCTTCGACGGGATGCCCTGGCGCTGCAGCGCGGTGAACGCCGACAGGCTCTGGTCGATCGGCACGCGGAAATCGTTCTGTCCGGCCACCACCAGCATCGGCACTTTCCAGTCACCGACGTGGCGCGCCGGGTTGAAGCGCTCGTAGGCCTCGGGCTGGTCGTAGACGGTGCCGCCGTGCTCCCACTCGGTGAACCACAGCTCTTCGGTCACCAGCCCCATCGAACGGGTGTCGAACACGCCGTTGTGGTTGACGAAGCACTTCCACGGCCCGTTCCACTGGCTGGCGATCCAGTTGACCATGTAGCCGCCGTAGCTGGCGCCGAGCGCGCAGGCACGGTCGCCGTCGAGGAAGTCGTAGTCGCGCAGTGCCGCGGCCCAGCCCTTCTGCAGGTCCTCCAGCGGGCGGTCGCCCCAGTGCTGGCTGATGGCATCGGTGAACTCCTGGCCGTAGCCGGTGGAGCCGTGGAAGTCGATCATCACCACCGCCCAGCCCTGCCCCGCGTAGGTCTGCGGATTCCAGCGGTAGCTCCAGCCGTCGCCGAAGCTGCCCTGCGGGCCGCCGTGGATCAGGAACGCGACCGGGTATTCCTCGCCCTCGCGGTAGTTCCACGGCTTGACCACGTAGCCGTGCACGGTGTTGCCGTCCCAGCCGCGGAAGCTGAACTGCTCGTAGTCGCCGAAGCGCACGTCGGGCAGGCGCTCGGACGCGTCGGGGGTGATCGCGCGCAGCTGCTGCGCAGCGCTGTCACTGGTGTAGATGACGTCGCCGGTGCGCATGCTGTTGCGCGCCACCGCCAGCGTGTCGCCGGCGACATCGAACGACGACACCGAGCCGCCATCGACAAGGCGCGTCACCTCGCCACTGGCGATATCGACGCGGAACAGCGGGTACTGGCCGGTGTCCTGCGCGGTGGCGAACAGGCTGCGGCCGTCGGCGGAGACGGCGATCCGGCTCGGCGAGCGGTCCCAATCCGGCGCGATCTCCTGCACCTTCCCGCTGGCAAGATCGAGCGACATGATCGCGTAGCGGTCGGCTTCAAAACCCGGCCGCTTCATCGCGCGGTAGAACAGCGTGCCGCCATCGGCGCTGAACACCGGGCCGGCGTCCCAGGCGGGATTGTCGGCGGTGAGGTTGACCGGTTCGCCACGCCCGGACGGATCCAGCCGGTAGAGGTCGAAGTTGGTCGACCATGGCTCCTCACGACCGGCCACGCGCACGCTGGCGACCAGCGCGCTGCCATCGGGCGCCCAGGCGTAGTCCTCGGCGCCGCCGAATGGCCGCGAGGGCACGTCGCCGTCGAGTGCCTGGCTGACCACGGTGGCGGTGCGCACCGGCGCCGCGCCGTTGGCGGGCAATGCGGCGACGTGCAGGCGGTTGCGGCGGCCGTCGTTCCAGGTATCCCAGTGGCGCACGAACAGCTCGTCGTAGATCACGCCGCTGGTCCTGCCGGCCGTACGCGCATCCAGGCGCGTCTTGGTGCATGCGAACACGTCGCCATCGGAGGCCTGCGCGCAATCACCGAAGGTGGCCGCGCCGAAGGCGATCCGGCTGCCGTCGGGCGAGAGCCGGTAGCTGCCGATGTCGAGCGCGAAATCGGTGAGCTGGCGCGGCTCGCCGCCGCTGGCGGGCATCGCGTAGAGCTGCTGGTTGCCGTTCCTGCCGCTGAGGAAGTACAGCGTGCCGCCATCCGGCGAGAACGTCGGCGCACTGATGCTCCAGCCCTCGGGCGTGATCCGTTGTGGCGGACGCGCATCACGCGTGCGCAGGTCGCGCAGGTACAGCGCGGTGCCGGAGCCCTCGCCGTCGAGGTCGACCGTGCGCTCGACGAACACCAGCCGTCCCCCATCGGGTGACAGCGTGGGTGACGACACCCGCGTCAGCGCGACGAGGTCCTGCGGCTGCAGGCCGCGTTCGGCGAGCACCTCGCCCGCGGGCAACAGGGCGGCAAGGCAGAGGGGCAACAGGGCAGGACGGAACCTCATCGGACGATTCTCCACGGCAGATGGCATCGGCCGATGTTAGCCGATGCCATCCTGCCGCCGGAGGTGCCATCCGGCGTGTGCGCGGGGTCCGGACGCACCTGCCACCGCTGCTGCGGAGGCGGTGGTCAGGGTGCGGCCTGTTGCCCGCCGAGATGCCCGTGCAGGAAGCCCAGCAGGCGGCGATAGAACTCCAGCCGGTGCTCGGTGGTATGGAAGCCGTGGCCTTCGTTCGGGTAGTACAGCGTCTCCACCGGCACGCCTGCACGCCGCAGTGCGCGCTCCATCAGATGGGTGTGCTCGATCGGAGCGATGAGGTCCTCGCCGCCCGCGGCCAGGAACACCGGCACCGTGATCGCGGCCGCCAGCCGGTTGGGCGACGCGGCTGCCAGTGCCGTCACGTCGGTGCCGAGCCAGTCGCCGGTCCAGTTGCGCGCCCAGCGGCCCTGGCGACGGTTCTCCCCGGTCAGGCGCGGCAGGTCGTAGACGCCCACGTAGCCGACCGCACAGCGATAGAGCTCGGGCTCGCGCACCGTGCCCATCAGCGCCGCATACGCACCGTAACTCGCGCCATAGATGCAGATGCGCTGCGGATCGGCGATGCCCTGCGCGATCGCCCAGCGGGTCGCGTCGGTGACATCGTCCTGCATCGCCCCGCCCCACTCGCGGGCGCCGGCCATGCGGAACGCGCGACCGTAGTTGCCGGAGCCGCGGAAGTTCACCTGCAGCACCGCATAGCCGGCCGCGGCCAGCACCTGGGCATCGCGATCGAAGCCCCAGGCGTCGAAGACCCCGAAGGGGCCGCCATGCGGCATCACCACCAGCGGCAGCGCGCGCGCCTCGACGCCACGCGGCACGGTCAGGAAACCATGCAGTGGCAAGCCGTCCCGCGCGCGCAGTTCGACGCCGCGCATGGTGCCCATGCGTTCCGGATCGATCGCCTCGCTGCGCGCGAAAATGAAATCCGCGTTGTTGCGGGTGCTGTCGAACTCGAAGTAGCTGCCGGGGTCGACATCACTGCGCGCCTGGAACAACCGGCTCGTGCCGTCCGTCGTCGCCGAGGTCACCGACACCACCTGCCCCTCGAACACGGCCTCGAGGCTGCGCTGGAAGCGCGCCTCCGGCGAGGCCTCGTCGAAGAACGCGGTCCGCGTCTGCGCCCCGTGGAAGCGGACGCCAACCGGCACCCGTCCGGAGTCGTCGTAGACCGGCACCGGATCGACCACATCGTGGCGCAGCAGCTCACGGCGCTCGCCGCTGGCGATGTCGTAGGCGACGACGCTGTCCGGACCGTGGCGGTGCTCCATCCGCAGATAGGCGGTGGCGTTGTCGGGCGAGAAACCCAGCGGCACGACGATCCCGCCACTGGTGCGCTCGTCGTTGATCAGTTCCCACTCGCTGCGGTCATCCGCGCGCAGGTAGGTGCGCGACACGTTGTCCACGTTGGCGCCGTAGGCGAAGCGGACGGTGCCGCTGTTGTCGGTCACGTACTCGGCCGTGGAGACGGGTGCGCTTGTCACCCGGGTACGGCGGCCGGAATACACGTCCATGCGCTCGAGGCGAGTGATCGGATCGCGTGCCAGCGGGGCCACCCGGATCAGCACATGGCGGTCGTCCCCGGGCAACGTGTCGACCAGGCGCGCGGCCACCTGTTCCTCGCGCTTGCCTGTGGTCAGCCGGGTGCCGGTGTAGGAGCCGCGCACGCGCCAGCCGACCAGCAGGTCGCGCCGCGAACCGTCGGCGTTGATCGCGTACAGCTCCCCGGTGGGAAGCGGGTCGTCGCGGCTGCCGAAGGTTTCCGCGACCGCGATCAGCACGCGCTCGGGATTCACCCACCAGAAGTCGTGGATGTCGGTGCCCTTGGTGAAGCGGAACGACGCCGTGATCGCATGGTCGGAACGGCGCATGACCGCCAGCCCGTACTGCCCCTCCATCGGCACGGTTGCCGCGTAGTACTCGCCCGTCGGCGACAGCTTGAGGCTGCCGATCTTCTCCTCGGCAACGAACGGCGCCAGGTCCACCTGCGCGCGGGCGACGCCCGCGAACATGCAGGACGCCACGACCAGGCCGCTCACGGCCAGCCATCTGATTGGATGCATCGACTCCCCCCGGAGTTACAGGTCCCTGTAGCGTGCGTGGCCATCCCTGCCCTGCGCGCACTTTAACCGCCACTGCGCGGCCATTCCAGCGCAAGGCGCACACTTCACGTCGACGGTGCGCGGGGCCACCCAGACTGCGCGGCATGGCCAACGCCGATACCGCCCTGCTCATCATCGACATGATCAACCGCTTCGATTTCCCCGGCGGCGCAGCGCTTGCGCGCGCGTCGGAACCGGTATCGAAGCGGATCGCATGGCTGCGCAGCCGCTTCCAGGCCGCCGGTTGGCCGGTGGTGGTGGTCAACGACAACTTCATGGACTGGAAGGCGGACTTCCGCGAGATCTGCGCGGTGTGTTCGCACGACGGCATGCCCGGCGCCGCGATCGCGCGCCGGCTGATGCCGGTGCCGGGCGACTACTTCGTGCTCAAGCCGAAGCACTCGGCCTTCCATGCCAGCCCGCTCGATGCGCTGCTGTCGAGCCTCGAGGTGGACAGGCTGGTGATCACCGGCATCGCCGCCGACGCCTGCGTGCTCGCCACTGCGCTCGACGCGCACATGCGCGAATACGCGCTTGCGGTGCCGCGCGACTGCGTGGCCGCGATCAGCACCGCGCGGCGCGACCGGGCGCTGGCCCTGCTGCGCGAAAACTGCAAGGCCGACACCCGCGGATCACGCAGCATCGCACCCTGACGGGCGCTGCACGGTGCTGCACGAGGGCGCTGCGGCACAATGTCCGGCGGGCGGCGCATCGCCAGCGGTGACCGCGCATGCCATGCGACGACGCGCGCACGGCGTGCCACCCGCCATGCCTTCCACTGCGGCGCTGATGGCGCCGCGCACGTCTCCAGGATGACCCATGCTGCGCTGGTTCGAAAAACGCCTCGACCCGTTCCCGCCGATGCCGCCCGCGCAGCCACCGCGCGGGCTGGTGGCGTTCTGCCTGCACTACACCCGCGGTGCCGGCCCCTGGCTCGCGCTGATGGGAGTGCTGGGCGCACTGATCGCGATCGCCGAGCTGGGCCTCTACGTATACCTGGGCGCGCTGGTGGACCGCCTCGGCGAACACACCCCGGCGACCTTCCTCGCGGCCGAAGGCCCGCGCCTGGCGTGGATGGCCCTGCTGGTGGTGGTCGCGCTGCCGCTGCTGGTGCTGCTCGACAACATGGTGCAGATGCAGGTGCTGCTCGGGAACTTCCCGATGCGCATCCGCTGGAACGTGCACCGCTACCTGCTGCGGCAGTCCATGGGCTACTTCCAGGACGAGTTCGCCGGGCGCATCGCCACCAAGCTGATGCAGACCTCGCTGGCGGTGCGCGAGACCGTCATCAAGCTGCTCGACGTGGGCGTCTACGTCGGGGTGTACGTGGTCGGCGCGATGCTGGCCGCGGCCGCTGCGGACTGGCGCCTGATGCTGCCGTTCGCCGGCTGGCTGCTGGGGTACGCACTGCTCATGGTGTACTTCGTGCCGCGCATGGAGCGCGTCTCGCGCGAGCAGGCCGATGCGCGCTCGGACATGACCGGGCGCATCGTCGACAGCTACACCAACATCGCCACGGTGAAGCTGTTCTCGCATTCGCGCCGCGAGCAGGCCTATGCGCGCGAGGCGATGGATGGCTTCCTCGGCACCGTGTACCGGCAGATGCGCCTGGCCACGCGCGTAGGTGCGGGCAACTATGCCCTCAACATGGCGCTGGTGTTCGCCGTGGCCGGCATCGGCCTGTGGCTGTGGCTGGGCGGCATCATCGGCGCCGGCGCGGTGGCGGTGGGCATCGCACTGGCCTTGCGGCTTGTAGGCATGAGCCAGTGGATCATGTGGGAGCTGTCGGCGCTGTTCGAGAACGTGGGCACGGTGCAGGACGGCATCAATTCGATCTCGCTGCCGCCGACGGTGGACGACGCACCCGGTGCACCGGAACTGCCCGATGTCCGCGGCGACATCCGCTTCGAGGGCGTGGGCTTCCACTACGGCAAGGGCTCCGGCGTGATCGACCGCCTGGACCTGGACATCCGCGCAGGCGAACGCATCGGCGTGATCGGCCGCTCCGGCGCCGGCAAGTCGACGCTGGTGAACCTGCTGCTGCGCTTCCACGACGTCGAATCGGGGCGGATCCTGGTCGACGGCATCGACATCGCCAGCGTGCAGCAGGATTCGCTGCGCGCCCGTGTCGGCGTGGTCACCCAGGACACCTCGCTGCTGCACCGCTCGGTGCGCGAGAACATCCTCTATGGCCGCCCCGACGCCGGCGAGGCGGAGATGCTGGAAGCCGCGCGCCAGGCCGAGGCGCATGACTTCATCCGCGAACTGTCGGACTCGGCTGGCCGTCGCGGCTACGACGCCCATGTCGGCGAGCGCGGGGTCAAGCTGTCGGGTGGCCAGCGCCAGCGCATCGCGATCGCGCGGGTACTGCTCAAGGACGCGCCGATCCTGGTGCTCGACGAAGCCACCTCGGCGCTGGACTCGGAAGTGGAAGCCGCGATCCAGGGCAACCTCTACCGGTTGATGGAAGGCAAGACCGTTATCGCGATCGCGCACCGGCTCTCGACCATCGCCGCGATGGACCGGCTGATCGTCATGGACCAGGGCGCGATCGTCGAACAGGGCACCCATGCCGAGCTGGTAGCTGCCGGCGGCATCTACGCGCAGCTGTGGGCGCGCCAGTCGGGTGGCTTCATCGATCCGGGCGAGCAGACCGCGCCGGTCATCGCCGACGTCGAGCCCGCGCGCGGCTAGACCTCAGCCACCGCCACCCTGCCCGACCGCGTCGCTGCGCGTCGGGGGTGCCAGCACCAGGCCGGTGCCGACGTCGAATTCCGACAACGGGCTTTCCGCCGGACAGGTCTCGTCGGGGAACCCGAAGCGCTGGCGCAGGTCGAGGCCGCAGGCGTTGAGCGCATCGAGATCGGTGATCGGCGACTTGCACTGCAGGTCGAACGCGCGGGTGAACGAGTCGCGACGGGTGACGAAATCCTCGCCGCACTTGCGCATCAGCCGCAGGCGGTCGAGGTCGTCCTGCGCGGGATTCACGCCATCCAGGCCGAACAGCCGCAGCTCGTCGCCGGTAAGCAGGCGCAGGCTGCGGTTGGGCACGGCCATCATCGCGTCGGCCACCGCGACCGCGGCGCCGTTGCGCTCCAGATAGCTGCGGACACGGTCATAGACGGCGCGCAGTTCGGCATTGAGCTCGACGCGGGTGGTGGCGGTGGAACTCATGCGGATGATGCGGTGGATGCCGACCCGGCCGGTGATCAGGCGGGTGTCGCCGCCGGCAAGCACGAAAACACAGGCGCTGTGGCAGGACGAGCCTTCCCGCACCCAGATGGTCCAGCGCGACTCGGCGATGAGGTCACCAGCACGGATGGCTTCCTCGACCTGGCCGCCGATCGAGTTGATGTCGAGTACGCGCTTGCCGACGCCGCGCTCGTCGGCGACCGTGGCCACGCGCTCCACCAGCGCGGTGAAGTCGGGGGCGATGCGGCCGTCGTAGCGCAGGCGCATGACGCCGCGCTCCTCGCAGCTTTCGAGCGCCTGCTCGATGCTGGAGCGCGACAGGTCGGCCAGTGGCTCGCCGTCGCCGCGGGCAAGGTAGTCGAGTTCACAGCTGATCGACGCGGTGCCGGCCTCGAGCGGCAGCTCGCTCCAGTCGACGGCTGCCGGCGGCTCCGGCGCGGGTGGTGCATCCGCCTGCGGGGAGGTGTCTTCCTCCACCGGCGCCACGCTGAAGGCGCCACCGTCCTCAGGGCTTGCAACGGGCAATGTCTCCAGCAGTGGAGACGCATCGGGTTCGGAACGCAGGCAGGCTGCAAGGACCAGGGCGAGGGCCACGGTGGCGAGGCCGGCACCGACCCATCGGGAAACGACACGCATTCTGGGCAAGGCTCCGATAGGCGGCTCTGGCGCGCGCGGCAGGCGGCGACAACGTGCACCAGTCTAGGGCCGCCCGGGTTTCCCGATGGAACCGCGCGTGAACCGCGTGGAGCGACACCGCAACCGCGGGCGCGTGGCCTCGAGCCGCCACGCCCCGGCGGCACGGAACACTCCGCGCCGCGCGGTGCGCCAGGACCACGATGGGCGGCCGTCAGGCATTACGACCGGCCGCCGTCGCGAGCGCGGCATGGGCGCACCCCGCGGTGAGCGCGAGGCCCGACGGACTTCAGGCCAGCGGCCGTCGATAGACCGCCGCGTTGATGCAGGAGAACACGCTGACCACGAACCAGCCGAACGGCAACAGCGACAGGGTCAGCAGCCAGGTGATGACGAAGGCCACGCAGGCGGTGACGAACCAGCCGATGGCGGAGAGCACGCGGCCCTGCACGAGCTGGCCGAGTCCCGGAATGAAGAAACTGCAGATCGCGGCGATGACGTTGCCGGTCGAACCCTGTGCGCTCATCAAGCGTGCCCTCTACATATGTGAATGCGCAGAGTCTGGAGTCCCTTGCGCCATGTACATGTGAAGCGCCGCCAACTACTTGTCGTGGCCGCTGATGGACGAATGCGGCTCCCGTTGGCTCTGGCCGGACAGCTTGGGCAGCAGCGCCACCACGATGAACGCCACCAGGGTGGTGATGATCGCCACCCATTCCTGGCCCATGCCCGCGGCCATGCCGATCGCGGCGGTCATCCAGATGCCGGCGGCGGTGGTCAGGCCCTCGATGCGCTCGCCCTTGTCGAGTTTGAGGATCGCGCCCGCGCCAAGGAAGCCGATGCCCGACACGATGCCCTGCATCACGCGGGTCACTTCGTCAGCCGAGATTCCGTGGGTCAGCGGTGCCAGCACGAAGAGGGCGGACCCGATCGACACCAGGATATGGGTCTTGAGCCCCGCGGCGCGCCCCTTCTGCTCACGCTCCCAGCCGATGATGCCGCCCAGCACCGCGGCAACCACCAGGCGCGCGATCATGACCGTCATGTCGCCGGCATCGGGGATTGCGAACTCGTCGGCCAGCGCACGGCCGATCTCGTCGAACACGCTCATCGCGCAGTCTCCGGTGCCGACAACGCGAGGTTATCGGCCATGTGGACGAGGGTGATTGGTGGTCGTGGCATCGGCATCTTCATGCGGCGACGCTAGCGCCGGCGGAGTTGCCGCCAAGTGATGAATAGGCGCTGCCGGCTGTTCTGCGCGGACATGAAAATGCCCGCCTCGCGGCGGGCATTCCGTCTACGGACCGGTGCGATCAGCCGACCCGGAAGCGGTCCTGGTCGCGATCCTGATCGCCGCGATCGGCGGAGTACGAGCCATCGCTATAGCGGTCATGCGAGGTGAACGCGTCGCGCACGGCCGACTTGGCGCGCTCCCAGTCCAGCTTCGAGTTGCCGCGGCGGTTGCCCCAGTCACGCGACAGCTCCGATTCGAGGCTCTCGTCCCAGTCGCGGTCGGCGTACATGCTGCGCGCCTGCGTGCCGTAGCGGTAGGCGGGCTGGTAATCGTCGAAGCTGGCGTCCTGGTCGCGGTAGTCGACCTTGTCGAAGTTCTCCGCGAAGTAGGAATCGCTGCTGCGATAGGTCTGGTGGGTGCGGTCGGCACGATCCCAGGCATCGCGCACGGCCGGCTGCGCATCGTCCCAGGACAGGCGCGATTCGCCGCGAGCCTTGTCCCATTCGGTGCGCAGCGACGATTCCGATTCGTCCCAGCCACGCTCGAGGTTGGACTCGCGCGCCTGCAGGCCGAAGCCGTAGGCGGTGGAATAGTCGCGGTCGTAGTCGTAGTCGGACTTCACGTAGGGGCGATCCTTGTGCGCCTCGCGCCAGTAGGCTTCCTCGCCGGTCGGATCGATGCGTTCGGCAACGCGCTTGCCCACGGCAGCACCGGCGACGACGCCGATCGCCGCGCCGATCAACGTGCCGATCGGCCCCAGCACCGTACCGGCAGCTGCACCTGCGGCCATGCCACCAGCGGCCCCGCCAACACCAACGCCGACCGGGTGCGAGCCCGGTGCGCCGGTGATGGGATCGCGATTGGCGTCGCGGCCTGCGTGCTCAAGGCTGTCGTCGTGCTTCGAATTCATGGCGTGCTCCTGCAAGGGGGATGTCCGTCCACCCTGCGCCCGCCCGGGTTAAACCATCGTGTGCATCACGCCAACGCGCCTACGACGTTCAGCCGACGGCGCTGAATACGCGGCGGCTACGCCGCAACGGTCTCGCCGCGACCGAGCGGGTCCGCCAACGCATCGCCACTGCTCGCGAACGACAGCGACACCGAGTTGAGGCAATGACGCTCGTACGTCGGCGGCGGACCATCCGGAAACACATGGCCGAGATGGCTGTCGCAGCGCGCGCACACGACCTCGACGCGGACCATCCCGTGGCTGGTGTCACGCACGCGGGCGATATGCGCCTCGTCGTAGGGCGCGAAGAAGCTCGGCCAGCCGGTGCCGGAATCGAACTTGGTGCTGGAGCGGAACAGCGGCAACCCGCATAGCCGGCAGCAGTAGACGCCTTCGCGCTTGTTGTCGAGGAAGACCCCGCAGAACGGCGCTTCGGTGCCGTGCTGCAGGAGCACCCGGCGTTCGTCAGCGGAAAGGCCGGCGACCAGCGCGTCGCGCTGCTCGGCGGTGGGAGGCGTCAGGTCGAACTGGCTCATGGCGGCACCGGTGTCGGGAAGTGATTGCAACCTCCATATGGCGACGCCGGCGCGCAAGCACAACCGCCGTGCGGGGCCAGCGCCCGCTGCACGACGTCGCCGCCGTGGCGAGCCGACTCGGGCAACCTCAGTCCGCACCCGGCATCGGCAACTTCAGTCCCTGCTCGCGTGCGCATTGCCTGGCGATGTCATAGCCGGCATCGGCATGCCGCATCACGCCGGTGCCGGGATCGTTCCACAGCACGCGCTCGATACGGCGGTCCGCGGCCTCGCTGCCATCGCAGACGATCACCACGCCCGAATGCTGCGAATAGCCCATGCCGACCCCGCCACCGTGGTGCAGGCTCACCCATGTGGCGCCGCCGGCGACATTGAGCATCGCGTTCAACAGCGGCCAGTCGCTGACCGCATCGGAACCGTCGGCCATCGCCTCGGTCTCGCGATTGGGGCTGGCGACGCTGCCGCTGTCGAGATGGTCGCGGCCGATCACGATCGGTGCCTTCAGCTCGCCGTTGCGCACCATCTCGTTGAAGGCCAGCCCGAGTCTGTCACGCAGGCCCAGGCCCACCCAGCAGATGCGCGCCGGCAACCCCTGGTAGGCGATGCGCTCCGCGGCCATGTCGAGCCAGCGGTGCAGGTGCGGATCGTCGGGGATCAGCTCCTTGACCCTGGCATCGGTCTTCGCGATGTCTTCCGGATCGCCGGAGAGCGCCACCCAGCGGAACGGGCCGATGCCGCGGCAGAACAGCGGCCGCACGTAGGCGGGCACGAAGCCGGGGAAATCGAAGGCATTGGCGCAGCCTTCGTCCTTCGCCATCTGCCGGATGTTGTTGCCGTAGTCGACCGTCGGCACGCCCTGTGCATGGAAGGCGAGCATCGCGTCCACGTGCACGCGCATCGATTTCTTCGCCGCGTCGCGCACGCGCTCCGGGTTGGCCGTCTGCTCGGCCAGCCACTGTTCAACCGTCCAGCCGATCGGCAGGTAGCCGTGCACCGGGTCATGCGCGCTGGTCTGGTCGGTCACCGCATCCGGGCGTACCCCGCGCTTCACCAGTTCCGGCAGCACCTCGGCGGCATTGCCGAGCAACGCGATCGATTTCGCTTCGCCGGCGGCGGTGTATTTCGCGATGCGGGCCAGCGCATCGTCAAGGTCGTGCGCCTGCTCGTCGACATAGCGGGTCTTCAGGCGGAAATCGATGCGGCTCTGCTGGCACTCGACGGTGAGGCTGCAGGCACCGGCAAGCGACGCGGCGAGGGGCTGCGCGCCACCCATGCCGCCGAGCCCCGCGGTGAGGATCCAGCGACCCGTGAGGTCACCGCCGTAGTGCTGGCGGCCCATCTCGACAAAGGTCTCGTAGGTGCCCTGCACGATGCCCTGCGAACCGATGTAGATCCACGAACCCGCGGTCATCTGCCCGTACATCATCAGGCCCTTGCGGTCGAGCTCGTTGAAGTGCTCCCAGTTCGCCCACGCCGGCACCAGGTTGGAGTTGGCGATCAGCACCCGCGGCGCGTCGGCGTGGGTGCGGAACACGCCGACCGGCTTGCCCGACTGCACCAGCAGGGTCTCGTCGTCGCCCAGTGTCTTCAGCGTGTCGAGGATGGCGTCGAAGCAGGCCCAGTCACGCGCGGCGCGGCCGATGCCGCCGTAGACCACGAGATCCTCCGGGCGCTCGGCGACCTCGGGATCGAGGTTGTTCTGCAGCATGCGGAACGGCGCTTCGGTGAGCCAGGAACGGCAGCTCAGTGCGGTACCACGCGGCGCGCGCACCTGGCGGGAGGGATCGTGTCGGGAAGCTGCGGTCATGGTGGCCCTGCGGTGTCGCGGTGACCGGCGATTATCCACGATGCCCCGCGGCCCGAACGACGACGCCCGGCGCGATGGCCGGGCGTCGGGGAAAGCGGCTGGACCCGGATCAGCGGATCGACGGATCCAGCCGGCGCAGTGCATCGTGCAGGTCGACACCGCCGCTCTGCTCGATTTCCTGCCGCGTATAAACGCGGCCACCGGCATTGACGCAGGCGTCGCGCTCGCCGCGGCTGCGTGCCTCACGCGAAGCGGTGATACGCGAACCCGTCTCGCGGAGGCAGAACCGCTCATCAGCGGCGGCGCGTTCGGCGCGCGTCAGGCGCACCTCTTCCTCGGGCTCGGCCTGCTGCGCCGACGCACCGAAAGCCAGCCCGAGCAGGCCGGCGACAAGCATCAATCGCTTCATGGATCACCTCGCACGACATGTGTAGCCTCGACGATACGCGCCCGCGGGCAGGCACGCATGCGGATGCGGAAGCGGGTTCAGGAGGGCGTCACTGTGTGCATCCGCGGTCGATCATCGAAAGGCGCGGGCCTGCTCGCGTCGTTGCTGGCCCTGCTGACCGCCTTCGCCGCCGGCTGTGCTTCGGCGCCGCCCGTCGCACAGGCGAACGCACCGGAACCGCCACGGATGCTGGTGTTCACCCGCACCGGGGGTTACCGCCACGAGTCGATCGCCGATGCGGTGCGGACGCTGCGCGCCCTGGGCGCTGCCGAGGGACTGGCAGTCGAGCACACCGAAGATCCCCGGTTCTTCAACGCGGACACGCTGGCGCGCTACCGCGTGGTCGTGTTCGCCAACACCACCGGTCCCTTGCTCGATTCCAGCCAGCGCGTCGCCTTCGAACACTGGCTGCGCGAGGGCGGCGGCTTTCTCGGCCTGCACTCGGCTGCCGACACCGCGTACGACTGGCCGTTCTACGGCCAGCTGGTCGGCGCCTGGTTCGCCAGCCATCCACCGGGATTGCAGCGCGCGCGGGTCCGGTTCGAACACGCGGGCACCGACGCCACGCTGGGCCCGTGGTGGATCACCGACGAGCTCTACAATTTCCGCCGCAATCCGCGCCGCGACGTGACCGTGATCGCGACGCTGACGGCGCGCACGGACGGCGGCGGCATGGGTGACGACCACCCCATCGCCTGGTGCCACGACCGCTTGGGTGGCCGCGCCTGGTACACCGGCCTGGGCCACGATGCGGCGCTGTATCGCGACCCGGTCTTCCACGCGCTGCTGCGCAGCGGCCTGCGCTATGTACTGGGCGGCGATGCGCGCTGCGACGAAGTGTCATCGGCCCCGGCTACCATGGCGCGATGACGTTCCGATTCCTGTCTGCAGTCCTCGCCGCCTGCCTGCTGTCCGCCTGCTCCACTTCGCCGCGCACCACCCCGGGTGACGCCAGCGACGCGCCCACCCTGCTGCTGGTGTCGCTGGATGGCGTGCATCCAGACATGCTGGGCCATGGCGACACACCGCGTCTCGACCGCCTTGCACGCGAAGGGGTGTCGGGGTGGATGCGCCCGTCCTACCCCGCGCTGACCTTCCCCAACCACTACACGCTGGTCACCGGGCTGCGCCCGGATCGCCACGGTCTGATCCACAACTCGATGTACGACGAGGACCTCGGCCGGTTCGCGCTGAAGGACCGCGACGCCGTCGGTGACGGCCGCTGGTGGGGCGGCGAACCGCTGTGGGTCACCGCCGAGCGTGCGGGCCTGCCGACCGCGACGATGTTCTGGCCGGGCAGCGAGGCGCCCGTGCAGGGCGTGCGCCCGCGTCGCTGGTTCCCGTACGAGGAGGGCCTGGCACTGGAGGTCCGCATCGGGCGCGTGCTCGGCTGGCTGGCCGAGCCTGCCGCCACCCGTCCGCGGCTGGCCACGCTGTATTTCGAACATCCCGATCACGCCGGGCACGGCTACGGCCCCGACTCGCCGCAACTGCGCTCCGCACTGCGCGAGGTGGACGCCGCGATCGGTGATCTGCTCGATGGCATCGCGGCGGCGGGCCTGCAGGACCGGGTCAACCTGGTCATCGTGTCCGACCATGGGATGGCGCCGGTGCCGCCGGGGCAGGTGGTCGCGGTCGAGGACATGGTGGATCCCGCCGACGCCGAACCGGTCAGCACCGGGCAGGTGGTGGGCTTCCGCCCGCGCGCCGGGCGCGAGGCCGCCGCCGATGCGGCATTGCTGGGTGCGCATGAGCACTACGACTGCTGGCGGCGCGAAGCGCTGCCGGCACGCTGGCACTATGGCCGGCACCCGCGCGTGCCGCCGATCGTGTGCCAGATGCACGTGGGCTGGGATGCGCTGCCGCGGGCGCATATCGCCAGGCGCCCGGACCGCACCCGCGGTTCGCACGGCTACGATCCGGCGGCACCCGGAATGCGCGCGGTCTTCATCGCCCACGGCCCGGCGTTCGCACGCGGCGTGGAATTGCCGGGCTTCGACAACATCGACGTGTACCCGCTGCTCGCCCGCGTGCTGGGGGTGGCACCGGCCGAACACGATGGCGACGCGGCGACGCTGCTGCCGGCCTTGCACGACGGCGATTGAGTCCGCATCCATGTCCGGAAACGGCCAGTCGAGGCCGGGGCCCGGTGCTAGTCTGCGGCCATGTCGAATGCGCCCGCCCTTGCTCCGGATGTCTGCGAACGCGCACGACTGAGCCGCGATGCGCGCTTCGACGGGCTGTTCTTCACCGCGGTGCGCAGCACCGGGATCTACTGCCGGCCCGTCTGTCCGGCGCCACCGCCGAAGCCGCGAAACGTCGACTACTACCCGAGCGCCGCGGCGGCTGAATCCGCCGGCTTCCGCCCCTGCCTGCGTTGCCGGCCCGAGCTCGCCCCCGGCGCAGGCTCGTGGCGCCGTGGCGACGACACCCTCGCACGCGCGCTGCAGCTGATCGACGAGGGCGCACTGGCCGACGCATCGCTGGCGACGCTGGCCGCCCGCGTGCAACTGGGTGAGCGGCAGCTGCGACGCCTGTTCGTGGACCGCCTCGGCGCCGCGCCGGTGGCGGTGCACACCACGCGCCGGCTGCTGTTCGCCAAGCAGCTGCTCACCGAGACCGCACTGCCGGTGACCACCATCGCGATGGAATCGGGCTTCGGCAGCCTGCGGCGCTTCAATGCCGCCTTCCGCGACGCCTACGACCTCGCCCCGCGCGACCTGCGCCGCGAGCTTCCCGGCGTGTCCGCCGGCCCGCTGGTGTTGCGGCTGGGATACCGGCCGCCGTACGACTTTGCCGCGATGCTGGAGTTCTTCGCCGGTCGCGCACTGCCGGGGATCGAGCAGGTCGACGCGCACAGCTATGCGCGCGTCTTCGATGCCGGCGACGGCATGGGCCGACTACGCATCAGCCAGTGGCCGGCACCAGCGCGTGCGCCGGTGCATGCGCTGCGGCTGGAGCTGCACGGGGCGCCCGCCGGCAGCCTGCTTGCCATCGTGCAGCGCGTGCGGCGGATGTTCGACCTCGATGCCGATCCACGCGCGATCACCGCCGTGCTCGCCAACGACGCGCGGCTGGCCCCGCTGCTTGCGGCGCGACCCGGCCTGCGCATTCCCAGTGGCTGGGACGGTTTCGAGATCGCCGTACGCGCGGTGATCGGCCAGCAGGTGAGTGTGGCCGCCGCGCGCACGATCACCACCCGCCTCGCGATGCGCCACGGCAGGCCGGTTCCCATGGAGTCTGCCGCTGCCGGGTTCGCACACCTGTTCCCGGACGCGGCAACACTTGCCGGCGCCGATCTCGACGGCCTCGGCCTGACCGGTGCGCGAGCCACCGCGGTGCGTGCAGTCGCCACCGCGGTCCTCGACGGGCGCGTCGGCTTCAGCGTCGACGGCACGCTGGAGGATTTCATCTCGCGCTGGACCATGCTGCCCGGCATCGGGCCGTGGACGGCGCAGTACATCGCGCTGCGCGCACTCGGCCATCCGGATGCGTTCCCGGCCGGCGATCTCGTGCTGCAACGCGCGGTGACGGGCGACGGCAGTCGGCTTGCCGAAGCCGCCCTGCGTGCACGTGCGGACGCCTGGCGACCCTGGCGCGCCTATGCAGTGATCCAGCTCTGGCGTGCGGCCACCGATACGTCCGCCGCAACGCCCCCTTCCCTCCCCGCAGTACGCGGCGCACGCCGCAGGAGTGCGGCATGAACGTCCATTACACCCACGTCGACAGCCCCGTCGGCCTTCTGCTGCTGGCCGCATCCGATGCCGGCCTGCATGCGATCGGGTTCCCCGAGAACCGCCACCCGGTGCGGATGGGCGTCGACTGGCGCGAGGGCACGCATCCGCTGATCGAGGAGGCGCGGCGCCAGCTGGCCGCCTATTTCGCCGGCGAGCGCCGCTACTTCGACCTGCCGCTGGCGCCGCATGGCACACCGTTCCAGCGCAGCGTCTGGCAGGCACTGGCGGACATTCCCTACGGCGTGACCGCCAGCTATGCCGAATTGGCCACGCGCGTCGGCCGCCCCGGTGCCGCGCGCGCGGTGGGCGCGGCCAACGGTCGCAATCCGCTGCCGATCGTGCTGCCCTGCCATCGCGTCATCGGCGCCGGCGGCGACCTCACCGGTTTCGGCGGCGGGCTGCCGACCAAGCGCTACCTGCTGGCGCTGGAAGGTGCACTGCCACGCGCGCTGCTGTGATCGCGGCGCGCGCGGACCCGCCGCACTAGCGCCGTTCGCCACGCATGACATTGCCGCCCTGGTGCAGTTCCAATCCGACCACGGCACCGTCGGATGCGCGCTGGAAACGGATCTCGATGCCGAACGCGGGCGCGGCGAAGACGTCGGCCGCCGCCGTCGCCTCGAGCGCGAATTCGCCCTGGCCGGTGGCCTGTGCATACAGGCCGCCATCGCGTTCGCGCACGTCCAGCTCGAAGCCCGGCATCAGCGGATAGGTGCCTGCATATCCGCGCAGTACCTCCACGGCCGGCATCGGTTGCGACACGGCGTCCGGATCCAGCGGCCGCGCCCGCAGCGCGCCCCCGCCCTGCACCCAGACGAAGCCGTAGCGCCCGTCCGCGCCGCGCTGCGGGCGCAGCACCGCATCCACCTCGTGCAGGTGGAATTCGCCGGCGTCGTCGTAGCCCAGCGCCAGTTCCGGTTGCCCGGCTGCCTGCACCCGCAGCGTGTCGTCCCGCCGCGACAGCCGCAACGTTCCGGCGCCTTCGAGCAGGTAGTCGCCGGCCAGCGCATCCAGAAGTTCCGACGGCGGCTGTGCCGGACGCCGCGGGGTGCCGGGCGACGCCTCGACACCGAGCAGATGCATGCCGAGCTGCCTCAGGCCGCCCATGGTGTGCAGCGCTGTATCCGACAGCAGCACTACCGCCTGTCCGCCCTCGCGATCGAAGGCAACGAGCGAGGAGAAGCCGCCGGTGCCGCCCTCGTGACCGTGCACGCGGCGGTCGCCATGGTTGCCGATCATCCAGTTCATCGCGACGCCATCGCGCACCGGCTGCTGCGTGCGCGCCAGCGTTGCCGCGACCGGTCCATCGACCTGCCCGAGCTGTGCCTGCGCGTAGCGGACCATGTCATCGAGGGTGGCGCGCACGCCGCCGACGCCGGCCATGTCGACCGGGAACGTCCACCCCTTGGTGGGCTGCCTGCCCGGCAGGTGGCCCTGGACCGCCCGCACGCCATCGGGCACCTGCCGGATGTGCGCATCGCGCATCGCCAACGGTGCCAACAGCTCACGCTGCAGCAGCGATTCGAAATCGATCCCGGCCTGCCGTGCCAGCCCCCACGACAGCACCATCGAGGCGAAGTTGGAATACGCGAACTGCGTGCCCGGCGCCTGCGCCAGACGTACGTCCGCGAGCGAGCCGAGCAACGCGTCCTCATCCAGTGCGGCATAGGGATCGGCTGGATCGGTGACGCGCATCCGCGACGGCAGTGCCGGCAGGCCGGAGGTGTGGGTGACCACATGCCGCAGCAGGATCGGCTGGCCTTCGAAACCGGGCACCGCGGTGCCGGCCGGCAACAGGCTGGCCAAGGGATCGTCGAGCGACACCTCGCCGCGCTCGATCAGCGTCGCCAGCAGTGCAGCGGTCATGGTCTTGGTCACCGAGCCGATCTCGAAGGCCGCGCGGCCTTCGATGCGTGACCGCCGTGCGGGATCGGTGCACCCGTGCGCACGTACGACGCGCGGGCCGTCGATCACCGCAGCGGCAATGCACGCGCCGCTGCGATCGCCTTCCAGCCGCTGTGCAAGGGCACGCTCGAGACCGGCCTGGTCGATGGCGTGTGCGTTGGCACTGACCGTGATCAGCGCAAGTGCGAGCGAGGCATGTACATGGCGAAAGCGTTGCATCCGGGTTCCTCCTTGAATGGTCACGGTGACGGGCGCGATGTCGGGACCTGTTCCGCGTCGACGGCCAGTGTTTCGATCTGCTGTTGCAACTCGTCCGCATGGCGGCGGAAGCGGGTGCGGGCCACGCTGCGGCTCCACCAGGCGATGGCGACGCCGAGCGCCACGCAGATGCCTATATACCCCAGTGCGCCAGGCGTCGGCCCGGACGCCGCAAGCGTCATTCCGGCGAGGCCGACCATGGCGGGCGCGACGTACCACAGCCAGGCACGTTCCAGCATCCGTGCCTGCGCGAGGGCGAGGTCACGACGACACTGCAGGTGCTGCAGCAATGGCAGGCCTGGATCGGCCTGCAGCGAGGGCGCGCGGCCGCGACGCAGCCACACCGGGACCGAGATCGCCCACGCCACCAGCCACGCGGCGAACATCACCTCGAGCCAGGCACCGGCACGTACCGCGACCACACCGATCGCAGTGAACGCGAGGCCCACCACCACGGCCGCGACCGTCTCGATGCGGTCGCGGCTGCGCACCTGCCGTGCCAGCGCCTCGTCGCGATGGCGCAGGGCATCGATCGCGATCGCGCCCTGTTCCGCCGGCTGCTGCCGCCACTCGTTGCGGATCCGATCCCAGTCCATCTCAGTCCTCCAGGAAACGGGTTTCAAAGGCCTGCCGCAGCCGCGTCATGCGGATCGCCACCGCGTTGGGGGTCAGCCCGAGCACATCGGCGATCTGCTCGCGCGGCAGGCCCTCCAGGTCGAGCAGCAGCACGCTGCGCGCTAGCGGGTCGAGCCCGGCCAGGAAGGCATCCAGCACGTCCAGCGGGTCACCGGGCTGGCCGCTGTCACCGCGTTCGGCGATCTCCTCCAGCGGGCGGTGCGGTGGCCGCGGCCTGCGCACGTGGCTGAGCGCGGTGTTGAGCGCGACCCGGTACACCCAGGTCGATTGCTGCGCACGTCCATCGAAGCTGCCGAAGCTGCGCCACAGCTGCAGGCACATCTCCTGCAGCAGGTCCTGCCAGTCGTCGACGCCGGCATAGCGCCGCGCCAGCCGCACCAGTGCAGGGCGGCTTTGCTCCAGCATCCGCGGGAACCCGCTTTCGGGATCGGTGTGCACCAGCAGGCTGCTCTTCGATGGGCTCGAAAGGATTAGTTGCGCAGGCGGGCGGGAATTTTCAGGGCTTGCCGGAAAAAGCCGAGGCGTCGCTATCCGCACAGCGCGCCCGGGATGCCCCGCCTGGTCGGTTCATTGGCGTGGCTTCAACCGATACGGCAATCGAAGCACCGCCGTTCCCGTTTCAGGACCTTGCGGTGACCGACGCGACACGGCCCTAATCCGCCAGCAACGTCCGCATCGCGCGACGGTAGTCCTCGGCGATGGTTTCGGCCTGCAGATGGCGACCGTCGGCCACCAGGCGGCGATCGCCGATACGGGTCTCGCGCACCAGCGGGCGGTTGCCGCTGAAGATCCAGCGGTCGGCGAGATCATCGGCGTCCGCACCCGCCAGCACCGGGGCATCCGCGTCGAGCAGCAGCCATTCGTCGTCGGCATCGAACCCGGTGGCGCGATCGCCATCCAGCGCACCGGCCAGCAGGGTCTGGCCGACGCTGTCGAACGCACCGGTGGCGACGGTTCGACGACGGCCCGCAAGCCGCTGGCCGTATTCCAGCCAGCGCAACTCCTCCACCGGTGATACCGAGATATGCGAATCGGAGCCGATGCCCCAGCGTCCACCGGCATCCAGGTAGGCGCGCAGCGGGAACAGGCCGTCACCGAGGTTGGCCTCGGTGGTGGGGCACAACGCAACGGTCGCGCGGCTGCGCGCCAGACGCACGGTTTCGTCGGCGTCGAGATGGGTGGCATGGACTAGCGTCCAGTGCGCATCCACGGGTGCATTGGCCAGCAACCACTCCACCGGGCGCGCGCCGCGCACGGCCAGGCAATCCTCGACCTCGCCGACCTGCTCGGCGATATGGATATGCACCGGCGTGCGCGCCGGCAGCGCGGCCAGCACCTCGCGCATGGCGGCCTCGGGCACCGCGCGCAGGCTGTGCAGTGCGACGCCCACCTGCAGTTCATCGCAATCGCGCGCGCGCAGCGTCTCGAACAGGCGCAGGTATGCATCGACGTCATGGCCGAATCGCGCCTGCCGTGGCGACAGCGCGCGCCCGTCGAAGCCGCCGGTCATGTACAGCACCGGCAGCAGGGTCAGGCGGATGCCGGTCTCGCGCGCCGCCGCCACCAGCGCCAGCGACATCTCGGCGGGATCGTCGTAGGCCCTGCCGTCGGGGCGATGGTGGACATAGTGGAACTCGCACACGCGGGTGTAGCCGGCTTCCAGCATCTCGGCGTAGAGCTGCGCGGCCACTGCGTGCAGGGTGTCCGGCGTCATCCGCGCGGCGAAGCGGTACATCGTCTCGCGCCAGGTCCAGAACGAATCATGCGCGCCATCTCCGGTGCTGGTGCGACGCTCGGCCATGCCCGCCATCGCACGCTGGAACGCGTGCGAATGCAGGTTGGAAAGGCCGGGCACGCGCCAGCCGCCGGGCTCGCGGGAGATGTTCAGCGCTCGGGACATCGGCAGGCTCGCGGGGGCATCGGGAGAATGCGCTAGGCTACCTGCTCGTTCAGTTGTCCTGCATGCACATGGTCGAATCGCTGGTGGTCCTGGGTGCGCTGGTGCTCGGCCTCGCCGTCATCCTGCTCATCGCGCGCGAACGCCTGCGTGGCCCGGGCGCGCGTCGCAGCCGTCGCGGGGAAGCGCGGCAGTCGCCTGACGAAGCAACCGGCAACGATGAGCGAGGCACCGATGGGCGCTGACCGCTGGGACGGGCTGATCGTCGGCCCCACCCTGGTGACCCTGGCCGACGACACCGGTTACGGCCTGGTCGCCGACGGTGCGCTGGGCTGGAGAGACGGCGTGCTCACCTACGTCGGCCCCGCCAGCGGCTTGCCGGCCCCGCCGGAAACGCTGGCCCACGAAGTCACGGACGCCGACGGCTGCATCACCCCGGGCCTGGTCGATTGCCACACGCACCTGGTGTTTGCCGGCAACCGCGCGGGCGAGTTCGAACAGCGCCTGCAGGGCGCGAGTTACGAGGAGATCGCCCGCAGCGGCGGCGGCATCCTGTCCAGCGTGCGCGCCGTGCGCGAGGCCGACGGGGACACGCTGCTCGCGCAGTCGCTGCCGCGCGCGCGGGCGCTGGTCGCCGATGGCGTGAGCACGCTGGAGATCAAGTCCGGCTACGGGCTCGACCTCGACAACGAACGCAAGATGCTGCGCGTCGCGCGACGGCTCGGCGAAGCGCTCGGCATCAGCGTGCGCACCACCTACCTGGCGGCGCATGCGCTGCCGCCGGAATATGCCGGCCGCGCCGATGCCTATATCGACGCCACCATCGAGTGGCTGCCGCAACTCCACGCCGAGGGCCTGGTCGATGCGGTGGACGCGTTCGCGGAGCGCATCGGCTTCGACGCGACCCAGACGCGACGCCTGTTCGCATCCGCACGCGCACTCGGACTGCCGGTGAAGCTGCATGCCGACCAGCTCAGCGACGGCGATGGCGCAGCGCTGGTGGCGGAGTTCGGCGGGCTCTCCGCAGACCACGTCGAACACACCTCCGGCGCCGGCGTCGCCGCGATGGCCGCTGCCGGCACCGTGGCAGTGCTGCTGCCGGGCGCATTCCATGTGCTGCGCGAAACCCGGTTGCCGCCGCTGGACGCATTCCGCGCCGCCGGCGTGCCGATGGCGGTGGCTACCGACTGCAACCCGGGGACGTCGCCGCTGCTGTCGCTGGGCCAGGCGATGCAGCTGGCGTGCACGCATTTCCGCCTGACGCCCGAGGAAGCCCTGCGCGGCGCGACCGTCAACGCTGCACGTGCGCTCGGCCTCGATGACCGCGGCCGGCTGCGTGCCGGGCTGCGCGCCGACTTCGTGCACTGGGACGTGCGTGAGCCTGCAGAACTCTGTTACTGGCTCGGCGGCCGGCTCGCGCGCGCCGTGCATGCCGGCGGCCGGCCTGTCGCCACCCGCACCGACGATCCCGCACCCGCCCTGGAGGCTGTTCCATGATGCGTACCGCCCTGCTCCGCTCCGCCATCGTCCTGGCCCTGGCCTGCGCGGCAACCGCCGCCGCACAGCCTCCGGAAGCGGCACGCCGCCTGGCGCAGGACGCAGTGATCGTCGATACCCATATCGATGCGCCCGGCATCCTCGTCGGCGACTGGGCGGATCTTGGCCAGGCGGTGCCCGGACGCGAGTTCGACTATCCCCGCGCGCGCGAAGGCGGGCTGGATGTCGCCTTCATGGCGATCTACACCTCGGCCGCGCGCGACGAGGACGGCAGCGCACGACAGGTGGCGCATCAGCAGATCGACGCGGTCGAAGCGCTGGCCGCGCGCCATCCGGACAGGTTCGCGCTGCTCACCTCGCCCGGCGACGTCGAGCGCCTGCGCGCGGGCGGCCGCGTGCTGCTGGCGCTCGGCATGGAGAACGGCGGCCCGATCGGCGACGACCTCGCCGAGCTGGAGCGCTTCCACCAGCGTGGCGTGCGCTACATCACCCTCGCCCACAGCGGCAACAATCGCATCGCCGATTCGTCGTACACGCTGGAGAAGCGCTGGAACGGCCTGAGCCCGTTCGGCCGCGAGGTGATCGCGGAGATGAACCGGCTGGGCATCATGGTCGACGTCTCGCACATCTCGGACGCCGCCACCGCGCAGGCGGTGGAACTGAGCCGGGTGCCGGTGATCGCCAGCCACTCGGCGCTGCGCCACTTCACGCCGGACTTCGAGCGCAACCTCAGCGACGAGCTGGCGAAGGCGATCGCGGCGAAGGGCGGCGTCATCCAGATCCCGTTCGGCAACGCCTTCGTCAATCCGCAGGCGGCGGCGAACACGCAGGCCTACTTCCGCGCCATCGGCGAGTTCGACCGCCGCAACAACGAACGTGCCGCGGCCGGCGAGCCGCTGGAGGACCGCCGGGCGTTCGTTGCGAAGTGGGATGCGGAGCACCCGTCACCGCCGACCGCGATCGACGCGGTGCTCGACCAGATCGACCATGCGGTGAAGCTGGTGGGCATCGACCATGTCGGCATCGGCTCCGACTTCGACGGCGTCGACGGCAACCTGCCCGAAGGGCTGAAGAGCGTCGCCGACTTCCCGAACTTCATCGCCGGCCTGCAGGCGCGCGGCTATGCCGACACCGACATCCGCAAGATCCTCGGCGGCAATTTCCTGCGCGTGTGGGCGGAGATCGAGGCTGGCGCGGAGCGCTGAGCCGGGCACCGCGCAAGCGGCCTCTTTCGCGCACGGTCGAATCTGCTGAAGGAGTGCAGGAGTACCGTCGGTTTCCCGGCTGGCTTCGGTGGAATTCGCGCCGCCCGCCGCACGCCCCGGGGGATGTGCTCCCCCGGCCGGAGTCCGCGTCCAGCTACCACGGCCGGCCGCCGGCCATCCATGGCCGGCTGGGAGCACATCCCCCGAGGCGCGCGACTGGCTCAGGCGTCCGCAGGCTCCGGTACGAAGAGCACAGCCGGTGCCGCCGGGGTCGAACGCAACCGTTTTGGACGTTGATCTTCATCCCGACGCGACGACAGGTTGGTGCCCGCCGCGGCCGCAGGGGGATGTCCAGAGCCGGCCAGGGATGGCCGGTGGCCGGTGGCCGGATGTGGTAGCAGGAAGCGGAGATATCCGGCTGGGCATCCCGCTGCGGCCGCGGCGGGCGCCTTGGGCTTCGAAACCGCCTTACGACAACAGCCGGTCAGAGTCAGTAACCGCGTGGACGCAAACGCGGAAGACATCCGACTGACGTCCCCTTTCGTCCGCTGCGGACAGCGCGGACTCCGCAGATTCGCTCCCGGACCAGATCACCAGACACGAAAAAGCCCGCGCGATGGCGGGCTTCTCCACTCTGCCGCGGCGGCGGATATCACGCCTTGGCGACGGTCTTCTTGGCGACCTTCTTGGCCGGCGCCTTCACCACGGTCTTCTTCGCGACCGGCGCGGCGGCGGTGGCCGCGGCCCGGGTTGCCGCCTTGCGGGCGTTGCCGTAGCTGGAAATGTAGCGCTTGCCCTTGAGGGTCTTGCGATCGCCCTTGCCCATCGTCTAACTCCTGAATTCTGTGCCGGGATTGCGCGGCGCCGGTCGGCGCGCGGGACCGCAAATGCTATCACGCAGTGGTCGGCTGACTGCGCGCGTGGGTGAGCCGCAGGTTGACGAAGTGGGCAGCGGCAAGCAGCAGGCCACCGGTCGTCATCACCACCACGTGGGTCATCGAATGGTCGTGCAGGCGGGTGAATGCGCCGACCCACACCAGCGCCAGGCCGGGCACCAGCAGCAGCCATGCATGGAATGCGCGGTGGCGGCGCCAGCCCAGGGTCAGGGTGGTCGCGCCCAGCAGGGTGGCGAACACCACGAAGGCCTGGTCGAAGTCGATCCAGCCACCCACGCCGAGACCCAGCGCGGGCAGCAACGCGAGCACCAGCGGCAGCGCGGCGCAATGCACCGCGCACAGCAACGAGGCGGCGAAGCCCACCCGGTCGGCGCGGGCAAGGGTGGTGTCTGGTGCGGCCATGTCTTCCGGGGGGTGTGGCGACTTACGTAACATTATAACATTCCTGTCCCGTCGCCCAGTCTAACCCAGCCCCCGATGATCGATCCGTGCGCTTCGACCCCCTCCCGCGTTGCCCTCGCCATTGCCCTTGCCCTGTCCGCCGGCGCCGTGAACGCGCAGAACAGCGCCCATCCCACGACCACCACGCTCGACGCGGTGCAGGTCACGGCGGTGCCGCTGGGCGGTGATGCCGAAGACCTCGCCCATCCCATCGAAGTCCTGCATGGCGAGGCGTTGGACGACCGCAAGTCCGGCAGCCTGGGCGAAACGGTAGCCTCGCTGCCGGGCGTGCAGAACGGATCCTTCGGCGCAGGGGTCGGCCGGCCGATCATCCGCGGCCAGGAAGGCCCGCGCGTGCAGGTGCTGGCCGGCGGGATCGGCAACATGGACGCCTCCACGGTCAGCGCCGACCACGCGGTCGGCATCGAGCCGTTCCTTGCCGACCAGATCGAGGTGCTCAAGGGCCCGGCAAACCTTCTCTACGGCAGCGGCGCGATCGGCGGCGCGGTCAACGTGGTCGACGGCCGCATCGCGCGCGACGTCCCCGACCGTCCGTTGAGCGGACGCGCCGAACTGCGCGCTGCCAGCGGCAACGACGAACGCGCCGGCATGTTCCGCCTCGATGGCGTCAGCGGCGACAACCTGGTGCTGCATGTGGACGGCGTGATCCGCAACAGCGGCGACATCGACATTCCGGGCCACGCGCAGCGCACGCACGATCACGACGGCCATCGGCACGACGAGCATGAGTCGGCCTACGGCAGCCTGCCCAACAGTGCGATCCGCACCCGCGCCGGCGCGTTGGGTGCGACCTGGCTTGGCGAGCGCGGCCACCTCGGTGTCGCGCTCAGCACCTATCGCACCAACTACGGGTTGCCCGAAGGTGCGCACGTGCACGCCGGCGACGACGACGGTCATGGCCACGACGATCACGGCCACGATCATGAGCATGGCGGCCACGACCATGACGCCGGCCACGGCCACGACCATGGTCCGGTCCGCATCGACCTCGCGCAGAACCGTCTCGACCTCAAGGGCGGCATCTACAACCCGGCGCCGTTCCTGTCCGCACTCAACCTGCGCGCGGCCCGCAGCGACTACGAACACGTCGAGCTCGAGGATGGCCTGGCCGCCACGCGTTTCGTCAATCGCGGCACCGAGACGCGGCTGGAAGCGGTGCAGAACGCCGTCAACGGCTGGCACGGCGCGTTCGGCCTGCAGCTGGGACATGGGAACTTCGAAGCGCAGGGCGCGGAAGCGTTCGTGCCGCCGAGCGTGTCCGACACCGTCGGCCTGTTCGTCGTGCAGGAAAAGGAGTTCGGGCCAGTGAAGCTGGAACTCGGTGGCCGCCACGAACGCGTGCAGATCGACTCGGCCACCGGCGTCTCGCGCCGCTTCGATGCCAGCAGCCTGTCCGGCGCGGCGATCTGGCACCTGTCCGGGGTGTTCGATCTGCGCGTCGGCGCCGACGTCTCCGAGCGCGCGCCGACCAACGAGGAACTGTTTGCCAACGGCGCGCATATCGCCACCGCTTCGCTGGAAATCGGCGACGCGGATCTCGACACCGAGCGCGGCCAGCGGCTGGAACTCGGCCTGCATGCGCATACCGGGCGGATCGAGGCCAAGGCGGCCGTGTACCAGACCAGGTTCGACGACTACACGTACCTGGCGGCGACCGGGGTGGTCGAAGACGGCCTGCCGGTGCGGCTGTGGACGCAGGGCGATGCCACGTTCCGCGGCGCCGAGGTCGAGGCGAAGCTGCACCTGTCCGAATCCGACGCCGGTGATTTCGACCTGCGCGTGTTCGGCGACATCGTGCGCGCGACGCTCGACGGCAGCGGCACCCGCGAAGTGCACTTCGACGTACCGCACGGCGAACACGCCCACCACTACCACGCCGACATCGCGCTCGGCGGCAACCTGCCGCGCATCGCACCCTCGCGCCTCGGCGCCGACCTCAACTGGACATCCGGTGGCTGGCGCGCGCATGCCGGCGCCGTGCGTTACATGAAGCAGGACCGCGTCGCCGCGGGCGAAGCACCAAGCCCCGGCTACACCCTCGTCAATGCCGGCATCGCCTGGCGCGCGGACGACCTCGAAGGCACGCAGTGGGAACTGTTCCTCGACGGCCGCAACCTCACCGACCGCGAGGCGCGCCCGCATACGTCGCTGCTGCGCGATATCGCACCGCTGCCGGGGCGCTCGATCGCCGGTGGGATCCGCATGTTCTTCTGACCGCGCGATGCCAGAGCCGCGGCCCTTCCCCGGACCGGCGGTTCAGTCGCCGGCCGTTTCCGCGCAGGCCGCGCACAGCCCGTGCACTTCCAGCGTCTGCGCCTGCGGCACGAAGCCCAGCGCACGGGCGCGGCCGTCGAGGGCCGCGACGACGGCCTCGTCCTCCAGCTCCACCGCGGCATGGCAGCGGTCGCAGATCAGGAACGGCACCGAATGCTGCGCGGTGCTCGGGTGGTGGCAGGCGACGAACGCATTGACCGACTGCAGCTTGTGGATGAAGCCGTTGGCGAGCAGGAAATCCAGCGCGCGGTAGACCGTCGGCGGCGCCGCCGCGCCGGGGCCACCGCCGTCGCGCACCTGGTCGAGCAGGTCATAGGCCTTGAGCGGCCTGCCGGCGTTGGCGATGAGGCCGAGCACATGCGCGCGGATCGGCGTCAGCCGCAGCCCGCGCTCGCTGCAGGCACGTTCGACCGCGCGTACGAACGCCGCGGCGTCGTCGACATGGTGCTGCGGATCCGTGCAGGCGTGGATGTGGTTCATCACACGATGATGGCCGCGGCCCGCATGCGACTCAAGGCGACGCCCGGGACTCAGCCTTCCGCCGGCACCATCGCGAGTGCTGCATCGATACGCCGCAGTGCCTCCTCGCGGCCTGCCAGATACACGGTATGGCCGATATCCGGGCTGACCTGGGTGCCGGTGATCGCGACCCGCATCGGCTGCGCGATCCTGCCCATGCCCAGGCCGAGCGACTCCGCGGTGGCGTGCAGCGCGGCGTTGATCGCGTCGACGTTCCAGCTGTCGAGCGCGGCCAGGCGTGCACGTGCATCGTCGAGCGCGGCGCGCGCGTCCGGCTTCAGGTGCTTGGCCACTGCCTTGTCGTCGTAGTCGGTCAATGGCCGGTACCAGACCGCCGCGCGCTCGGCCATTTCCGCAAGCGTCTGCACGCGGTCGCGCAGCGCGAGCACCACGTCCGCCGGCGCCGGGCCGGCGGCGAGGTCGTAACCGGCGTTGCGCAGGTGCCATTCCAGGTGTGCGGCCACGGCGTCCGGTGTGTCGCTCTTGAGGTACTGCTGGTTGAGCCAGCCGAGCTTGGCCATGTCGAGGCGCGAGGCCTTGGCGTTGACGTCGGCGAGGTCGAACAGCGACTTCATCGCGTCGATCGAGAACACTTCCTGGTCGCCATGCGACCAGCCCAGCCGCACGAGATAATTGAGCAGCGCATGCGGCAGGTAGCCGGCATCGCGGTACTGCATGACGTCGGCGGCGCCGGTGCGCTTGGAGAGCTTGGCGCCCTGTTCGTCGAGGATCATCGGCAGGTGCGAGAACGCCGGCACCGCTGCACCCAGCGCGCGGTAGATGTTGATCTGGCGCGGGGTGTTGTTGACGTGGTCGTCGCCGCGCACCACGTCGGTGATGCCCATGTCGATGTCGTCGACGACGACGGCGAAGTTGTAGGTCGGGTAGCCGTCCGGACGGAAGATCACCAGGTCGTCGAGTTCGCTGTTGGCGATCTCGATGCGGCCCTTGACCTTGTCGTCCCAGGCGACCACGCCGTCCTGCGGGTTCTTCAGGCGGATGACGCGGTTGGGATCGTCGCGGTAGGCAGCACCCTGCTCGCGGTAGGCGCCGTTGTAGCGCGGCTTGTCGCCGGCGGCCATCGCCGCCTCGCGCATCGCATCGAGCTCTTCCTTCGACTCGTAGGCGTAGTAGGCATGGCCGCTGGCCACCAGCTGCTCGGCGACCTCGCGATAGCGCTCCACGCGTGCGGTCTGGTAGATCGGGCCTTCGTCGTAGTCGAGCCCCAGCCAGTCCATCGCCTCGAGGATCGCGTCGATGGCCGCCTGGGTGCTGCGCTCGCGGTCGGTGTCCTCGATGCGCAGCACGAACTGCCCGCCGGCGCGGCGTGCGGCCAGCCAGCAGTACAGCGCGGTGCGTGCGCCGCCGATATGCAGGTAGCCGGTGGGACTGGGGGCGAAGCGGGTGCGGACGGTCATTGGAGGCAGGCTGTGATCCGGGAATCGGGCATTTTAGGCCAGCGGGCGGGGCTCGGTCCGGATGCAACGTGCGCATGCCTGCAGGACTGGCGATTTACCGCCCCGGTATCATTCGCGCATGACCACCCTCTTCGTTTCCGACCTGCACCTCGACCCGGCGCGACCGGATATCACCCGCCTGTTCGCCGCGTTCCTCGACGACGAGGCGCGCGGTGCGGATGCGTTGTACATCCTCGGCGACCTGTTCGAATCCTGGGTCGGCGACGACGACCCGACGGAAGCCGGCGGCATCGTCGCCGACCGCCTGCAGGCGTTACCGGCCGCGGGGGTGCCGGTCTTCTTCATGCACGGCAACCGCGACTTCCTGCTGGGCAACGACTACGCCGGACGCGCCGGCATGCAGCTGCTGCCGGATCCTTCGGTGGTCGAGCTGTACGGACGCCGCGTGCTGCTCACCCATGGCGACCTGTTGTGCACCGACGACGTCGAGTACCAGGCGATCCGCGTGCAGACCCGCAACCCGGCCTGGCAGGCACAGATGCTTGCGCAGCCGCTCGCCGCACGGCTGGCGTTCGCCGCGCAGGCACGCGCCGCGAGCCAGGCGCGCCAGGGCGAGATGAAGTCCGCCGGCACGATGGAAACGATCACCGATGTCGCACCGGCCACGGTGGATGCGTTCTTCGCCGAACACGGTGTCGACACCATGATCCATGGCCACACCCATCGCCCGGCGATCCACGAGCTTGCCGGCGGCCGCCGCCGCATCGTGCTCGGCGACTGGTACGAACAGGGTTCGGTACTGCGCGCGGATCCGGACGGGCGCTTCGGGCTGTCGGCGCTGCGCTGACCAGCGGGTCCGTAGCCCGGATAGGCCGCCGCCGCATCCGGGGACTGCAGCGGCGCGGCGATGGCCGCCATTGCAATGACGCTCTCCCGTATGCGCTTCCCTTATCGGGGCGACAACCCGTCGGACCTATGCGCGCACCTGCGGATCCGACGCCGCCGCCTGCAACGCGGCAAGCTCGTCCGCGCTGAAACCCGCGGCCGCCCGTGCATCGACATTGAACGGACCGTGCAACACGGCGCGCGCGTATTCGGCCAGCAGTTCGCGAAAGCGCGGCTCCGGCGCAACGCCTGCACGCGTGCAATGCCAGCGGAACCAGTGGCTGCCGGCGGCGACATGCGAGACCTCTTCCTCGAGGATCACCTCGAGGATGTCGGCGGTCGCGTCGTCGCCCAGTGCGCGCAGCTTCACGATCATCCCGGGCGTCACGTCCAGCCCGCGGGCTTCCAGCACGCGCGGCACCAGCGCCATCCGCGCGAGCCCATCGTGCGCGGTCTTCTCGGCCATCTCCCACAGGCCGTTGTGCGCGTCGAAGTCGCCGTAATCGTGGCCGAGCGCCTGCAGGCGTCCGCGCAGCAGGGTGAAATGCCGCGCCTCGTCCTCGGCGATGCGCACCCAGTCGGCATGGAACTCCGGCGGCAGGCCACGGAAGCGGTAGGCCGCGTCCCACGCCAGGTCGATTGCGTTGAACTCGATATGCGCGATCGCGTGGATGAAGGCCGCGCGCCCGGCCGTGGTGCCCAGCCCGCGCCGCGGCAGGTCGCGTGGATGCACCAGCATCGGCCGTGGCGGCCGGCCCGGCATGCGGATCGGCTCCGGCGCCGGCGCGTCGGCCGGTAATGGCAATGTCCCGGCGGCGAACGCCCGCGCGTGCTCGAAGGTCAGCGCGAGCTTGTCGTCGATGGTCGTGGCGTCGAGACAGGCCCGCGCGGCCTCGAACAGCGTCGCGGCCATGCTCAGGTGCCGGCGCGGCGCTTGTTCTTGGCGTCGTCCGAGCGCAACTGCTGCAGGCGCTCGAAGTAGCCGGGTTCGATGCCGGTGACGTATTCGCCGCTGAAGCAGGAACTGTCGAATCGCTTGCCGGGGAACTTGTGCCCGGCCACCGCCGTTTCGAGGTCGGCGAGGTCCTGGTAGATCAGCCAGTCGCAGCCCAGCAGCTCCTGGATTTCCTGCTCGCTGCGGCCGTTGGCCACCAGTTCCTCCACCGACGGCATGTCGATGCCGTAGATGTTCGGATGCCGCACCGGCGGCGCCGCCGATGCGAGATAGACCTTGCGCGCACCGGCGTCGCGCGCCATCTGCACGATCTGCTTCGACGTGGTGCCACGCACGATCGAATCGTCGACCAGCAGCACCACGCGGTTGCGGAATTCCAGCGGGATCGGATTCAACTTGCGCTTGACCGACTTCGCGCGCTCGCCCTGCCCCGGCATGATGAAGGTGCGGCCGACATAGCGGTTCTTGATGAAGCCCTCGCGGTACTTCACCCCGAGCACGTGGGCGAGTTCCAGCGCGGAATCGCGTGAGGTGTCGGGGATCGGGATCACCACGTCGATGTCGTGGTCGGGGCGCTCGCGCAGGATCTTCTCGCCCAGGGTCACGCCCATGCGCATGCGCGCCTTGTGCACCGAGATGTTCTCGATCATCGAATCCGGGCGCGCGAAGTACACGTATTCGAAGATGCACGGCGCGCTGTCGCCGGGCTCGGCGCAGGCGCGGTGGTGCAGCTCGCCGTCGGCGGTGATCACCAGGCCTTCGCCCGGCGCGACATCGCGCAGGTGTTCGAAGCCGAGGATGTCGAGGGCGACCGATTCCGAGGCGACCGCGTACTCGACACCCGCCGCCGATTGGCGACGGCCCAGCACCAGCGGGCGGATGCCGTTGGGATCGCGGAACGCCACCAGGCCGAGGCCGAGCACCAGCGCCACCGCCGCGTAACCACCACGCGCGCGGCGGTGCAGGCCTTCCACCGCGGCCAGCGCGGCCTCCGGCGTCAGCGCGCGCTGGCGGTCGAGTTCGTGGGCGAAGACGTTGAGCAGCACCTCCGAGTCGGACTCGGTGTTGATGTTGCGGCGGTCGGTCTCGAACACCTCGCGGCGCAGCGCATCGGTGTTGATGAGGTTCCCGTTGTGCGCCAGGGCGATGCCGTAGGGCGAGTTGACGTAGAACGGCTGGGCCTCGTCGCTGCCCTCGCTGCCGGCGGTCGGGTAGCGGCAGTGGCCGATGCCGATGTTGCCGCCGAGCAGCTCCATTGCCGGCGCGTCGAACACCTCGCGCACCAGCCCGTTGCCCTTGTGCACGCGCAGCCGCGTGCCACTGGCGGTGGCGATGCCGGCCGCGTCCTGGCCGCGGTGCTGGAGGACGGTCAGGCCGTCGTAGAGGGCGGGCGCGACTTCCGAGGTCCCGACGATGCCGACGATGCCGCACATGGAGTTGTCACCTGTGTTGGAAGCGGAAACCCCTCCGCGCGCTCCGCGCGCATCCGGGCTGGATGGACCGTGTGGCACCGGTCCGGGGCGGGCCGCGCCGATGGCGTGGTCCCGTGCAGCACACCGTCCCCGGTGCCGGCGTCACGTGTCGCGTGGTGTCAGGGGTGCGGGCGCACGATGCCGTCGATGCCCGCGCGGCCCTGGATCTGGGTGCGCAGGCGGTCGGCTTCGGCACGGTCGATCACCGGCCCGGCCTTGACCCGGGTCAGCTGGCCACGATCGCTCTGCACGGTGTCGGTGAAGGCGCTGAAGCCCAGCCCGCGCAGGCGGTCGCGCATGGCATTGGCCTCGGCGGCATTGCGGAACGCGCCCAGCTGCACCACGAAGCCGGTGCCTGCCGCCGCGGCGGGCGCGGGCGTTGCGACGGGTGGCGCGGGCACGGGCTGCGCGGCCACGGCGGGTGGCGTGTCCTGGCGCGGTGCCGGCCGGTTGCGCGACGGCTGCGCCGCGGGCGCGGCAGGAGTCGCGGCCACGGCAGCACGCGGCGTACCGGCATCGGCATCGAGCGCGATCACCCGCGCATCGTTGGTGCCCACCTCGGCGGCGCCCACGCGGACGATTTCGGCCTCGGCGCGGGTCGCGTAGGGACCGATGCGCACCCGCCACACCGGCTTGCCGGCGGCGGCCGCTTCGCTGCTGGCGGCGGGAAACCCGGCCGCAACAAGACGGTTGACCACGGTATCGGCATTGACGCTGCTGCCGTAACTGCCGAAGTGCACGGCGTATGCACCGCCCGCGGCGGTGGCAGGCAACGCGGCGTCGGCGCGTGCAGGAGTCGGCGCGTCGCTGCGATCGACCGCGGCGGTGTCGACCGTGGGCAGTTCGCCATCGCCCGCTGCAGGCGTGGTCGGCTCGGCCACGGCCGCAGGCAGCACGGCGCTGTCATCGGCCGGCACAGGTGCCATCAACGGCAGGTCGCGGGTCACCACCGCGCCGGCGGGGGCGTCGGGCAGCTCAAGGGACAGCTCGGACCTGCCGCTTGCCGGGGCAGGTCCCTTCACCAGCATCGGCAGGAAGATCACTGCAAGCGCGACCAGCACCGCTGCGCCGATCAGGCGCTGCTTGACTCCGGAATCCATCGATATCTCGCGCAACGAGGGCGCGCGCATTATACGCGGGCGCCCGTGCGCCCTTCTGAGGCGCAGTTAACCTGCACCGAGCACGGCCAGCGCTTCCGCCGCGGTGTGGAAGGAGCCGAATACGACGATCCGGTCGCCGGGCGCAGCAGCGGCCAGCGCTGCGGCGAGCGCGTCGTCCACCGTGGCGGAGGGCGTGGCCTGCGCCGCAGCGGTGCCACGCAGGCGTTGCGCGAAGGCATCGACGGCAAGCGCACGACCACCGGCGCCGGCAAGACCGGCGATACGCCAGCCGTCGATGACATCGGCAAGCGCGGCCACCACGCCGGCAATGTCCTTGTCCGCCAGCGCGCCGTAGATCGCCAGCGTGCGCCCCTGCACCGGCTGGCCCGCCAGTTCCGCGGCCAGCGTACGCGCGGCCTGCGGGTTGTGCGCGACGTCGACCAGCACCTCGACACCCGACAGCGGTTCGAATCGCTGCAGACGGCCGTTGAGGCGCGCGGTGGCAACGCCTTCCCCGAATGCGGCTTCCGGCAGGTCCTCCGGCAGGGCGCGCAACGCGGCGATCGCCACCGCGGCGTTGCGCAGCTGGATCCCACCCGCCAGGCGCGGGCGTGGCAGGTCGAGGGCGAAGTTGAGTTCGCGCCAGCGCCAGTGCTCCGCGTCGACGGGATCGACGAAGAAGTCGCTGCCATGGACGATGGCCGGCGCACCGACGCGGTAGGCGTGGCCGATGACGCTCGACGGCGGCTGTGTCTCCCCCAGCACCAGCGGCTTCCACGGCCGCGCGATCCCGGCCTTTTCGGCGCCGATCGCCTCGCGGTCATCGCCCAGCCAGTCCTGGTGGTCGAGGTCGACGGTGGTGATCACGGCGACATCGGCGTCCACCAGGTTCACCGCATCCAGCCGCCCACCGAGTCCGACTTCAAGCACGGCGAGGTCAAGAGCCGCCGCGCCGAACAGCTGCAGTGCGGCGAGGGTGCCGAATTCGAAATACGTCAGCGCGACATCGCCGCGTGCGGCCTCGACCGCGGCGAAGGCTGCGACGAGGGCTTCGTCGGCGACCTCGACACCATCCACGCGCACGCGCTCGTTGTAGCGCAGCAGGTGCGGCGAGGTGTACACGCCCACGCGCCAGCCGGCGGCGCGCGCCATCGCCTCGATGAAGGCCACCGTCGAGCCCTTGCCGTTGGTGCCACCGACCGTGATCACCCGCCGTGCCGGCGCCGCCAGGCCCATGCGTGCAGCCACCGCGCGCACGCGCTCGAGGCCGAGTTCGATCGACCGCGGATGCTGGCGCTCGATGTAGTCGAGCCATTCGGGAAGGGTGTCGGGCATCGCGCAATTCTAGGCCGTGCGGCCGTCGATGCGTGGCGCGAGGCAGGCGCGGCGTCGCCGCCGCTACAGCGCCCGATGCACCGCTTCGCCGAACAGCGGCGTGTGGTGCGCGCAGTCATTGAGGCGCACCACGTCCAGGGTGTCCGGGGTGGCGCCCTCGAGCAGGTTCAGCGTGGTCGGGGCCTGGCGGAAGGTCCACAGCCGCGACAGCGGGATCCCGAGCACGCGGCACAGCAGCACGCGGTTGACCGCATCGTGGGCCACCACCAGCAGGGTGTCGTCGGCACCGAGCCCGTCCATTGCCCGAGCCAGCGCCGGCCACGCACGGTCGATCACATGCTGCAGCGACTCGCCTCCACCGGGCATCAAAACCGTGTCCGGCGCCTCGCGCCAGGCGCGCGACAGCTCCGGGTCGCGCTCGCGGATCTCGCCGGCCAACAGGCCTTCCCAGCTGCCGTGGCCGATCTCGCGCAGGCCGTCGTCGAGGGTGAGCATGCCGGCGCGCTCCGGCCCCAGCGCCAGTTCCGCCGTGCGTCGCGCCCGTTGCAGTGGCGACGCCACCGCGCGGTCGATGCGCACATCGGCAAGCCGGCGCCCGAGCGCCTGCGCCTGGCCGATCCCGACCGGCGACAGCGCGATGTCTTCCTGCCCCTGGTAGCGGCCTTCCGCGTTCCACGGCGTTTCGCCATGGCGGGCCAGCAGGATCCTCATGCGCGCGACGCCTTCAGGTGGTGGACGCCGCAGCGTAGCAAGCGCGCCAGGTTCACAGCCCCAGTTCCTCGAGCAGTGCCGGCGCCGGATACACCTCGCGCATGATCCAGCGCAGGTAGCGCTGGTCGAGCGAAATGGTGCGCGTCATCGCCGGGTCGAACACCCAGTTCGAGCTCACCGATTCCCAGTTCATGTCGAACAGCAGGCCGGTCAGGCGCCCCTGCGCATCGAGCACCGGCGAACCGGAGTTGCCGCCGGTGACGTCGAGATCGGAGAGGAAATTCACCGGCACCGTGCGCAGTCGGCGCTCGGCCAGCCCGGCATGACGACGCTCGGCGACCGCGTCGAGCAGCGCCTGCGGTGCATCGAACGGCTCCTGCCCGGTGGCCTTGGCCGGGATCTCGTCGATCGTGGTGAACGAGGCATGCTCGCGGCCGTCGAGCGCCTTGTAACCGGTGACATTGCCGAAAGTGATGCGCAGTGAGCCGTTGGCATCGGGATACACCGCCCCGCCCTGCGCGCGGCGCCAGTCGGCGACCGCGGCGAGATAGCGCGGGCGCGCCTGCAGCAGCTCACCGCCACGCGCCTTGCGTTCGATGTCCTGGCGCAGCATCGACGGGGTCACCGCGATGGCATAGCGGATCGCCGGATCCCGGCTGCGATCGAAAGCGTCGCGGTCGGCGGTCAGCCAGCGCATGCGCTCGTCGAGATCGCCCAGGCGGGTGCCGGCCAGCCGCTCGAGCGCGCGTTCGATCGCGGCGGCATCGTTGCCGCCCAGCCACTTGTCGATCGCGGCGTCGCGCTGATCGGCCGGCAGCTTGATGTACTCGCCCAGCCAGTAACGCTGCAGGATGCGGTCCATCTCCGGGTGGTAGCGACGCTCCATCTGCTGCAGCGAACCCTGGATGGTGGCCTGGTCGCGCTCCTGGTAACCCGGCTCGCGGTCGGCGTCGGGGTTGCTGCGTTCGATGGCATTGCGATACAGCGTCATCGCCACGCCCAGCGTGCCCAGCCGGTGCAGCTGGCCGGTGATCAGGTCGCGATCGCGGGTGGCGCTTGCCGCCTCGTTGACGCGTACCAGTTCCGCATGCGCATCCAGCGCCGCCCGCCCGGCCTCGCCCTGCTCGCGCAGCCATTCCAGCACTGCTTCCTCCTCGGTGAGCTTGCGCTGCGTGGCATCGATGCGGGCGAAGCCCTCCAGCTGGCCGTCGTAGTTCTTCGATGCGTTCTTCCAGCCGCCGACGGTGCTGGCGTAGCGCACCGCGATTTCCGGGTTGCGCGCACCCTCGGTCTCGACCAGCTCCAGCAGCCGCTTGTAGTGCGCCGACAGCGTCGGGTACATCCACTGCGCGGTCTGTTCGAACTCCGCGGCCAGCGCGTAGCGGTTGGTGCTGCCAGGGTAGCCCGCGGCCATCACGAAATCGCCGTCGCGCAGCGGGCGCTCGGCGAAGCGCAGCCAGCGCTTCGGCTGGTAGGGCACGTTGTCCGCGGCATGGTCCGCCGGCTGGCCATCCGGGCCGACATAGGCGCGGTAGAAGGCGAAGTCGCCCGTGTGGCGCGGCCAGGTCCAGTTGTCGACCTCGCCACCGAAGTTGCCGATGCCGCCCGGCGGCGCGTAGACCAGGCGCACGTCGCGGATCTCGAGGTTGCGGAACAGCCGCCAGGCGTTGCCGCCGTCGAAGGCGTACAGCCGGCAGCGGTAGCCCGGGCGGAACTCGCAGCTGGCGACGAGACGCTTCTCGATCGCTTCGAACGCACGCGTGCGGCCGATCGCATCCGGCGCGGCCGCCATGGCCTGCTGCACGTCGGCGGTGACGTCGCGGATCGAATCGAGCACGTAGATGCGCGCGTTCGGTCCCGCACTCAGCTCGCCTTCGCGCGCAGCGGCGTTGAAGCCGTCGCGCATCAGGTTGTTGTCGGGCGTCGAATTGAGCTGGATCGCGCCATAGGCACAGTGGTGGTTGGTCACCGCCAGCCCCTGCGGGGATACGAAGCCGGCGGTGCAACCGCCCAGCGAGACCACCGCGCCCATCGGGTCACCGGTGAGGTCGGCCAGCTGCGACGGCTGCAGGCGCAGGCCGGCACGCTTCAGGGCATTGCCGATCTCCGGCAGCTGCTGCGGAACCCACATGCCCTCGCCGGCGATGGCGGGCGCGGTGGCGGCGAGTGCGAGCAGCGCGGCGATCAGGCAACGGGTCATCAGGCAGGGCTCCGGTCATGCGGGGGGCCAAGTCTACCGGCCACGGCCGGGCACCATACCCCCGCGTCCGCGCTCACGCCGGCTGCCGTTGCCCGGCGGGACAGCCCCGGGACGTATAATTCCGCTTCTTTTCGCGACTCACGGACACCCCACATGCCCGACAGCAACCGGCCCACCACCATGCGCGCGCTGGTCAAGCGCGAAGCCAGCAAGGGCATCTGGATGGAAGAGGTGCCGGTGCCGGTGCCGGGTCCGAACGAGGTGCTGATCCGGGTCGAGAAGGCCGCGATCTGCGGCACCGACCTGCACATCTACCTGTGGGACGACTGGAGCCAGCGCACGATCACTCCGGGCCTGGTCATCGGCCACGAGTTCGTCGGCCGCATCGCCGAGCTCGGCCCCGGTGTCGAGGGCTACGTCATCGGCCAGCGCGTGTCGGCCGAGGGCCATATCGTCTGCGGCCATTGCCGCAACTGCCGCGCCGGCCGCCAGCACCTGTGCCCGAACACGAAGGGGATCGGCGTCAACCGCAATGGTGCCTTCGCCGACTACATCGTGATGCCGGCCACCAACCTGTGGCCGATCCCGGACCAGATCCCGTCGGAACTCGCCGCGTTCTTCGATCCCTACGGCAACGCCGCGCACTGCGCGCTGGAATTCGACGTGGTCGGCGAGGACGTGCTGATCACCGGCGCCGGCCCGATCGGCGTCATGGCCGCCGGCATCTGCAAGCACATCGGCGCGCGCAACGTGGTGGTCACCGACGTCAACGACTACCGCCTCAAGCTCGCCGCCGACATGGGCGCGACCCGGGTGGTCAACGTCGCCAACGCCTCGCTGCGCGACGTGATGGCCGACCTGCACCTGGAAGGCTTCGACGTCGGCCTGGAGATGAGCGGCAACCCGCGTGCCTTCAACGACATGCTCGACTGCATGTACCACGGCGGCAAGGTCGCCCTGCTCGGCATCCTGCCCAAGGGCGCCGGTGTCGACTGGGACCGCATCATCTTCAAGGGCCTCACGGTGCAGGGCATCTACGGCCGGAAGATGTACGAGACCTGGTACAAGATGACCCAGCTGGTGCTGTCCGGCTTCCCGCTGGGCAAGGTGCTGAGCCACCAGCTGCCTGCCAACGACTTCCAGAAGGGCTTCGACCTGATGGAGTCCGGCAAGTCCGGCAAGGTCGTGCTCGACTGGCATTGACCTCCGCGGCGCCGTTGCCTGCGCGACGGCGCGTGACCGGCATCAGGCGCGTCTGCGCCCCCACTTTTTGATGGAGACCCGCGCATGTCGCTGACCGAGCATTATTCCGCCACCCTCGAGGAGATCCGCGAGGCCGGGCTGTTCAAGGCCGAGCGCATCATCACCAGCCCGCAATCCGCCGAGATCACCCTGGCCGACGGCCGCTCGGTGCTGAACTTCTGCGCCAACAACTACCTGGGCTTGGCCGACCACCCCGATGTCATCGCCGCCGCCAAGGATGCGCTCGACAGCCACGGCTTCGGCATGGCCTCGGTGCGCTTCATCTGCGGCACCCAGGACCTGCACAAGCAGCTGGAGAAGACCATCGCGGACTTCTTCGGCACCGAGGACACCATCCTCTATGCCGCCTGCTTCGACGCCAACGGCGGTTTGTTCGAGCCGCTCCTGGGCGCCGAGGACGCGATCATTTCCGACGCGCTCAACCATGCTTCGATCATCGACGGCGTGCGCCTGTGCAAGGCGAAGCGCTACCGCTACGCCAACTGCGACATGGCGGACCTGGAAAAGCAGCTGCAGCAGGCCAGGGCCGACGGCGCGCGCACCATCATGATCACCACCGACGGCGTGTTCTCGATGGACGGCTTCGTCGCCCCGCTCGACGAGATCACCGCGCTGGCGTCGAAGTACGGCGCGCTGGTGCATATCGACGAATGCCACGCCACCGGCTTCCTCGGCGCCACCGGCCGCGGCTCCGCCGAGGTCAAGGGCGTGCTCGGGAAGATCGACATCTACACCGGCACCCTGGGCAAGGCCATGGGCGGCGCGCTCGGCGGCTTCACCACCGCCAGGCGCGAGGTGATCGAACTGCTGCGCCAGCGTTCGCGCCCGTACCTGTTCTCGAACTCGCTGCCGCCGCACGTGGTCGCCGCCGGCATCAAGGCGTTCGAGATGCTCGATGCTGCCGGCAGCCTGCGCGAGCAGTTGCGCACCAACACCGCCTACTTCCGCGAGCGGATGACCGCCGCCGGATTCGACCTCAAGCCCGGCGACCACCCGATCTGCCCGGTGATGCTCTACGAGGCGCCGCTGGCGCAGCGTTTCGCCGAGCGCCTGCTCGAGGAAGGCATCTACGCGATCGGTTTCTTCTTCCCGGTGGTGCCCGACGGCCAGGCGCGCATCCGCACGCAGATCTCGGCGGCGCACACCCGCGAGCATCTCGATCGCGCGATCGATGCGTTCACCCGCATCGGCCACGAGCTTGGGGTCATCGGCCGCTGAGCCACCCGCCCCCCTGCAACGCAGAAGGCCCGCTCGCGCGGGCCTTTTCGTTGAGCGGGCAGCGGTCAGTTGGTCGAGGTCGGCACCGGTGCGGGGCTCTCACCTTCGGCTGGCACCGGGTCGGCGGCCGGGACCGCAGCCGGCTGCACGCCACGCGCCACGCGCACGCCGCGGGCCTTCATCCACGCGTCGAACGCGTCGGCCGTCATCATCTTGCCCTCCTGCTGCATGTCGAAGCGCCAGGGGGTGTTGTCGAACTCGGTCTTGGGCTGGTAGACGGAAGGGTCGTTCGGGTCGACCGCCGTCGTCGAGGCGCTGAGGTTCGGGCAGCCTTCGAGCTGGATCCGCAGCAGGACCTGCTCCAACGACTGCGATGCATCGATGCCGGGGGCCAACACGCCGCCATGGGCGCCGGGGCGGTACGCAGGCGCCACCAGCTCCGGGGATACCGCGGTGAGGACCGTTGCCGGCAGCGGTGTCGCCGATGCCGGCAGGGAAATCGCGCAGTCCGACGCGAAGGACAGGACTGGGGCTGTCGCAAGCAGCAACGTGGCGATGGCCTTGTACATGGTGGATCCCCGACGAAAGTGCGGTGGAGTTTAATCAGCTTGAAGTAGGTGTCGCAAGTCTTTGTTCTGAAAAGACGTATTCAGCTGAGTGTGCCGGTGGGCGCGTCTCCAGCATCGCTGTATCGCCGCACCGCGCGCGGCCACTATGCTCCTTCCCACGCCGAAAAGCAGAAAGCCCGGCCAGGGCCGGGCTTTCTGGTTCAACTCGAGCGCGTCCTCAGTTCTGGACGTTCAGCTCGGTACGGCGGTTGCGCGCACGACCTTCCGGATTGTCCGAACCATCCGGGTTGGTGTTCGGCGCGATCGGGCGGCTCTCGCCGTAACCGGTCGGGCCCACCAGGCGGCTGGCAGCGATGCCGGCGCCGGTGATGTGGTCGTACACGGCGCGCGCGCGGCGCTCCGACAGGCTCTGGTTGTAGGCGTCGGTACCGACGGCGTCGGTGTGGCCGGCGACTTCAACACGGAGGTCCGGGTAACGGCGCAGGATTTCGATCGCCTCGTTGAGGATGGCGACGGCGTCCGGGCGCAGGGTGGAACGGTCGAAGTCAAAGTTCACGCCACGCAGGTCGATGGTGACCGGAACCGGGCAGCCATCCGGACCGACCGTGGTGCCTGCCGGGGTGTTCGGGCAGCGGTCGTCGCAGTCGTTGACGCCGTCACCGTCGGTGTCGCGGTCGGCGCAGTTGTCGACCGGAGCCGGCGGCGGAGCGACGATCGGAGCGACCGGCGGCGGGCCCAGCGGAATCACGACGCCGACCGAAGCCAGCAGGTCGGTGAAGTAGCTCTCCGACTGGTTGTGCGGGTAGCCCGCCCAGTCCTGCGAGCCGCTGGCGGCGTAGCTGCTGTCGTCGAAATCGCCACGCAGCGCGACTTCGGCACGGACCGCAACGCGGTTGGTGAAGGTGCCCTGCAGACCGAGGCCGACCTTGGCGGCAAAGTTGCCGTCTTCGCGCTCACCCGGCGAATCCGGGCTCGGGAAGTTGTCGAACTCTTCCTCGCTGCGCTGGTAGCCCACGCCGAACAGCGCGTAGGGGTTCCAGGTGCGGCCGTCCTGCAGCCAGTGGTAACGGAAGTCGAACGAGATGCCGTACTGGCTCCAGTTCAGATCCGGGTTCGAACCCTGGACCGAGCTGGCGCTGCGCAGGCCCGGGTTCTGGTAGTTGATCTCACCGTCGACCGACCAGTTCGGGCTGATGAACTTGCCCAGGCCGATGGTACCGAACGGGGCGTCGCTGGTGCGGCGGTCGTCGTCCTGGAAGTTGTAGCCGACGGAGCCAGTCAGATACCAGCGATCGTCGAACTCCTGCGCACTGGCAGAGTGCGCCAGGCCCAGGCCGCCGAGCAGCGCGGCACAGAGGAGTTTCTTATTCATTCGTTCAGCTCCTTGATCAAGGGGGAAAGCATTACGGCGTTTGTTGAGATTCCGTCGAGATCGCGTCAGGCAATCATCGCCGGCGTAGCCTAGAGTCAGGCCTGTGAAGACGCCGTTAACGCTAGCATAACAGTTGCCGAGTGCCAATCTGCGGCAACTCCGGACCCTCCCGCCACAGTCAGCGACGGAACACGGCAGACTTTTCACGCGCACGACGATGGAAGCGTGCAGGCAGTCGTGATGATGCGCGTTGTCGCGCGTTGCCATACGGGCGATTTGCCGTGACGGAACCTCGGCACGTGCGGTGCTCGACAAGTGCGCAGCACGGCAGACTGTCGACACCACTCCGTGTGCCGCAGCAGTCCCGAGGGAAACTCCGATGAGTGCAACGCTGCACCGCTATGTCGCCTTTGCCACGGATCCTGCAGGCGGCAATCCGGCGGGCGTGTGGTTCGGCGACACCTTGCCCACGGCAGCGACGATGCAACGCATCGCCAGCGAGGTCGGCTTCTCGGAGACCGTGTTCATCGCCGGCACCGGCCATGAGCGCATCGCGCGGTATTTCAGCCCCGAAGCGGAAGTTCCGTTCTGCGGCCACGCCACCATTGCCGCGGGCGCGGTGCTGGGCGAGACCTGCGGCGATGGCCGTTACCTGCTGGCGACGCCGGCGGGCGAGGTACCGGTCACGGTCGAAGTGCGCGATGGCGTGCGCATGGCCGCGCTGGTGTCCGTCACGCCCCGCCATGCAGCCGCTTCGGCGACACTCGTCGATGCCGCGCTCGCTGCGCTGGGATGGACGCACGCCGAACTCGACCCGGCCATCGCTCCCGCACGCGCCTATGCCGGCGCTTGGCATCTGGTGCTCGCGGTGCGCGAGGCGGCGCGGCTCGCATCGCTGGCATACGACTTCCAGCGACTGAAGGCACTCATGCTCGATGACGGCCTCACCACGCTGCAGCTGGTGTGGCGCGAGCGCGCGGACCTCTTCCATGCGCGCAACCCGTTCCCGGTTGGCGGCGTGGTGGAGGATCCGGCCACCGGCGCGGCCGCCGCGGCACTGGGCGGTTACCTGCGCGATGCCGGATTGATCGAGGCGCCGGTACGCATCCGTATCCGCCAGGGCGAGGCGATGGGTCGGCCGGGCCTTCTGGTCGTCGACATCCCGCACTCGGGCGGCATCATCGTGTCCGGCACCGCGGTGCCGTGGGCGCCGTGACCACGGCCGCCTGTCTTCCCACCCTTCGAGGAGTCGATGCCATGAAAGCCATCGTGACCACCGGGCCGCGTCCTGCCGACGATCCGCGCGCGCTCGAGGAGCGCGAGCTGCCGCTGCCCGCGCCGGGTCCGGGCGATCTGCGCGTGCGCGTCGAAGCGGTGTCGGTGAATCCGGTCGATACCAAGCTGCGGCGCGCCCCGCTGCCCGCCGGTGCCGACCATCGTGTGCTGGGCTATGACGCCGCCGGCGTCGTCGATGCGGTGGGCGGCGACGTGCGCGGCTTCGCTCCGGGCGACCGCGTCTACTACGCCGGCGACGTCACCCGCCCCGGCAGCAATGCCGAATACCAGCTGGTCGATGCGCGCATCGTCGCGCGCGCGCCCGCATCGATGGATGCGGCGCAGGCGGCCGCCCTGCCGCTGACTGCACTGACGGCGTGGGAGCTCATGTTCCAGCGCATGCCGTTCTCGATCGAGGGCGGCGGCACCGGCCGCACGTTGCTGGTGATCGGCGCCGCCGGCGGTGTCGGCTCGATGGCGATCCAGCTCGGCCGGCTCGCCGGATTCCGGGTCATCGCCACCGCGTCGCGGCCGGAGACCCAGGCCTGGTGCCACGAACTCGGCGCCCATCACGTGATCGATCATCGCCAGCCGCTGCAGTCCGGGCTGCAGGCGCTGGGCTTCGATGCGGTCGACGTCGCGCTCAACCTCGCCGATACCGATCGCTACTGGGACGCGCTGGGTGAGCTGCTCGCCCCCCAGGGACATGTGGGCCTGATCGTGGAACCCGCGGGACCGCTGCGCATCGGTGATCCCTACAAGGCGAAATGCATCGGCATCCATTGGGAATTCATGTTCGCGCGGTCGCGCTTCGGCACCCGCGATATCGCCGAACAGGGGCGCATCCTCGCGCGCGTTGCGGAACTGGTGGACGCAGGGCGCCTGCGCGGCACGCTGACGGAGACGCTGTCGCCGATCTCCGCGACCACCCTGTGCGAGGCGCATCAGCGGCTGGAGAGCGGGCGCAGCATCGGCAAGCTCGTCGTCGCCGGCTGGTAACCCGTCGCGTTGCGTCGCGGTGCGTGAACCGGCATCCTCGCCGATCCATACGCAAGCGTATCTCGCGATGCCCGCCCGCCAGGACGCCGCTGCCGCGGCACCGCACTACCCGCACCTGTTCGCTCCGCTCGACCTCGGCTTCACCACCCTGCGCAACCGGGTGCTGATGGGATCGATGCACACCGGGCTGGAGGATCGCGCACGCGATGCGCCGCGCCTTGCCGCGTATTTCGCCGAACGTGCCGCCGGCGGCGTCGGCCTGATCATCACCGGCGGCTACGCGCCGAACATCGAGGGCTGGCTGAAGCCGTTCGCCGGCAGCCTGGTCTGGCGCGGCCAGCTGCGCCGGCATCGCCTGGTCACCGATGCGGTGCATGCGGAGGACGCCAGGATCTGCCTGCAGCTGCTGCATGCCGGCCGCTACGCCTATCACCCGCTGCAGGTCGCGCCGTCGAAAGTGAAGGCGCCGATCAATCCGTTCACCCCACGCGCGCTGGGTGCCCGCGGCGTGGAGGGCACCATCCGCGCCTATGTGCGTGCCGCGCGGCTGGCGCGGGATGCCGGCTACGACGGCGTCGAGGTGATGGGCTCGGAAGGCTATCTGATCAACACCTTCGCCAGCGCGCGCACCAACCGCCGCGACGATGCCTGGGGTGGCGACCTGCGCCGGCGCCTGCGTCTGGCCACCGAGGTGGTGGCGCGGATCCGCGAAGCCTGCGGCCCGGACTTCATCCTGATCTACCGCTTGTCGATGCTCGAGCTGGTGCCGGATGGCTCGGCCTGGAACGAGATCGTCGAGCAGGCCCGTGCGATCGAGGCCGCCGGGGCGACCATCCTCAACACCGGCATCGGCTGGCACGAATCGCGGATTCCGACGATCGCCACTTCGGTGCCGCGCGCCGCGTTTGCAGGCGTCACCGCCAAGCTGCGTCCGCACGTGCAGCTGCCGCTGGTGGCAACCAACCGCATCAACACGCCGGACGTGGCCGAGGCCATCCTCGCCGCCGGTGGCGCCGACATGGTGTCGATGGCGCGGCCATTGCTGGCCGACCCGCAATGGGTGGACAAGGCCCGGAGCGGTCGCCCGCACGCGATCAATACCTGCATCGCCTGCAACCAGGCCTGCCTGGACCATGTGTTCGCCAATCGCACGGTGAGCTGTCTGGTGAACCCGCGTGCCTGCGCCGAAACGGAGCTCAACTGGGTGCCGACCACGACGGCGAAGCGCATCGCCGTGGTCGGCGCCGGACCCGCGGGCCTGGCCTGCGCCACGGTGGCGGCCGAGCGGGGTCATCACGTGACCCTGTTCGAGGCCGCGGACGCCATCGGCGGGCAGTTCAACCTCGCACGGCGCATTCCCGGCAAGGAGGAGTTCGACGAAACCGTGCGCTGGTTCGGGCATCGCATCGCGGAGACCGGTGTGGACCTGCGCCTGTCCACCGTCGCCGACCCCGGCACGCTCGACGGCTTCGACGAGGTGGTGCTGGCGACCGGGGTGCGGCCACGGGCAGTGGATTTCCCCGGCCACGACCACCCGAAGGTGGTCGGCTATGCCGACGTGATCCAGGGGCGGGTGGTGCCCGGGGCGCGGGTGGCGATCGTGGGCGCTGGTGGCATCGGCTTCGATGTGGCCGAGTTCCTCGCCCATGCCGGCGCGTCGGCCACCCTCGACCCGCAGCGCTGGATGCGCGAATGGGGCATCGATCCGACCTTCGAACGGCCCGGCGGGCTGCAACCGCCGCAGCCGCCAGCACCCGCCCGTGCGCTGTGGCTGCTGCAGCGCAGCCCCGGCAGGCCCGGTGCCCGCCTGGGAAAGACCACCGGCTGGATCCACCGTGCCGCGCTCAAGGCGTTGCAGGTGCGCATGCATGGCGGCGTCGAATACCTGCGTGTCGACGATGACGGCTTCCATGTCCGCATCGATGGCGTGGAGCAGCTGCTGCCGGTCGACCACGTGGTGGTCTGCGCGGGCCAGGAACCGCACCGCCCGCTGCAGAACACACTGGCCGGACGTACGGCCAGGGTGCATGTGATCGGGGGCGCGGACGTTGCCGCGGCGCTCGATGCAAAGCGGGCAATCGCACAGGGCACGCGGCTCGCGGCGACGCTGTGACCCGCATCCGCGCTGCCGCACAGGCATCACGCGCCTAGCTCGAAATACCTGAACAGGGCAACCCTAAAAGAAGTCGCCCATTCAGGAACGGTTGCGATTCGCGCTCTTACCGTGCGCCCACCTTCCGGAGCCATCCCGCCCCGGAACCGGCCCGGGTCGCGTTCGGCGACATCGGTGCCCGGGCAGAAGCGTGCCGCAGAGCCCGCTGCCCTTGTCGCGAATCCCTCGCGAGCGTCCCGGCTGATGCCGGACGTGCCTATCGCCATGCCGGAAACCGCTGCGACCGCCGTTCCCATCCGGGGATGACGCCGCCGGCCGGCGCAACGGAGCAAGGACCGGACATGCAACTGAGCTGGATTCTCTGGCTGGCCTCGATTCTTCCCCAGCCCGCCGCCGATTCGTTGTGCCTGAGCACGACCGTCTATCTGGAAGCCCGCAACCAGTCCGAGCGCGGCCAGAAGGCCGTGGCCGAGGTCGCCCTGCGGCGACAGGACAGCGGGCTGTGGGGCGAGTCGATGTGCGAGGTGGTCACCGCGCGCAAGCAGTTCGCCCCGACCATCGTGTCCCCGCGGACGCGGCTGAACAATGTCGAGGCCTGGTCGCAGGCGGTCACCATCGCCCTCGACGCGGAGCGCAACTGGTCGCTGCCGCCCGGCGAGCGCACCGAAATCGTGCCGGGTGCCAGCCATTTCATGGCGCATGCGATCGCCAGCCCGAGCTGGCGCAATGCCTACCAGGTGGCGCAGATCGGCGACCACACCTTCCTGCGCGTGCAACGGCTGACCCCGCGCCAGCGCGCGGGCGCCTCGGCCACCGCTGCCGCTGCGAAGGGCTGACGAGCCGCGTCCATCCGCGGCGCTCGGGTGTCCCGGTGAGTTAACGAAACAGGCCGCGCAATGCGCAGCCTGTCTGCGTTGATGTGTGTGCCCGGCTCAGCCGCGCCTGTCGAGCGGCACGAACTCGAGGTTCTCGGGGCCGGTGTAGTTCGCGCTCGGGCGGATGATCTTGCCGTCGATGCGCTGTTCGATCACGTGCGCGCTCCAGCCGCTGGTGCGGGCCATGACGAACAGCGGGGTGAACATCGCCGTCGGCACGCCCATCATGTGGTAGCTGACCGCGCTGAACCAGTCGAGGTTGGGGAACATCTTCTTGATGTCCCACATCACCGTCTCCAGGCGTTCGGCGATGTCGTACATCTTCATGCTGCCCTGCTCTTCCGACAGGTCCTTCGCCACCTTCTTGATGACGTCGTTGCGGGGGTCGCCGGTGGTGTAGACCGGATGGCCGAAGCCGATCACCACTTCCTTGCGCTCCACGCGCGCCTTGATGTCGGCTTCCGCCTCGTCGGGCGAGTCGTAGCGCTGCTGCACCTCGAACGCGACCTCGTTGGCGCCGCCGTGCTTGGGGCCGCGCAACGCGCCGATCGCACCGGCGATGCACGAATACATGTCGCTGCCGGTGCCGGCAATGACGCGCGCGGTGAACGTCGACGCGTTGAACTCGTGCTCGGCGTAGAGGATCAGCGAGGTGTGCATCGCGCGCACCCAGCTGGCCGGTGGCGGCTCGCCGTGCAACAGGTGCAGGAAGTGCCCGCCGATGGAGTCGTCGTCGGTCTCGACGTCGATGACCCGGCCATTGTGGCTCCAGTGGTACCAGTACAGCAGCATCGAACCCAGCGAGGCCATCAGCCTGTCGGCGATGTCGCGCGCTCCGGGGTGGTTGTGGTCGTCCTTCTCCGGCGTGACGCAGCCCAGCACCGACACGCCGGTGCGCATCACGTCCATCGGATGCGCCGAGGGCGGCAGTTCCTCCAGCGCGGCCTTGACCGCCGCCGGGATCCCGCGCAGCGACTTCAGCTTGGCCTTGTACGCGCGCAGCTCGGCGGCATTGGGCAGCTTGCCATGCACCAGCAGGTGGGCGATCTCCTCGAACTCGCTGGTGGTGGCGAAATCGAGGATGTCGTAGCCGCGGTAGTGCAGGTCGTTGCCGGTGCGGCCGACCGTGCACAGGGCGGTATTGCCGGCCGGTGTGCCGGACAGGGCCACGGACTTCTTCGGCTTGAAAGCCGGGGCAGGGGTCTCGCTCATGTCTGTTCTCCGTTCTAGAGCGTGTTGCCACGGATTCCCGCGGATCAACACGGATTAAAAGCTTCAGTCCGTTCTTGCCGATCCGCATCCATCAGCGGAATCCGCGGCGAGGATCATTTCTTCGACGCGAACTGCGCATCCAGCCGCTGCTCGAACGCGTGGTAGCCGATGCGATCGTAGAGTTCCTCGCGGGTCTGCATTGCATCCACAACCGACTGCTGGTGGCCGTCGCGGCGCACCGCGGTGTACACCGCTTCGGCGGCCTTGTTGGCGGCGCGGAACGCCGACAGCGGGAACAGCTGGATCGCCACGCCGGCGGCAGCCAGCTCGTCGCGGGTGAACAGCGGGGTCTTGCCGAACTCGGTGATGTTGGCCAGCACCGGTACCTTCACCGCGTCGACGAAGCGACGGTAGGTGTCGAGGTCGTACGCAGCCTCGGCGAAGATGCCGTCGGCGCCGGCCTCGACGCAGGCCAATGCGCGTTCGATCGCCGCATCCACGCCTTCCACCGCGATCGCATCGGTGCGCGCGATCAGGAAGAAGTCCGGATCGGTCTTCGCATCGGCGGCCGCCTTGACCCGGTCGGCCATCTCGCCCTGCGACACGATCTCCTTGCCGGGGCGATGGCCGCAGCGCTTGGCGCCGACCTGGTCCTCGATATGGCAGGCGGCGGCGCCCGCCTTGATCAGCGACTTCACCGTGCGTTCGATGTTGAACGCGCTGGCGCCGAAGCCGGTGTCGATATCGACCAGCAGCGGCAGCTCGCAGACATCGGTGATGCGGCGGGTGTCGATCAGCACGTCCTCGAGGGTGTTGATGCCGAGGTCGGGCAGGCCGAGCGAACCGGCGGCGACGCCGCCTCCGGACAGATAGATCGCGCGGAACCCGGCGCGCTGCGCCAGCAGGGCATGGTTGGCGTTGATCGCCCCGATTACCTGCAGCGGCGACTCGGCGGCAAGGGCGGCGCGGAACCGTGCACCCGGGGAAGCGGGGGCGCCGGCGGACGGATGGCTCATCGAAAACTCCAGTCGTGCCGGCGGTGCCGGCGGGAGTGGCGGGAGGCCCCGCCATGCACGCCACTCTTGCAGTTCCGGACCGGTTGATCAATCTTGATCAGGTTGATCAACCTGTCCAATGCCATGCCCACTGACGCCACTGACATACCGCCCGACCTGCTGACCGCGCGCGACGCCTGCGCGCTGCTCGGGATCAGCCAGGCCACGTTGTACGCCTATGTCAGCCGCGGGCTGCTGCGTTCGCGCCCCGGAGCCGACCATCGCAGCCGGGTCTACCTGCGGCAGGACGTCGAGCGCCTTGCCGGGCGCAAGCGCAGCGGTCGCGGTGCCGCGCAGGGTGCGGCGCAGAGCCTGGACCGCGGATTGCCGGTGCTGGAAACGCGGATCTCGCTGATCCGTGCCGACAGCCCCTACTACCGCGGGCATTCGGCAGTGGAAGCCGTGCGTGCGGGTGCGGCCCTCGAGGACATCGCGCGGCTGCTGTGGGACTGCGGTGCCGACGATCCGTTCGCGCGGCTGGCCACCGCGCCGTGGCCGGAGGATGCCGCGCAGCTCGCGCGCGCGACACAGCTGCCGCCGCTGGAACGCACGATGGCCGCGCTGCCCCTGCTCGCGCTCGATACCGTGGGCGCCTTCAGCGCCGCGCCGCGCGCGCGCCACGAGATCGCCGCCGGCCTGCTGCGCGATGTCTCCGCACTGCTGGTGGCCGCCGACCGGACCTCGGGCCCCGTGCACCAGCAACTCGCACAGGCCTGGCGACCCGGCGACGCCGCATTCGCGGAACTGGTGCGTGCCGCGCTGGTGCTGTGCGCCGACCACGAACTCAACGTGTCCGCGTTCGCCGCACGCGTGGTGGCGTCCACCGGCGCACACCTGCACGCCACTGCCTGTGCAGGACTGGCCGCGCTGTCCGGCCCGCGCCATGGCGGCGCGACCGCGCGTGCCTACGCTTTGATCGCCGAAGCCCGCGCCGCTGATCCGGTCGCGGTGATCGCCGGGCGCTGGCAGCGCGGCGACGACCTGCCCGGCTTCGGCCATGCGCTCTATCCGGAGGGCGATCCGCGCGCGGCCGAGCTGCTGCGGCTGCTGCGCGCGGGCGCCGCCGACACCACCGCGATGGGGGAACTCGACGCGATCATCGTCGCGGCCGAGGAGGTCAGCGGCGAGCGGCCGAACATCGACCTCCTGCTGGCGGCGATCTGCCATGTGCATGGGCTTCCGGCGACGCCGGCCCTGGTGCTGTTCGCCGCCGGGCGTGTCACCGGCTGGTTGGCACATGCGCTCGAACAGCAGGCCGACGGTCGCCTGATCCGCCCGCGCGCCCGCTATACCGGTGTCGAACCGGCGGTGGACGCCAGGGCCAACCCGTAGGCGCGGCCCATGGCCACGATCACGGCCGCGGCTGTTGCCCCGCTGACCTCCCACCGCACCACCTCGGGGCGATGCGCCGCTCCTACGCGGGATCGCTGCCGGCCAGCGCGCGCCGGACCTCGTCCAGCGCGCCCGGATCATCCAGCGTGGACAGGTCGCCCGGATCCTGGCCCTGCGCCAGCGCCTGCAGTGAGCGTCGCAGCAGCTTGCCCGAGCGCGTCTTCGGCAATGCATTGACGATGTAGACGCGTGACGGCCGCGCCACCGCGCCGAGCGATGCGTCCACTGCGCGCTGCATGTCGCGCGCGGCCTGGTCCCGCGCGCCGGCGTCCGCGGCCATGTCGCGCAGGGTGGCGAACACGATCGGCACCTGGCCCTTGAGTTCGTCGGCAACGCCGATCACCGCCGCCTCGGCCACCGCCGGGCACGACGACACCACTTCCTCGATCTCGCGCGTGCCCAGCCGGTGGCCCGCCACGTTGATGACGTCGTCGGTGCGCCCCAGGATGAAGGTGTAGCCGTCGTCGTCGCGGATCGCCCAGTCGAGCGAGCTGTAGAGCAGTTCGTTGAAATGGCTGAAGTAGCTGTCGATGAAGCGGCGGTCATCGCGCCAGATGGTGCTCATGCAGCCCGGCGGCAGCGGGGGCTCGATCACCAGCACGCCCTTCTGGTTGGGGCCGACGGTTTCGCCGGTGCCTTCGTCGATGACCTTCATCCGGTAGCCGAGGTTGGGAAACCCGGGCGAACCGAACCTGACCGGCCGCATGTCCAGGCCCGGCAATAGGGTGAGCGCCGGCCAGCCGGTTTCGGTCTGCCAGTAGTTGTCGATGACGGGCTTGCCGAGCGCCTCGCTGATCCACGTCGCCGTGGGCTCGTCCAGCGGTTCGCCGGCGAGGAACAGATAGGCGAGCTGCGACAGATTGTGGTCGCGGATGTGGCTGACGTCGTGCTTCTTCAGCACGCGGATCGCGGTCGGCGAGGAGAACAGCGTGCGCACGCCGTACTTCTCGCACAGCGACCACCAGATGCCCGGGTCGGGATTGACCGGAAGCCCCTCGTACAGCACCGAGGTGCAACCGCCGATCAGCGGTGCGTAGACGTTGTACGAATGCCCGACCGCCCAGCCGACATCGGAGGTGGAGAACATCACCTGGCCCGGTGCGCAGTCGAAGATCGTGCGCATCGATTGCGCCATCGCGACCGCGTAGCCGCCGACATCGCGCTGCACGCCCTTCGGCTTGCCGGTGGTGCCGGAGGTGTAGAGCAGGTAGCTGGGCTCGTTGGACTCGAGCCATTCGACCGGCACGTCGGCGTCGCCGACCTCCGCGCGCAGGGTCGCGTAGTCCACGTCTCGTCCATCGATGCGCGGCTGTGCGTCGTGCAGGCCACGCGAGACGATCAGCACGTTCGGCGGCGGCGATTTGGCGCGCGCGCAGGCCTCGTCGACCAGCGGCTTGTACGGGATCACCCGGCTGCCGCGACTGCCGGCATCCGCGGTGATCAGCAGTTGGGGTTCGGCATCGTCGATGCGCAGCGCAAGGTTGTGCGCGGCGAAACCACCGAAGACCACCGAATGCACGGCACCGATACGCGCGCAGGCGAGCATCGCGAATACGGCCTCGGCCATGTTCGGCATATAGATGACGACGCGGTCGCCACGCGCCACGTCAAGCCGCTGCAGCACGGCCGCGAACGCGTTCACTTCGCGATGCAGTTCGCGGTAGGTGATCTCGCGTGTGACGCCGGTTTCGGTGGACACCACCACCAGCGCAAGCTGGTCACCGCGTTCCTCGAGGTGGCGGTCGACGGCGTTGTAGCAGAGGTTGGTCCGGCCACCGACGAACCAGCGCCGGAATGGCGGGTTCGAGTAGTCGAGGATCTGCTGCGGCGGCACCTGCCAGTGGATGCGCTTCGCTTCCTCGGCCCAGAACGCTTCCGGCTCGTCAATGGAGCGGCGGTAGACCTCTTCGTAATCCATGGCGCGATCCGGCGGAGTTCGATTGCCGAGAATAGTCCGCCGCTACACGGTCCGTAGCTCGACCTTCGTCTTACTTCCCGGCATCCGAAGCTTGCGCGGGAGCCGGATGCGGATGACGTGTTCCAGCGCCCGTGAAGTGCGCTCCGTTGCGATGCGCGTTGCCCGTCGGGGGCGCAAGGGGATGCCCGGAGCCGGCCATGGATGACCGGCGACGGCCGTGGGAGCTGGACGCGGACTTCGGCCGGCTGGGCATTCCCCTGCGGCCGCGACAGGCCTTGGACTCCCATGGGGACCCGCCCGCGGCGAATACAAAAAAGGACAGCGGCATTCGCCGCTGTCCTCCTGTGCTCCGTCGCCGGCACCGAGCCGGCTGCTCCGGCATCAACCCAGCAGATGCGCCACGCCGCTGCGCTCTTCCTCGAGCTCGGCCAGCGTCCTGTCGATGTACGTCCGGCTGAAGTCGTCGATCGGCAGGTCACGGACGATCGTGTACTGGCCGTTCTCGGTGGTCACCGGGAAACCGAACATCACACCTTCCGGGATGCCGTAGCTGCCGTCGGAGGGCACGCCCATCGTCACCCACCTGCCGTTCGAGCCCAGCACCCAGTCGCGGACGTGGTCGATGGCGGCATTGGCGGCCGACGCGGCCGACGACAGCCCGCGCGCCTCGATGATCGCCGCGCCGCGCTTGCCGACCGTCGGCACGAAGGTGTTGGCATTCCACTCCTGGTCGTTGATCGCATCGGCGATCGACGCACCGTCGGCGGTGGCGAAGCGGTAGTCGGGATACATGGTCGGGCTGTGGTTGCCCCACACGACGAGCTTCTCGATGCCGCCGACCGGCTTGCCGAGCTTCGTGGCGAGCTGGCTCAGCGCGCGGTTGTGGTCGAGGCGCAGCATCGCGGTGAAGTTCTGCGGCTTCAGGTCCGGCGCCGATTTCATCGCGATGTAGGCGTTGGTATTGGCCGGATTGCCGACCACCAGCACCTTGACGTCGCGCGAGGCGACCTTGTTCAGCGCCGCGCCCTGCGCCGTGAAGATCTTCGCGTTCTCCAGCAGCAGGTCCTTGCGCTCCATGCCCGGGCCGCGCGGACGCGCGCCGACCAGCAGGGCGATGTCGGCATCCTTGAACGCGACTTCCGGATCATCGGTGCCGACCATGCCGGCCAGCAGCGGGAATGCGCAGTCCTCGAGTTCCATCATCACGCCCTTGAGTGCGGCCTGGGCCTTCTCCATGGGCAGTTCGAGCATCTGCAGGATGACCGGCTGATCCTTGCCCAGCATTTCGCCGGAGGCGATGCGGAACAGCAGTGCGTAGCCGATCTGGCCTGCGGCCCCGGTGACGGCGACTCGGACGGGGGTCTTCATTGCGTGGGAATCCTCTGGTTGCAGTGGGGAGTTGCAGTCGAAAAACGGGCGCGCGCGTCAGTACACGCGGTAGCCGAGTCGGGTGAGGCCGCGATCGAGCTCGGTGGTGTCGTAGCCGTGCACGACCTGCTGGCCGATGATGGTGGTCGGCACGCCGCGCACGCCCATCGCCTGCATCGCGCGGTCGCCTTCCGGCGTGTCGACGTCGAGCACGCGGTAGCGCACGCTGGCACGCTCGAAGTCACCCTGTTGCTTGCGGCAGTAGCCGCACCATTCGGCGGCCAACATCACGATGCGGTCGTCGCCGGTGGTGATGCGTGGATCATCAGGGTGCAATGCGGGTTCCGCATCGCCCTGGAAGTGGTGCCAGGCGCCGGCCGCGGCGAGCAACAGCAGCAGCACCGGCCAGCGCACCGATCAGCCCCGCAGCGGGCGCGCGGCCCGCGATGCGCCCGCACGTGCGTGGTGCGCACATGGGCGGGTGGCGATGGACGGAATCGGCTGCGGCATCGGGGGCCCTGGAAGCCAGCCGCGGCGGGTGCCGCGGGCCGGCGATTTTAACATCCGGCGGGGCGGGGACGCCCGGCCGGACCGGCGCACTCAGGCGGCGAGGATCTTGTTCCACTCGGCCACGCGGTCGGCCTTCGCCGCCAGCGCAGCGTCGGCATCGCCGTCGATCTTCACCGACTTGATGGCGTCGCCCTGCTTCACCGCATCGACCACGTCCAGGCCTTCCACGACCTTGCCGAACACGGTGTGCTTGCCGTCCAGCCAGTCGGTCTTGATGTGGGTGATGAAGAACTGGCTGCCGTTGGTGTTCGGGCCGGCATTCGCCATGGAAAGCACGCCGCGGTCGTGCTTCACGCCGTTGTCGGTCTCGTCCTCGAAACGGTAGCCGGGGCCACCGCGACCGCTGCCTTCGGGGCAACCGCCCTGGATCATGAAGTCGGCGATGACGCGGTGGAACGAGAGGCCATCGTAGAACCCGCGACGGACGAGGTTGACGAAGTTGGCGACGGTGAGCGGCGCCTTTTCAGGCAGCAGCTCGACCTTGATCTGGCCGCGGTCGGTATCGAACAGAGCGTGGAGGGACATGGGAGGATTCCTTCGGTGGGGTGGCGAGGGACGGCGGCGCTGGCCGCGCCCGGGTGAAAGATGAATGCCGCCATCGGGACGCCCTGCAGCATCGACGGCACTGCCGGTATATGATACCCGGCTTCCCTCCCACGAGCCCCGCGCCCTGCCCCGCAACGGCGCCCGCTCCACTGTGCCCGCCATATGTCCATCGAACGCTTGCGCAACATCGCCATCGTCGCCCACGTCGACCACGGCAAGACCACCCTCGTCGACCAGCTGCTGAAGTCGTCCGGAACCCTGGACGAGCGCGCGGTCGTTCCCGACCGGGTGATGGACAGCGGCGACATCGAGAAGGAGCGTGGCATCACCATCCTCTCGAAGAACACCGCGATCCGCTGGACCCATCCGCAGACCGGAGAAGTCTGGCGCATCAACATCGTCGACACCCCCGGCCACGCCGACTTCGGCGGCGAGGTCGAGCGCGTGCTGTCGATGGTCGACTCGGTGCTGGTGCTGGTCGATGCGATGGACGGGCCGATGCCGCAGACCCGCTTCGTGACCCAGAAGGCCTTCGCGATGGGCTTCAAGCCGATCGTGGTGGTCAACAAGGTCGACCGCCCGGGCGCGCGCCCGAGCTGGGTGCTTGACCAGACCTTCGACCTGTTCGACCGCCTCGGTGCCAACGACGACCAGCTCGACTTCCACACCGTCTACGCATCCGGCCTGCAGGGTTATGCGGGGCTGACCGAAGACGTGCGCAGCGGCGACATGACCCCGCTGTTCGAGGCCATCTGCGAGCACGTGCCGGTACCGCCCGTCGATCCGGACGGCCCGTTCCAGATGCGCGTGACCTCGCTGGACTACAACAACTACGTCGGCGTGATCGGCATCGGCCGCATCCAGCGCGGCAAGGTGAAGACCAACCAGCAGGTGACCGTGGTCGCCGCCGATGGCAGCCGCCGCAATGCCAAAGTGCTGCAGGTGCTCGGCTTCATGGGGCTGGAGCGCGTCGAGGTGGCCGAGGCGCAGGCCGGCGACATCATCGCGTTCTCGGGCATCGAGGGCCTGGGCATCTCCGACACCCTGTGCGATCCGTCCACGGTCGAACAGCTGCCGGTGCTCAAGGTCGACGAGCCCACCATCTCGATGACCTTCCAGGTCAACGACTCGCCCTTCGCCGGCGTCAAGGACCGCTCCGGCGGCAAGTTCCTCACCAGCCGCCAGCTGCGCGACCGCCTCACCCGCGAGACCGCGCACAACGTCGCGCTGAAGGTCGAGGACACCGCCGATGCCGACAAATTCAAGGTCAGCGGCCGCGGCGAGCTGCACCTGTCGATCCTGATCGAGAACATGCGGCGCGAAGGCTACGAGCTCGCGGTGTCACGTCCGGAAGTCATCGTCCGCGAGGTCGATGGCAGGATCGAAGAGCCCTACGAGGCGCTGGTCGTCGACATGGACGAGCAGTTCCAGGGCGGCGTCATGGGCCGCCTTGGCGAGCGCAAGGCGCTGCTGCAGAACATGGAACCCGACGGCAAGGGTCGCGTGCGCCTGGACTACATCATCCCGGCGCGCGGCCTGATCGGCTTCCAGACCGAGTTCAAGACGCTGACCGCCGGTACCGGCCTGCTCTTCCACGTGTTCGACCATTACGGCCCGAAGGCCGATGGCGACATCGGCCAGCGCAACAACGGCGTGCTGATCTCCAACGGCACCGGCCCGTCGCCTGCGTACGCGCAGATGGCGATGCAGGAACGCGGCCGGTTGTTCATCGAGCCGGGCGAGGAGATCTACGAGGGCCAGATCGTCGGCATCAACGCCAAGGACAACGACCTCACCGTCAATGCCCTGCGTGGCAAGCAGCTGACGAACTTCCGCGCCTCGGGCAAGGACGACGACGAAGGCCTGATCCCGGCGATCAAGTTCTCGCTGGAGCAGGCGCTCGAGTTCATCGACGACGACGAGCTGGTCGAAGTCACGCCGAAGGCGATCCGCCTGCGCAAGAAGCACCGCTCCGAGGTCGAGCGCAAGCGCGCCAGCCGCGCCGCCTGATCGCGGCGCCACGGCCGTGAGTGACTTCATCGCCTGGCTGCCGGATGCCGACACGCTCGATGCGCTGGAGGCACTGTGCGCGGCATTGCCCGGGGCGTTCCCGGCGATGCCGCCGCTGCAGGTGCGCCGGCGCGCGCAGCTGCACATGACGCTGCGCTACCTGGCCGAGGGTTTGCCGGAGGACCCGGCCCGGCTCTACGCCGCACTTGCCGCCGTGGCCGCGCGCGCGCCGCGGCAGGCACTCCAGCTGGAACGCGTTGAAATCTGGCCGGCGGCGGCGGTATTCGTGGCACGGCCCGCGCCGTCGCCCGCACTGGACACGCTGTTCGCCGACCTGGAGGCCGTTGCGGTGGCCTGCGGGCATGCGCCGGAACCGCGGCAGCCGATGCCGCACGTCACCCTGGCCTATTTCCCGCGCGGACAACACGACCAGGGCCTGCCGGAGGCGCCGGGCCTGCTGCCGTTGCCAATCGATGCCTGCCTGGGAAGCCTGTCGATCGCACGCACGGCGCACGGTGGCTACGACAACCTGCACTGGTGGCCGCTTGCGGAACCGCCCTGCCCGTATTCCGGACCGGAGGCATGATGGGTGCCGGATCGTCGGTGGAAGTGGGCGCTGGCACGACACCGGCATCGCCGGCGACGCAGTTGCGCGCGGTGGCGGTGTTCGAGGCCGGCAAGGGTGTGGTCGCCCTGCTCGCCGCCGGCGCGCTCGGCTGGTTCGGCGCGCCGCGGTTGCAACAGGGCGTGGAATCGGTGGCCGCGGGCATCGGCGCGCCACTGGACGGCGACCGCGTCGCCTGGCTCGCGCGCGCCCTCGACGGCGGCACCCTCGATCTGGTGCTGGCGGTACTGCTGGTCTACGCCGTGCTGCGCTTCATCGAAGCCTGGGGCCTGTGGCGTGCGCGGGGATGGGCGTCCTGGCTGGGCTGCATCGGCGCGGCGATGTACGTGCCGATCGAGGTGTGCGAGCTCTGGCGCCATCCCGGCTGGCTGCCGGCCATCGTGCTGGCGGTCAACCTCGCCGTGGTCTGGGTCCTTGGCCGCGACTGCCTGCGGCGCATGCGCGCCCTGCCCGGCTGACCATCCGCGCTAGGGCGCAGGCGACGCATGCGGCGAGCCTGCAGTGTCGTCGCCACCGGCCGCTCCCTCCTCCGCAGGCCCGTGGGCGTCCCGGTCGCTACGCGCCATCGCCAGTGAGCCGCCCAGCTCGGTGCGCCGCCGCGCCAGCGCCTGCGGGTGTTCGCGACGCAGGAACTCCATCATCCGTTCGCGCACCGCGGCGCGCAGGTCGTAGTCGTCGCCGGAATTGCGTGCGCTCACCAGCAGCCGCACCTTCATCGCATCCGGCAGCAGGTCGTCGACATGCACCACGCAGACGCGGCCGTCCCAGCGCGGGTCTGATTCGCAGATCCGCTGCAATTCATCGCGCACCGCCTGCAGCGGGGTGCCGTGGTCGAGCCAGACGAACACCGGCCCGAGGATCTCCGCGCTGGTGCGCGTCCAGTTCTGGAACGGGTTCTCGATGAACCACTGCAACGGCACCACCAGCCGGCGCTGGTCCCAGATCCGCACCACCACGTAGGCACTGGTGATTTCCTCGATGCGGCCCCACTCGCCTTCCACGATCACCACGTCGTCGAGGCGGATCGGCTGGGTGATGGCGATCTGCAGGCCGGCAATGAGGTTGCCGAACACCGGCCGCGCGGCGAAGCCCGCGACGACACCGAGCAGGCCGGCCGATGCCAGCAGGGCCCGCACCGACCTGGCGGATGGTCGGGAACGTCATCAGGATCAGCGCCAGGCCGACCAGCATGATGCCGATCTGCACCGCGCGGCCGATCACCCGGGTCTGGGTCTGGATGCGTCGGGCGTGCAGGTTGTCGGCCACGTCGACGGGGTGCCGCGCGACGATCCGGCGTTCGATGGCACCGACACCCCGCACCAGCGCCCAGGTCACGCAGGCCGCCCCTCCCACACCGAGCAGGTGCTGGATGCGCGCGATCCACTCGGCCGGCAACGGGGTCGCGGCGACGGCAAGGCTGAGGAACAGCAATGGCAACGCAAGGGCCGCCGGTGCCGCGATCGCGGCGAAGATGCGCGCCCATGCGCGGTCGGCACGCGCACGTGCCCGCCGCGCCGCGGCAAGCAGCAGCCGGCGCACGACCAGGCCGATCGCAAGCGCGACCACGACCGGCCATGCGGTCGCGGCAACAAGGTCCCAGTCGTAGTCAGGCATGCAGGATTCCGCGGCGGATCAACCGCGAATCATGCTTGCGCGTCCGTCGACGCAGGGTCGATGGCCCGGCGCAGCTGCGCGTCGCAGCCGGATTGACTCAGCGCACGATCGGCTGCGCCAGCGAGCCCTGCTTGCGCACGATGGCGATCGCGATTTCCAGCGCCTGCTCGTAGTTCAACCGCGGATCCACCGCTGAACGGTACGCACGGCCGAGGTCGACTTCGGTGAGCTCGCGCGCGCCACCGATGCATTCGGTAACGTCCTCGCCGGTCAACTCGAGATGGACACCACCCAATCGGGTGCCGGCGGCCGCGTGCAGGTCGAAGGCCTGCTCGAGCTCGTTGCGGATGCGTTCGAAGCGACGGGTCTTGTAGCCGTTGCTGGTCGATTCGGTATTGCCGTGCATCGCATCGCAGATCCACAGCACGCGCCGGCCCTCGCGCTTCACTGCATCCAGCAGCGGCGGCAGCTTGTCCGCGATCTCGCGATCGCCCATGCGATGGATCAGCCCCAGCCGGCCGGGTTCGTCATGCGGGTTGAGCACGTCGATCAGCCGCATCAGCTGGTCGGGGGTCACGGTTGGCCCGACCTTCACCGCGATCGGATTGCGGATGCCGCGGAAGTATTCGACGTGGGCACCATCAAGCGCGGCGGTGCGCATGCCGATCCATGGGAAGTGCGTGCTGAGGTTGAACCAGCCCCACTGCCGCGGCACCTGGCGGGTGAACGCTTCCTCGTACGGCAGCAACAGCGCTTCGTGCGAGGTGTAGAAGTCGACGCGATTGAGGTTGTGGACCTCGCTGCCCGACAGCGTCTCCATGAAGCGCACGGCGTCGCCGATGCTCGCGACCATGTGCTGGTATTCGGCGGCCAGCGGCGAATGCCCCATCCAGCCGAGGTTCCAGTATTCGGGGTGGTGCAGGTCGGCGAATCCGCCGTCGATCAGCGAGCGGGTGAAGTTCATCGTCAGCGCGGAGCGCGCGTGTGCCTTCACCATGCGCCGCGGATCGGGCGCGCGGTCCTGCGTGGTGAACGCCGGGCCGTTGATCATGTCGCCGCGATAGCTCGGCAGCGTCACCCCGTCGCGCGTTTCCGTATCGGTCGAGCGCGGCTTGGCGTACTGGCCGGCGAAGCGACCCACGCGCACCACCGGCAGGCGCAGGCCATGCACCAGCACCAGGCTCATCTGCAGCAGCACCTTGAGCCGGTTGGAGATGACCTCCGAGGTGCAGTCGGCGAAATTCTCCGCGCACTCGCCACCCTGCAGCAGGAAGCGCTTGCCGTCCTGGGCCTCGGCGATCTGCTGCTTGAGGGCGAGGATTTCCCACGACGTCACCAGTGGCGGCAGGGCGCGCAGCTCCTCCTGTACGACGGCGAGCGCCTCGGCATCGGCATAGCGGGGCATCTGCAGGCCCGGGCGCGCACGCCAGCTGTCGGGCTGCCAGTCGTCAGCCAGCTGCACCGGCATCAGGTTGCGTTCGGGGGGAGACATCGGAGGTCCGTCTTACATGGACACCCATGATGCCAGAGCGCGGCAGCGCGTCAATTTCGCCGGGAGCTGCGCCGCAAGGCGGCGTACAGCACCCACGCCGCCAGCAGGACGAACCACAGCAGGCTCCACGCCGGCATCGACAGGCCCAGGAAGGTCCAGTCGACGTTGCCGCAATCGCCGGTGCCGGTCATGACGCGGCGGATCAGGCTGGTGGTGGACAGGGTGTCGCGCAGGAACTCGAACGGCGGCCCGCAGGCGGGGATTTCCGGCGGATTGAGCTGCAGCCAGGTATGGCGGCCGGCGATTGCCGCGCCCACGGCAGCAGCGGCCACGGCGAGCACCGCCCAGACCCGGCGCCAGGCCGGACGCCGCGGCGCGGCCAGGCCACCCGCCAGCAGCACGATGCCGAGGGCGATGAAGGCGAACCGCTGGAAGATGCACAGTGGGCAGGGGTCCAGACCCCATTGCAGCTGCGAGAAGATCGCGAATCCGACCAGTGCAAAGCACACCGCGGATGCGGCGAGGAACTGGGCCCGGAACGACCAGGCGAAAGGATTGATGGCCATGGTTGCCCTGTTGGCGGGGACGCGCGTGCGCGGCGGAGGCCGCCAGCGAGGAAGCGCCGCACCATAACAAAAAACCCCGGTCGGGACCGGGGTTTTTCAGCAGTCAGCAGGCGGAGGCCTGCATCACTCCGCGTCGGCGACGGCACCCGCCTGCGGGCGGTCGACCAGTTCGACGTACGCCATCGGCGCGTTGTCACCGGCGCGGAAACCGCACTTCAGGATGCGCAGGTAACCGCCCGGACGGGCCTGGTAGCGCGGGCCCAGCTCGACGAACAGCTTGCCCACCGCTTCCTTGTCGCGCAGGCGCGCGAAGGCGAGGCGGCGGTTGGCAACGCCATCCACCTTGGCCATGGTGATCAGCGGCTCGGCGATGCGGCGCAGTTCCTTGGCCTTGGGCAGGGTGGTCTTGATCAGTTCGTTCTTGAACAGCGATGCCGCCATGTTCTTGAACATCGCCTCGCGATGGGCGCTGGTGCGGTTGAACTTGCGGCCGGCTTTCTGGTGGCGCATGGGTCGGATCCTTCAGGTCTGAATGTTGGGTCTGTGGGTTGCGTTGGCGCCGTCATGGCGTTGGAACCTGGACTGCGGATGGTCCGTGCCGGAACTCCGTCCCCGGCGGCGTCGCGTGCCTTGTGGCCGTCGACATGGTGTTGCGGTCTGTATCCGGCTGCGCCCGGAGGCACAGCCGCTGTTGCTTCGATGATCCAGCGGTGCCCGTGCCAGCACGGACGCCGCGTGCCCGGCCGATGCCCTGATCAGGCACCGGCTGGACGAGCCGATCAGCCGAGCATGCCGTGGCTGGCGACACCGGCCGGCGGCCAGTTCTCCAGCTTCATACCCAGCGAGAGGCCGCGCTGCGCCAGGACTTCCTTGATCTCGGTCAGCGACTTCTTGCCGAGGTTCGGGGTCTTGAGCAGTTCGACTTCGGTCTTCTGGATCAGGTCGCCGATGTAGTAGATGCTCTCGGCCTTGAGGCAGTTCGCCGAACGCACCGTCAGCTCGAGATCGTCGATCGGACGCAGCAACAGCGGATCGACGCCGGCGGTCTGCTGCTTCGCCGCACCGCGGTCGCGGTTGGTGAAGTCGCCGAACACCGAAAGCTGGTCGGTGAGGATGTCGGCGGCGGTGCGCACGGCTTCCTCGGCATCGATGGTGCCGTTGGTTTCGATGTCGAGCACCAGCTTGTCGAGGTCGGTGCGCTGTTCGACGCGGGCGGCCTCGACCTCGTACGCCACGCGGCGCACCGGCGAGAACGACGCGTCCAGCATCAGCCGGCCGATGGTGCGGGTCTCTTCGTCCGGACGACGACGGGCGGCGGCCGGCTGGTAGCCGAAGCCGCGCTCGATCTTCAGGCGCATGTTGATCGCTGCATCCTTGGTCAGGTTGCAGATCACGTGCTCGCCGTTGATGATCTCGACGTTGTGGTCGGTCTTGATGTCGGCAGCGGTGACGACACCGGCGCCGGACTTCGCCAGCGACAGCGTGGCGCTCTCGCCGGTGCCCATGCGGATGGCGACATCCTTGAGGTTCAACAGCACCTCGAGCACGTCTTCCTGCAGGCCTTCGATGGCGCTGTACTCGTGCAGCACGCCGTCGATCTCGACTTCGGTGATGGCGAAGCCGGGGATGGACGACAGCAGCACGCGACGCAGGGCGTTGCCGAGCGTATGGCCGTAGCCACGCTCCAGCGGTTCGATCACGACCTTGGCACGATTGCCGGCGAGACGCTCGATTTGCGGAGCGCGCGGGCGCAGGACCTGGTTGGCAGTAACCGTCATTAGATAGCTTCTCCTGCGGTGCCCGCGTCATTGCGACACGGACGAGGCTCTTGGAGCCCCCTTTCGACAAGGGGGCGGCCGGCGCCAAAGGCGCCGGCCGGGGGTGGGATTGCTTCGCGCCGGAGGAAGGCCACCGGCGCCGGTGGCGATACGCCCCGGGCTTACTTCGAGTAAAGCTCGACGATCAGCGCTTCGTTGATGTCGGCCGGCAGGTCGCCACGGGCCGGAACGGCCTTGAACACACCGGCGAACTTGCTGGAGTCGACCTCGACCCACGACGGCGACAGATCCATCTGCGAGGAGACCTCGAGGGCTTCCTTCACGCGAAGCTGCTTCTGGGCCTTCTCCGACAGCGCGATCGCGTCGCCGGCCTTGACCTGGTACGACGGCAGGTTCACCGGCTTGCCGTTCACCGTGACGCCGCGATGCGACACCAGCTGGCGCGCGGCCGGACGGGTCACCGCGAAGCCCATGCGGTAGACGACATTGTCCAGGCGGGTCTCGAGGAGCTGCAGCAGGTTCTCACCCGTGTTGCCCTTCTTGGTGGTCGCCTTCTTGTAGTAGTTGCGGAACTGACGCTCCAGCAGGCCGTAGATACGCTTGACCTTCTGCTTTTCACGCAGCTGGGTGGCGTAGTCGGACAGCTTGCCCTTGCGGGTGTTGGTCGCGCCGTGCTGGCCGGGCTTCTGCTCCAGCTTGCACTTGGAATCCAACGCACGCGTCGGGCTCTTGAGCGACAGGTCGGCGCCTTCGCGGCGCGCGAGCTTGCAGGTAGGACCGATATAACGAGCCATTTCTTATCGCTCCCTTAGACGCGACGCTTCTTCGGCGGACGGCACCCGTTGTGCGGGATTGGCGTCACGTCGATGATGTTGGTGATCTTGTAGCCGACGTTGTTCAGCGAACGCACGGCGGACTCGCGACCCGGGCCGGGGCCCTTGATGCGCACTTCCAGCGACTTCACGCCGTAGTCGAGCGCAGCGCGGCCAGCCTTTTCGGCGGCAACCTGGGCAGCGAACGGGGTCGACTTGCGGGAACCGCGGAAACCCGCGCCGCCCGAGGTCGCCCACGACAGCGCGTTGCCCTGGCGGTCGGTGATGGTGACGATGGTGTTGTTGAAAGAAGCGTGGACGTGGGCGACGCCATCGGTGATGACGCGCTTGATCTTCTTCTTGGTCTTGGTAGCAGCCGGCTTTGCCATGTCGATTCCTTACTTCCTGATGGCCTTGCGCGGTCCCTTGCGGGTCCGGGCATTGGTCCGGGTACGCTGGCCGCGCAGCGGCAGGCCGCGGCGGTGGCGCAGGCCACGATAGCTACCCAGGTCCATCAGGCGCTTGATCGCCATGCCCGTCTCGCGGCGCAGGTCACCCTCCACCACGTACTTGCCGATCTCCGAGCGCAGGCGCTCGACTTCCGGCTCGGTCAGGTCGACGATCCGGGTCGTCTGGTCGACACCCGCGGCGTCGCAGACCTTCTTGGAACGGGTACGGCCGATGCCGTAGATACTCTGAAGCCCGACCCAGACATGCTTCTGGGCAGGCAGGTTGACGCCCGCAATACGCGCCATGACGCGATCTCCAACTGGTTAGGCGGCCGGACCCATGCGGGCGCACGGCGCAGTGAACACGAAATTGTATCAAAGTCCCGGCTTGTCAGGAAGCCCAGGCCAACAGCGGCCAGGACTCCGGCATGGGGAGTGTGCCCATGCTCCGGCGAAGGCCCAGGACTGGTTGCCGGCGCAAGCGCCTGCGACCCTCCCTGCCACTCAAGCAGGGAACCGGCCCTGGACCACCCGTGCGCGGGACTGCCGCCGGGTCGCCCATCCGGACCGGGACGAAGCCCCGGTCCATGCAGGCCGCCGAAGCAGCCCGCGTGCGATCTGTGTTGCCGTCAGCGGGCGCTCAGCCCACCGCCGCGGCCACCCTTCAGGTTGGCCTTCTTCAACAGGCTCTCGTACTGGTGCGACATCAGGTGGGCCTGCAGCTGGGCGATGAAGTCCATCACCACCACCACCACGATGAGCAGCGAGGTGCCGCCGAAGTAGAACGAGGTGCCCAGCTCCGCCCGCAGAAACTCGGGCAGCAGGCAGACGATGACCAGGTAGGTCGCACCGGCGGCGGTGAGCCGCGTCAGCACGCCGTCGATGTAGTCGGCGGTGGCCTTGCCGGGGCGGATGCCCGGGATCAGCGCGCCCGACTTCTTCAGGTTGTCGGCGGTTTCCTGGCTGTTGAACACCAGTGCCGTGTAGAAGAACGCGAAGCCCGCGATCAGCCCGGCGTACAGCAGGATGTAGAGCGGCTCGCCCGGCGACAGCGCCTGCGCAGCACGCTGCAGCCAGTTGGCCGAGCCGGCCTGGCCGAACCAGGTCGACACCGTGGCCGGGAACATGATGATCGACGAGGCGAAGATCGCCGGGATCACGCCCGCCATGTTGAGCTTGAGCGGCAGGAACGAGCTCTGGTTCATGTACGCGTTGCGGCCACCCTGGCGGCGCGCGTAGTTGACCGTGATCCGGCGCTGGCCGCGCTCGACGAACACCACGAAGTAGACGAACAGCAGCACGATGGCCGCGATCAGGATCACCGCGATCGGGCTGATGTCGCCGTTGCGCGCCTGCTCGAAGGTGCTGATGATCGCGCCCGGGATACCGGCCACGATGCCCGCGAAGATGATCAGCGAGACGCCGTTGCCGATGCCGCGCTCGGTCACCTGCTCGCCCAGCCACACCAGGAACATGGTGCCGGCGGTCAGCGCGACGATGGCGGTGAGCACGAAGCCCATGCCCGGCTGGTAGACGACCTGGATGCCGCTGCCGGCGCCCTGCGACTGCAGCGCCATCGCGATGCCGGCCGACTGGAAGATCGCCAGCGGGATCGCGCCGATGCGCGACCACTGGGTGATCCGGCGGCGACCGGACTCGCCTTCTTTCTGGATCGCCTTCAGGCTGGGCACGATCTGCACCATCAGCTGCATGACGATCGATGCCGAGATGTACGGGATCACGTTCAGCGCGAACAGGCTGAAGCGCTCCAGCGCACCGCCCGAGAACATGTTGAACATGTCGACGATGGTGCCCTGCTGCTGCTCCATCAGGCGCAGCATGGCGTCCGGATTGACGCCCGGGACCGGGATGTAGCAGCCGATGCGATAGACCAGCAACGCACCGAGGACGAACAGAAGGCGCTGGCGCAGCTCGGTGAACTTGCCCATGCCCGCGCCGAGATTGCCCATTGCGCTACCGCTGCGTGACATCGAATGCTCCGTTGTGCCGATCTGACCGCACGTGACTGTGACTCGAAACTTGCATGCCCTCGGCCACGACGACGGCCGCCCTTACCGGGCGGCCGCGTTGCTGCGAGTGGCGCTGCCGGCTCAGGCCGACAGATCCTCGACCGTGCCGCCAGCGGCTTCGATCGCCGCGCGCGCACCGGCCGTGGCAAGCACGCCCTTGAGCACGAGCTTCTTCGAAAGCTCACCCTTCTTCACGATCTTGGCGCGCTTGGCCGTCGACGGCACCAGCTTCGCGGCGCGCAGCGCGGCGAAGTCGATCTCGCCTTCCAGGCGGTCGAGCTGGTACAGCATCACTTCGGCGGTGTCGCCCTTGGTGCGCGAGCGGAAGCCGACCTTCGGCAGGCGCATGTGCATCGGCATCTGGCCGCCTTCGAAGCCGGCCTTGATCTTGCCCTTGCCCGAACGCGCGAACGAACCCTTGTGGCCACGGCCGGCGGTCTTGCCGAGGCCGGAACCGATACCGCGGCCGACGCGCTTGCGGTCGGCACGGGCGCCCTCACCGGGCTTGAGTGTATTGAGCTTCATCTGGATTACTCCTCGACCCGGACCAGGTAGTGGACCTTGTTGATCAGGCCACGCACCTGGGGGCTGTCCTTGAGTTCGCGGACATCATTGAGCTTGTTCAGGCCGAGAGCCCGAACCGAGAGACGGTGCTTGGCCTGCGAGCCGCGCAGGCCCTTGACCAGGCGCACCTTGACGGTGCCGTTGCCGGCTTCGTTCTTAGCCATGGAAGATCTCCTCGACCTTCTTGCCGCGCTTGGCCGCGATCTTGCCCGGCGACTGCATCGACTCAAGGCCGCGGACCGTGGCACGCACGAGGTTGATCGGATTGCGCGAACCGACGGCCTTGGCCAGCACGTCCTTCACGCCAACGGCTTCGAGCACGGCGCGCATCGCGCCACCGGCGATCACGCCGGTACCCTCGGACGCCGGCTGCATGAACACGCGGGCAGCGCCGTGACCGGCCTTGACCGTGTGGAACAGCGTGCCGCCGTTGAGGTCGATGTTGCTCATGTTCTTGCGGGCGTATTCCATCGACTTCTGGATCGCGACCGGCACTTCGCGCGCCTTGCCGTAACCGAAGCCGACGCGGCCGTTGCCGTCGCCCACCACCGTCAGTGCGGTGAAGGTGAACTGGCGACCGCCCTTGACCGTCTTGCTGACACGGTTGACCGTGATCAGCTTCTCGATCATGCCGTCGTCCATCTCCTCGCGGTCGCGGCGGTCGCGGCCCCGGGATTCTCTTTCGTTTGCCATGTTCTATGTCCTGATTGGGGAATATGTACGGCTCGTGGCCGCTTATGGTTGTTGGGCTGGAGCGGTGCAGCACCTGTCCGTGCAGAAGACGGAGGGCGCCCGGCGTAGGACCACGCCGGCGGCGGTGGCCCGGGACAGGCCCGGGCCGGTGGATCAGAACTGCAGGCCACCCTCGCGGGCGGCATCGGCCAGTGCCTTGATGCGACCGTGGTAACGGTAGCCCGAGCGATCGAAGGCAATCTTCTCGACGCCGGCGGCACGCGCCTTCTCGGCGATCGCACGACCGACCTTGGCGGCGGCTTCGATGTTCTTGGCGCTGGTCAGGCCGTCGCGCACGTCGGCCTGGGTGGTGCTGGCCGCGGCCAGAACCTTCGAACCGTCGGCGCTGAACAGCTGTGCGTAGACGTGCTGGCCGGTGCGCAGCACCGACAGGCGCGGCATGCCGAGTTCGCGGATGCGCGAGCGGGTGCTCTTGGCGCGGCGCAGGCGGGCGTTCTTCTTGTCCATGGTGGTTTCTCTCTAGGAAGCGGATCGACGCGGCTTTTCCGTTGCAGGCCCGGCCTTGACAGGCGGGACGCTGCGCGGGAACCGGCTTATGCCTTCTTGGCTTCCTTGCGGATGACGGTCTCGTCGGAGTACTTCACGCCCTTGCCCTTGTAGGGCTCCGGCGGACGGAATCCGCGAATCTTGGCGGCAGCCTGGCCCACGGCCTGCTTGTCGGCGCCGCTGATCAGGATTTCGGTCTGGGTCGGGGTGGTGATCGACACGCCTTCCGGCGCCTGGAACACCACCGGATGCGAGAACCCCAGCGCCAGGCTCAGGTCCTTGCCCTGCATGGACGCGCGGTAACCCACGCCGACCAGCTCGAGCTTGCGCTCGAAGCCCTGCGACACGCCGTGCACCATGTTGGCGAGGATCGAGCGCAGGGTGCCGGTGATGGCCATGTGCGAAGACGGGTCGACCGGCGACAGCACGGCCTGGCCGTCCTCGACCCTGATCTCGACGCCTTCGGGCTTGGCGGTGGTCAGGGCGCCCTTCGGGCCCTTCACGCCGACGAAGTCGGCCTGGATATTGAGTTCGACGCCCTGCGGCAGGGCGATTGGCTTCTTGGCGACGCGAGACATGATCCGTTCTCCCTTATGCCACGAAGCACAGGACCTCGCCGCCGACGCCATGCTGGCGTGCCTGCGAGTCGGTCATGATGCCCTTCGAGGTGGAAATGATGGCGATGCCCATGCCGTTGAGGACCTTGGGCAGCTCGTCCTTGCCACGGTACTGGCGCAGGCCGGAGCGCGAGAAGCGCTGCATGCGCTCGATGACCGGACGGCCGGCGTAGTACTTCAGCTCGATCTGGAGATCGGCCTTCGCGCCGTTCTCGGTGACGCGGTAGTCGGCGATATAGCCTTCGTCCTTGAGGACCTTGGCGATTGCCGTCTTGATCTTCGACGACGGCATCTTCACCGTCGGCTTGCCGACCGCGGCCGCATTCTTCATGCGGACCAGCATGTCGGCGATGGGATCAGTCATGCTCATGAGTATTCACCTTTGAGTAGCACCGATATCCGCTTTCGCGAAATCTTGGGTTGTGCCCACCCCGTGCAACAGAGGCAGGGCCGGCCGCCTGCAAACGGCGGGTAGCCGGGCATTGTACAGCACGGAAACCGGTTGTGTACCGGCACCGTGCGATGACGCCAGTGCCGCCCGTCGCCGGACGGCCGTTGCGCTTTACCAGCTGGCCTTGCGCAGGCCGGGCACGTCGCCACGCATGGTCGCTTCGCGCAGCTTGTTGCGGCCGAGGCCGAACTTGCTGTAGACGGCGCGCGGACGGCCGGTCATGGCGCAGCGCGTGGTCTGGCGGGCCGGCGACGAGTCGCGCGGCAGCTTCTGCAGACGGGTGACCGCGTCCATCTTCTCTTCGTAGCTGGCCGTGTCGCCGGCGATGATCTTCTTCAGCTCATCGCGCTTGGCCGCGTACTTCTTCACCAGCTTGGCCCGCTTGACTTCGCGGTTGACCATGGAGGTCTTTGCCATAAGTGTTTCCTCAGTTCCGGAACGGGAAGCGGAAGGCCTCGAGCAGGGCCTTGGCCTCCGCATCGGTCTTCGCCGTGGTGGTGATGGCGATATCCATGCCGCGGATCGCGTCGACCTGGTCGAAGTCGATTTCCGGGAAGATGATCTGTTCCTTCACGCCCATGTTGTAGTTGCCGCGGCCATCGAACGAGCGGCCCGACACGCCACGGAAGTCGCGCACGCGGGGCAGCGAGACGTTCACCAGGCGGTCCAGGAACTCGTACATGTGGTTGCGGCGCAGGGTGACCTTGCAGCCGATCGGCCAGCCGTCGCGGATCTTGAACGATGCCACCGAGACGCGCGACTTGGTGACCAGCGGCTTCTGGCCGGAGATCTTCGCCATGTCGGCGGTCGCATTCTCGAGCACCTTCTTGTTCGCGGCAGCCTCGCCCACGCCCATGTTGAGCGTGATCTTGGTCAGCTTCGGGACTTCCATGATGTTGGCGTAGCCGAACTGCTCCATGAGCTTCGGCACCACCTCATCCTTGTAGAACTTTTCCAGACGCGTCGTCATTTCAACATTCCTCAGGCGTCAACCGCCTCACCGCTGGAGCGGAACACGCGAATGCGGCGTCCATCCTCCAGCACCTTGGTCCCGATGCGCTCGCCCTTGCCCGAGGCAGGATTGAACGGCATCACATTGGATACATGGATCGGCGCTTCGCGCTCGATCACGCCGCCTGGCTGGTTGGCCTGCGGGTTGGGCTTGGTATGGCGCTTGATGATGTTGACGTTGGACACGACGACCGTGTCGCCGATCACGCGCACCACGTCGCCTTTCTTGCCCTTGTCCTTGCCGGCGGTCACGATGACGTGGTCGCCCTTCTTGATACGGTTAGCCATTGTCTTGTCCTCCGCTCACAGCACTTCAGGTGCGAGCGAGACGATCTTCATGAACTTCTCGGAACGCAGCTCGCGCGTGACCGGCCCGAAGATGCGGGTGCCGATCGGCTCGTGCTTGTTGTTGAGCAGCACGGCGGCGTTGCCATCGAAGCGGATCAGCGAGCCGTCCGGACGGCGCACGCCCTTGCGGGTGCGGACGACGACGGCGTTGTACACCTCGCCCTTCTTCACCTTGCCGCGCGGGATGGCATCCTTGATGGACACCTTGATGACGTCGCCGATGCCGGCGTAACGGCGCTTGGAGCCACCGAGCACCTTGATGCACATCACTTCCTTGGCGCCGGAGTTGTCGGCCACGTCGAGGTGGCTTTGCATCTGGATCATGGTCAGCGCTCCTCGTTATTCCGCTGCGCGCGTGATGATTTCAACCACGCGCCAGTTCTTGGTCTTGGACATGGGCGCGATCTCCACCACGCGGACGGTGTCGCCCTCGTTGCAGGAATTGTCGGCGTCGTGGGCGTGCAGCTTGGTCGAACGGCGGATGTACTTGCCGTACAGCGCGTGCTTGACCTGCCGCTCGACCAGGACCGTCACGGTCTTGTCCATCTTGTTGCTGACGACACGGCCTTCGACCGTGCGCAGCTTCTTTTCGTTGTTGTCGGTCATCTCGGCCGTCCTCAGTTCTTCGCGCCAGCGTCGAGCTGGCCGATCACGGTGTGCACGCGGGCGATCTCGCGACGCACGCGACGGGCCTCGTGGCTCTTTGCAAGCTGGCCGGTGGCCTTCTGCATCCGCAGCGAGAACTGCTCCTTGTGCAGCTCGAGCAGGTGGGACTTGAGGTCGTCGACCGACTTCTCACGCAGTTCCTTGATCGTAGCCATCAGCGCACCGTCCGGGTCACGAATTGGGTGGTGACCGAAAGCTTGGCGGCGGCCAGGCGGAACGCTTCGCGCGCCGTCGCCTCGTCGATGCCCTCGATCTCGAAGATCATCCGGCCGGGCTGGATCTGGGCCACCCAGAACTCCACGCTGCCCTTGCCCGAGCCCATACGCACTTCGATGGGCTTCTTGGTGATCGGCTTGTCGGGATAGACGCGGATCCACATCTTGCCGCCGCGCTTGACGTGACGGCTGATGGTGCGGCGACCGGCTTCGATCTGGCGGGCGGTCAGCTGGCCGGTCTGCGTTGCACGCAGGCCGTACTCGCCGAAGCTCACGGCATTGCCGTTCCACGCCAGGCCGTCGTTGCGGCCCTTGTGCATCTTGCGGTATTTGGTTCGCTTGGGTTGCAACATGACTTAGTCCCTCGCCTCGCGGTCGCGGCGCGGGCCACGGCGGTCGCGGTCACCGCGATCACCACGCTCGCCACGCGGCGTGTCGTCCTGCTTCTCCTGGCCCACCTGGCTGAAATCGAAGATTTCGCCCTTGTAGATCCAGACCTTGATACCGATGACGCCGTAGGTGGTGTGCGCCTCGGCGAAACCGTAGTCGACGTCGGCGCGCAGCGTGTGCAGCGGCACGCGACCTTCGCGGTACCACTCCGAACGCGCGATCTCGGCGCCGTTGAGGCGGCCTGCGACGTTGACCTTGATGCCCAGCGCGCCGAGGCGCATCGCGTTGCCGACCGCGCGCTTCATCGCACGGCGGAACATGATGCGGCGCTCGAGCTGCTGCGCGATCGACTCCGCCACCAGCTGCGCGTCGAGTTCGGGCTTGCGCACTTCGGTGACGTTGATGTGCGCCGGGACGCCCATCATGTCGCTCACTTCCTTGCGCAGCTTCTCGATGTCCTCGCCACGCTTGCCGATCACCACGCCCGGGCGGGCGGTGTGGATCGTCACGCGCGCGGTCTTGGCCGGACGCTCGATCAGGATCTTGCTGATGCCGGCCTGGGCGAGCTTCTTGCGCAGCATTTCGCGGACCTTGAGGTCGGCGGCCAGGTAGTCGGCGTAATCCTTCTTGCCGGCGTACCACTTCGAGTTCCAGTCCTTGGAGATACCGAGGCGGATGCCGGTCGGATGAACTTTATGACCCATGTTACTTGCCCTCTCCGACGACGACGGTGATGTGGCTGGTCCGCTTCAGGATGCGGGTGCCGCGACCCTTCGCACGCGCCATGAAGCGCTTCAGCGTGGGACCCTCGTCGACCATGATGGTCTTGACCTTCAGCTCGTCGACATCGGCGCCCTGGTTGTTCTCGGCATTGGCGATCGCCGACTCCACCACCTTCTTGATCAGGTGGGCAGCCTTCTTGTCCGAGAACTTCAGCAGGTTGACGGCGCGCTCGGCCGGCAGGCCGCGCACCTGGTCGGCGACCAGGCGTGCCTTCTGGGCGGAGATGCGCGCACTGCGCAGGATTGCTTTCGCTTCCATTGTCATCTCCTTAACGCGACTTCTTGTCGCCGCCATGACCCTTGAAGGTCCTGGTCAGGGCGAACTCGCCGAGCTTGTGGCCAACCATGTTCTCGTTGACGAGCACCGGAATGTGGTTCTTGCCGTTGTGCACGGCGATGGTGAAACCCACCATCTCCGGCAGGATCATCGAACGACGCGACCAGGTCTTGATCGGCTTCTTGGTGTTGCTGCCCGCGGCTTCCACCTTCTTGACGAGGTGGTGGTCGACGAACGGGCCCTTCTTGAGTGAACGTGCCATGGCCGATTAGCTCCTGCGATCGCGCACGATGAACTGCTGCGTGCGCTTGTTATGGCGGGTCTTGTAGCCCTTGGTCGGAACGCCCCACGGGGTGACCGGGTGCGGGTTGCCCTGACCGGCCTTGGCTTCACCACCGCCGTGCGGATGGTCGACCGGGTTCATCGCCGCACCGCGCACGGTCGGCTTGACACCGCGCCAGCGCTTCGCGCCCGCCTTGCCCAGCTTCTCGAGGCTGTGCTCGTCGTTGCCGACTTCGCCGATGGTGGCGCGGCACTCGGCCGGCACCTTGCGCATCTCGCCCGAACGCAGGCGCAGCGTGGCGTAACCCTGCTCACGTGCGACCAGCTGCACGCCGGCACCGGCAGCGCGCGCGATCTGCGCACCCTTGCCCGGCTTCATCTCGATGCAGTGCACCGTCGAGCCGACCGGGATGTTGCGCAGCGGCAGCGTGTTGCCGACCTTGATCGGCGCATCACTGCCCGCGATCACCTGGTCGCCGGCCTTCAGGCCCTTGGGGGCGATGATGTAGCGGCGCTCACCGTCGACGTAGCACAGCAGCGCGATGTGCGCGGTGCGGTTCGGGTCGTACTCGATCCGCTCCACGCGCGCCGGAATGCCTTCCTTGTTGCGCTTGAAGTCGATGATGCGGTAGTGCTGCTTGTGGCCACCACCGATGTGGCGGGTGGTGATGCGACCGTGGTGGTTACGGCCACCGGTCTTGCTCTTCTTCTCGACCAGCGCAGCGTGCGGCGCACCCTTGTGCAGGTCGGGAGTCACCACACGGACCGCGGCGCGGCGGCCGGCGGAAGTGGGCTTGAATTTCATCAATGGCATGGGACTGGATCCTGTTTAGAGAAGTGCCGACGTATCGGACTTCGTCAGACCTTGGCCGTCATCACGTCGATCGACTGGCCTTCGGCCAGCGTCACGTACGCCTTGCGCCAGTCGCCGCGGCGGCCGGTACGAAAGCGGAAGGACTTGTTCTTGCCCTTCACGTTGACCACGTTGACCGCCTCGACCTTCACGTCGAAGAGCTTCTCGACAGCCGCCTTGATGTCGGCCTTGGTGGCGTCGACCGCGACCTCGAAGGCGTACTGGTTGGACACTTCCTGCAGTCGCGCGGTCTTCTCGGAGACGCGCGGCGCACGGATCACCTCATAGAGCTTGGCGTCGTTCATGCGAGCCACTCCTCGATCTTCTTGACCGCATCGGTCGTGATCAGCACCGTGTCCGCGCCGACCAGCGAGACCGGGTCCAGGCCCTGCACGTCGCGGACCTGCACGTACGGCAGGTTGCGCGCCGACAGGTACAGATGCTCCGACGCTTCCTCGGTGACGATCAGCGGGCGCTTGCCCAGATCGAAAGCCTTGAGCTTGGTGACCAGCGCGCTGGTCTTCGTCGCGTCGACGTCGAACGCATCAACGACCTTCAGACGGCCCTGGCGGTTGAGCTCGGACAGGATCGCCGACATCGCCGCGCGGTACATCTTGCGGTTGACCTTCTGCGCGAAGCTGCGCGGCTTGGCCGCGAAGGTCACGCCACCGCCGACGAAGATCGGCGCGGTCAGGGCGCCGTGGCGAGCGCCGCCGCCCTTCTGCTTCTTCGACTTCTTGGTGGTGCCGCGGACTTCGGAACGGGTCTTCTGGGCCTTGGTGCCCGAACGACCTGCGTTGCGGTAGGCGACCACAACCTGATGGACCAGGTCCTGGCTGAAGTCGCGTCCGAACACGTCGTCGGAGACCGACAGCTTCTCGTTGCTATTGGTGATGGTGAGTTCCATCGTCGTGACTCCTTAACCCTTGCTCGCAGGACGCACGATCACGTCGCCGCCTGGTGCACCAGGCACCGCGCCCTTGATCGCGATCAGGCCACGCTCGGCGTCGATCTTGATCACTTCAAGGTTCTGGGTGCTCTGGACGTCGGCGCCCATGTGGCCGGACATCTTCTTGCCCGGGAACACGCGACCCGGGGTCTGGCGCTGGCCCAGCGAACCGGGCGAACGGTGCGACAGCGAGTTACCGTGCGTCGCGTCGCCCATGCTGAAGTTCCAGCGCTTGATCGTGCCCTGGAAGCCCTTGCCCTTGGTGACGCCCTGGACGTCGACCAGCTGGCCGACCTCGAAGATGTCAGCCTTGATCTCGCCGCCAATGGCGAAGTCGGCGATGCGGTCGTCCTCGACGCGCAGCTCCCACAGGCCGCGGCCGGCTTCGACCTTGGCCTTGGCCAGGTGGCCGGCCTCGGGCTTGTTGATCAGCGACGCGCGCTTGTGGCCCACGGTCACCTGCACGGCGCTGTAGCCGTCGGTATCCGTGGTCTTGATCTGGGTGATCCGGTTCGGGGTTGCTTCGATCAGGGTCACCGGCACGGAGTTGCCGTCCTCGGTGAACACCCGGCTCATGCCGGCCTTGCGACCGACGATACCCAGCGAATATTTCTTCGCAGTCATCTCAGTGGCCTCAGGTCAGCTTGATCTGGACGTCGACGCCGGCCGCGAGCTCGAGCTTCATCAGCGCGTCAACGGTCTTGTCGTTCGGATCGACGATGTCCAGCACGCGCTTGTGCGTGCGGGTCTCGTACTGGTCGCGCGCGTCCTTGTCGACGTGCGGCGACGTGAGGATGGTGTAACGCTCGATCTTGGTCGGCAACGGAATCGGGCCGCGCACCTGGGCGCCGGTCCGCTTCGCGGTTTCGACGATCTCGCTGGCCGAGCGATCGATCAGGCGATGATCGAAAGCCTTGAGCCGGATCCGGATCTTCTGGTCCGTCATGACGGATTTTCCTCTGTTGGAAAGCACGCACCCTGGAATGCGGGCTTTTGCGAGGGGACTCGCAAATTTAAAGAGCGACGGGCTCCGCGGCTGGGTGCGCGGGACCCCATGTGATCGATGACGTGCCGGACCATTCACCCGCGACCCGGCAGTACCCCTGAACAAACAAAGCAGGCCGGTTACCCGGCCCGCCCAGACGAGAAACGCAGACGCGACAACTCGCTCTTCCCTGTGTGCTCCGGACATTTCCGGAACGGGGAGAGCACTGCCTCGCGACATGTCCCTGTCTGGCGAAGACGAGGCGCATCCTGCACCTCTTTTCGCTGTTTCCGGCTTGCTTGAAGCGGCCGCCGGAAGTGGTCGAACATTCTAGCGGCATCCGCACCCGACTTGCAAGTGCGGATATCGACCGGTTACGAACGCGAGTGCGCCTGCAACCAGCGTGCACCCGAAGGCGCACGCGTGGATCGTCAAGTTACTGGACCCCCGAGTGGAACACTCGGGGATGACGACCTGACAAAGCCGTGCGCCCTGGGGGCGCACGGGTCAGGGCGTCACTTGATGATCTTGGCGACGACGCCGGCGCCGACGGTGCGGCCGCCTTCGCGGATCGCGAAGCGCAGGCCTTCGTCCATCGCGATCGGGTTGATCAGCGAGACCACCATCTTCACGTTGTCGCCCGGCATCACCATCTCGGTGCCTTCCGGCAGCTCACAGGCACCGGTGATGTCGGTGGTGCGGAAGTAGAACTGCGGACGGTAGCCCTTGAAGAACGGCGTGTGGCGGCCACCCTCGTCCTTCGACAGCACGTAGACCTCGGCTTCGAAGTCGGTGTGCGGCTTGATCGAACCCGGCTTGCACAGCACCTGGCCGCGCTCGACGTCGTCACGCTTGGTGCCGCGCAGCAGCAGACCGGCGTTGTCGCCCGCCTGGCCCTGGTCGAGCAGCTTGCGGAACATCTCGACGCCGGTGACGGTCGTCTTCTGGGTGGCGCGGATACCGACAATCTCGATTTCCTCGCCCACCTTGATCACGCCGCGCTCGATGCGCCCGGTCACCACGGTGCCGCGGCCCGAGATCGAGAACACGTCCTCGACCGGCATCAGGAACGTCTTGTCGATGTCGCGCTCCGGCTCCGGGATCCAGGTGTCGAGCGCCTCGACCAGCTTGATGATCGCCGGCACGCCGATGTCGGACTGGTCGCCTTCCAGCGCCTTCAGTGCCGACCCGTGGATGATCGGGGTGTCGTCGCCGGGGAAGTCGTACTTCGACAGCAGCTCGCGCACTTCCATCTCGACCAGCTCGAGCAGCTCGGCGTCGTCGACCATGTCGGCCTTGTTCAGGAACACCACGATGTACGGCACGCCGACCTGGCGGGCGAGCAGGATGTGCTCGCGCGTCTGCGGCATCGGGCCGTCCGCGGCCGAGCACACCAGGATCGCACCGTCCATCTGCGCCGCGCCGGTGATCATGTTCTTGACGTAGTCGGCGTGGCCCGGGCAGTCGACGTGCGCGTAGTGGCGCGTCGGGCTCTCGTATTCCACGTGCGAGGTCGAGATCGTGATGCCGCGGGCCTTTTCCTCAGGCGCCTTGTCGATCGCGTCGTAGGCGTGGAACTCGCCGCCGAAACGCTCCGCGCCCACCTTCGTCAGCGCCGCCGTCAGCGTCGTCTTGCCGTGGTCGACGTGACCGATCGTGCCCACGTTCACGTGGGGCTTGGTGCGCTCGAACTTACCCTTTGCCATGTGTCTAACTCCGAAATTTGGGGTTGGGGAGGTACCGGGAATCCGGGGCGGCTGCCCCGGATCCACCGCGGATCCCTGCTCTTAGTTCTTCTTGACCACAGCTTCGGCGATGTTGGTCGGCGCCTCGGCGTAGTGGTCGAATTCCATCGTGTAGGTCGCGCGACCCTGGCTCATCGAGCGCAGCGTGGTGGCGTAGCCGAACATCTCGCCCAGCGGCACCATCGCGTTGATGACCTTGCCCGACAGCGTGTCATCCTGGCCCTGCAGGATGCCGCGGCGACGGCTCACGTCGCCCATCACGTCACCGAGGTAATCCTCGGGCGTCACGATCTCGACCTTCATGATCGGCTCGAGCAGCACCGGGCTGGCGCGGTTGAAGCCTTCCTTGAAGCCCATGGAGCCGGCGATCTTGAACGCCATTTCCGAGGAGTCGACCTCGTGGTACGAACCGTCGACCAGGCGGACCTTGACGTCGACGATCGGGTAGCCGGCCATGATGCCGTTGGCCAGCACTTCCTGGATGCCCTTGTCGACCGCCGGGATGTACTCCTTCGGCACGACACCGCCGACGATGGCGTTCTCGAACTCGTAACCGGTGCCCGGCTCCTGCGGCGAGATTTCCAGCCACACGTGACCGAACTGGCCCTTGCCGCCCGACTGGCGGACGAACTTGCCTTCCGACTTCACCGACTTGCGGATCGTCTCGCGGTAGGCCACCTGCGGCTTGCCGACGTTGGCCTCGACGTTGAACTCGCGCTTCATGCGGTCGACGATGATGTCGAGGTGCAGCTCGCCCATGCCGGCGATGATGGTCTGGCCGGATTCCTCGTCGGTACGCACGCGGAACGACGGATCCTCCTGGGCCAGGCGGCTCAGGGCGATACCCATCTTCTCCTGGTCGGACTTGGTCTTGGGTTCGACGGCCATCGAGATGACCGGCTCCGGGAAGACCATGCGCTCGAGAACGATCGGAGCGTCCTGGGCGCACAGGGTGTCACCGGTGGTGACGTCCTTCAGGCCCACGGCGGCGGCGATGTCGCCCGCCAGCACTTCCTTGATCTCTTCGCGGTTGTTGGAATGCATCTGCAGCAGGCGGCCGATGCGCTCCTTCTTGCCCTTGACCGAGTTCAGCACCTGATCGCCGGCGTTGAGCTTGCCCGAATAGACGCGGAAGAACGTCAGCGAACCGACGAAGGGATCGGTGATGATCTTGAACGCCAGCGCGGAGAACGGCGCGGTGTCGTTGGAGTCGCGCAGCAGCTCCTTCGATTCGTCGTCGATGTCGGTGCCGCGGACGGCCGGCACGTCGACCGGCGACGGCAGCAGCTGTACGACGCCGTCGAGCATCGCCTGGACACCCTTGTTCTTGAACGCGGTGCCGCAGAACATCGGCACGATCTCGGTAGCCAGCGTGCGCGCGCGCAGGCCGGCAACGATCTCTTCCTGCGAGAGCTCACCGCCCTCGAGGTACTTGTCCATCAACGCCTCGTTGGCCTCGGCGGCGGACTCGACCATGTAGGCGCGCGCCTCGGTGGCCTTCTCGAGGAGCTCGGCGGGGATCTCGCGATACTCGAAGGTCAGGCCCTGGCTGGCGGTATCCCAGTGGATCGCCTTCATCTTCAGCAGGTCGACCACGCCCTCGAAGCCGTCCTCGGCGCCGATCGGCACCTGCATCGGCACGGGGGCGGCGCCCAGACGCGACTTCAGCTGGTCACGGACCTTGAAGAAGTTCGCGCCGGTGCGGTCCATCTTGTTGACGAACGCGATGCGCGGCACCTTGTACTTGTTGGCCTGGCGCCACACGGTCTCGGACTGCGGCTGCACGCCGCCGACCGCGCACAGCACGAACACGGCGCCGTCGAGCACGCGCAGCGAACGCTCGACTTCGATGGTGAAGTCGACGTGGCCGGGGGTGTCGATGATGTTGAAGCGGTGCTCGGGCAGGGTCTTGTCCATGCCCTTCCAGAACGCGGTGGTGGCCGCGGACTGGATCGTGATGCCGCGCTCCTGCTCCTGTTCCATCCAGTCCATGGTGGCGGCGCCGTCATGCACCTCGCCGAGCTTGTGGCTCTTGCCGGTGTAGAACAGGATGCGCTCGGACGTGGTGGTCTTGCCGGCATCGATGTGGGCCATGATGCCGAAATTGCGGTAGCGGTCGATGGGAGTGGTGCGAGCCACGGTCGTCTCTCGTTTCTGGGCCCGACGCATGCGCCGAGCTGAAATGGCCGGACGCCGCCTTGCGGCGGCCTCCGGGTGCAGGATGCGGCGGCCGAGGGCAGCCGCGCCGGCGCCGACCCCTCAGGGTCCGGCTGTGCCGGGATGGGCACCCCGCGGGGCGCCCTGGGGAATCACCAGCGGTAGTGCGCGAACGCCTTGTTCGCCTCCGCCATGCGGTGGGTTTCCTCACGCTTCTTGATGGCGCCGCCACGGTTCTCGGAGGCGTCCATCAGCTCACCAGCCAGCTTGCGCGGCATGGAGTTCTCGCCACGCTTGCGCGCGGATTCGATCAGCCAGCGCATAGCCAGCGCACTGCGGCGCGACGCGCGGACTTCCACCGGCACCTGGTAGGTGGCGCCGCCGACGCGGCGGGACTTCACCTCGACCGACGGGGACACGTTGCCCAGCGCCTTCTCGACCAGCTCGAGCGCGTTGGGGTTCTTTTCGCCGATGACGTCCATGGCGCCGTACACGATCTTCTCGGCAATCGACTTCTTGCCGCTCTTCATGACCATGTTGATGAAGCGCGCGATGGTGTCGCTGCCGTGCTTCGGATCAGGCAGCACCGAACGCTGCGGAGTATTTCCCTTGCGTGACATGTCTTAGTCTCCTCAGCCCTTCGGACGCTTGGCGCCGTACTTCGAACGCGCCTGCTTGCGCTTGGCGACACCGGCGGCGTCGAGCGAGCCGCGCACGGTGTGGTAGCGAACGCCCGGCAGGTCCTTGACACGACCGCCGCGGATCAGCACCACGCTGTGCTCCTGCAGGTTGTGGCCTTCGCCGCCGATGTACGAGATGACCTCGTAGCCGTTGGTCAGGCGCACCTTCGCCACCTTGCGAAGCGCCGAGTTCGGCTTCTTCGGGGTGGTGGTGTACACGCGGGTGCACACGCCGCGACGCTGCGGGCAGTTCTCGAGCGCAGGCGACGCGCTTTTGTAGGTTTCCGGGCTGCGCGGCTTCCGCACCAGCTGGTTGATCGTTGCCATCGTGTCTTTGGTTTCTTTGGTTGGGGCTGGCGCCCGTGCGTGAAAACAAGGATAGGCCGCATGCGGCCTACCCAGACGGAAAAGTATAGCCCGCGCCGACGCAAAGCGTCAACGCGCACTATCCACCGGACGATCGCGCACTGCACGCCGCCGGAACTTCTGCGATCCCGCCCTTCCTGGGCCGAACACGAGGCGCGTCCGTGACGCCTCTTTTCGTGATCTGGGGCGACCCTGGGGTCGTCGAACTGCAAATTGTATCCCAACAGCGACCGGGAGGGGCGGCCGCGTGGCCGCACCTCCCGCGCCGCGGGCGATTACTCGCCCTGGCCGGCCTCCGGCGCGACCTCCGCCACGTCCTCGCGGACCTGGCTGGCGGCCGGCTCCACATCTGACGTGACGCTGCCCGACAGCGCTTCCATCTCCGACTCGGTGAGGCCCGAGGCGTCGCGACGGCGCTGGGTGTGGTACGCCAGGCCGGTACCCGCCGGAATCAGGCGGCCGACGATGACGTTCTCCTTCAGGCCACGCAGGCCGTCGCGGGTGCCGCGCACGGCAGCCTCGGTCAGCACGCGGGTGGTCTCCTGGAACGAGGCCGCCGAGATGAACGACTCGGTCGCCAGCGAGGCCTTGGTAATGCCCAGCAGCACCGGCTCGTACTTGGAGGTGAGCTCGTTGCGCTTGGCCAGCTTGGCGTTGTCCTCGATGGCGCGCTGCTTCTCCACCTGCTCGCCGACCAGGTAGCGGCTGTCGCCGGCGTCGGTGATCTCGACCTTGCGCAGCATCTGGCGAACGATCACCTCGATGTGCTTGTCGTTGATCTTGACGCCCTGCAGCCGGTAGACGTCCTGGATTTCCTTGGTCAGGTACGAGGCCAGCTCCTCCACGCCCTTCAGGCGCAGGATGTCCTGCGGGCTCGGCTCGCCGTCCACCACGGTCTCGCCCTTCTCCACGTGCTCGCCTTCGAACACGATGATCTGGCGGTACTTCGGGATCAGCTCCTCGTGCTCCTCGCCGTCCGGACCCTTGAGGATCAGGCGCTGCTTGCCCTTGGTGTCCTTGCCGAAGCTGACGATGCCCGAACGCTCGGCCAGCACCGCCGGGTCCTTCGGCTTGCGTGCCTCGAACAGGTCGGCCACGCGCGGCAGACCACCGGTGATGTCGCGGGTCTTGGACGCTTCCTGCGGGATCTTGGCCACCACGTCGCCCACGCCCACGGCCGCGCCATCCTGCAGGTTGACGATCGAACGCGGCGGCAGCAGGTACTGCGCCGGCAGGTCGGTACCCGGGATGTTGAGGTCGTTGCCCTTGCCGTCGACGATGCGCACGATCGGGCGCAGGTCCTTGGCGGCCGAGCCACGACGTTTCGGATCGGTGATCTCGCGCGACGCCAGGCCGGTCAGCTCGTCGGTCTTCTCGATGACGGTGACGCCGTCGACGAAGTCGATGAAGCGGATGAAGCCGGCAACTTCCGACACGATCGGATGGTTATGCGGATCCCAGTTGGCCACGGTCTGGCCGGCCTTGATCTCCGCACCGTCCTCGACACCGATGGTGGCGCCGTACGGCAGCTTGTAACGCTCGCGCTCGCGGCCGTGCGGATCGAGCACCGACAGCTCGCCCGAACGCGACACCGCAACGAAATGGCCGCTGGCATGGCGCACGTGCTTGAGATTGTTGAACTTGATCGAGCCGGTGGTCTTGACCGTCACGTTGTCGATGGCGGCCGCACGCGATGCCGCGCCACCGATGTGGAACGTCCGCATGGTGAGCTGGGTACCCGGCTCGCCGATCGACTGCGCGGCGACCACGCCGACCGCCTCGCCGTGGTTGACCAGGTGGCCGCGGCCGAGGTCACGGCCGTAGCACATGGCGCACACGCCGAACGGGCTTTCGCAGGTGATGGTCGAGCGGACGTTGATCGTCTGCACGCCGCCATCCTCGAGACGGCTCACCCACTGCTCGTCGAGAAGCGTGTTGCGGGTGACGATCGGATCCTCGTCGTTGCCCGGCAGGAACACGTCCTCGGCCACGACACGACCCAGCACGCGGTCGCGCAGCGGCTCGACCACGTCGCCGCCTTCCACGATCGGGGTCATGGTGAGGCCGGCCTGCGTGCCGCAGTCGGTCTCGGTGATCACCACGTCCTGCGCCACGTCGACCAGGCGACGGGTCAGGTAACCGGAGTTGGCAGTCTTCAGCGCGGTATCCGCGAGACCCTTTCGGGCACCGTGGGTCGAGATGAAGTACTGCAGGACGTTCAGGCCCTCGCGGAAGTTCGCGGTGATCGGCGTCTCGATGATCGAGCCGTCGGGCTTGGCCATCAGGCCACGCATACCGGCCAGCTGGCGGATCTGCGCCTGCGAACCACGCGCGCCGGAGTCGGCCATGATGTAGATCGAGTTCATCGACTTCTGCTCGACGGCGACGCCCTCGGCATTGGTGACGGTCTCGGTACCGATCGTGTCCATCATCGCCTTGGCGACGCGCTCGTTGGTGCGCGACCAGATGTCGACCACCTTGTTGTAGCGCTCGCCGGCAGTGACCAGGCCGGACTGGTACTGCTGCTGGATCTCCAGCACCTCGGTTTCGGCCTCGGCCAGGATGTCCTTCTTCTCGGCCGGGATGGTCATGTCGTCGATGCCGATCGACACGCCGGCGCGCGTTGCGAACGCGAAGCCGGTGTACATCAGCTTGTCGGCGAACACGACCGTGTCCTTCAGGCCCAGCTGGCGGTAGCAGGAGTTGATCAGCCGCGAGATGTTCTTCTTGCTGAGCTCGGTGTTGGCCAGCGCGAACGGCAGGCCGTCCGGCAGGATCTCGGCCAGCAGCGCGCGGCCCACCGTGGTGTCCACGATCGACGTGCGCTTCTCGCGGTTGCCTTCCTCGTCGATCACGGTCTCGGCGATGCGGACCTTGACCTTGGCGTGCAGCTCGACGACGCGGTTGTCGTAGGCGCGCTTGACCTCGGCGACGTTGGCGAACGCCATGCCTTCGCCCGCCTTGTTCTCCAGCGCGCGGGTCATGTAGTACAGGCCGAGCACCACGTCCTGCGACGGCACGATGATCGGCTCGCCGTTCGCCGGCGACAGGATGTTGTTGGTCGACATCATCAGCGCGCGCGCTTCCAGCTGGGCTTCCAGCGAGAGCGGCACGTGGACGGCCATCTGGTCGCCGTCGAAGTCGGCGTTGAACGCGGTGCAGACCAGCGGGTGCAGCTGGATGGCCTTGCCCTCGATCAGCACCGGCTCGAACGCCTGGATGCCCAGGCGGTGCAGGGTCGGCGCGCGGTTGAGCAGCACCGGGTGCTCGCGGATGACTTCTTCCAGGATGTCCCAGACTTCCGCCTCTTCGCGCTCGACCAGCTTCTTGGCGGCCTTGATCGTCGTGGCGAGGCCACGGCGCTGCAGCTTGGAGAAGATGAAGGGCTTGAACAGTTCCAGCGCCATCTTCTTCGGCAGGCCGCACTCGTGCAGGCGCAGCGTCGGGCCGACCACGATGACCGAACGGCCCGAGTAGTCGACGCGCTTGCCGAGCAGGTTCTGGCGGAAACGGCCCTGCTTGCCCTTGATCATGTCGGCCAGCGACTTCAGCGGGCGCTTGTTGGTGCCGGTGATGGCGCGGCCACGGCGGCCGTTGTCCATCAACGCATCGACCGATTCCTGCAGCATGCGCTTCTCGTTGCGCACGATGATGTCGGGCGCGTTGAGTTCGAGCAGGCGGCGCAGGCGGTTGTTGCGGTTGATGACGCGGCGGTACAGGTCGTTGAGGTCCGACGTGGCGAAGCGGCCACCGTCCAGCGGCACCAGCGGACGCAGGTCCGGCGGAAGCACCGGCAGCACCGTCATGATCATCCACTCGGGACGGTTGCCGGACTCGACGAACGCCTCCACCAGCTTGATGCGCTTGGTGAGGCGCTTGAGCTTGGTTTCCGAACCGGTGCTGGCGATGTCTTCCTTGAGCTTCACCATCTCGGCCTGCAGGTCGATCGTGCGCAGCAGGTCGTACACGGCCTCGGCGCCCATCGCGGCGTCGAAGTCGTCGCCGTGCTCCTGGCGCATCTGCAGGAACTGCTCTTCGTTGAGCAGCTGGCCGCGCTCGAGCGGGGTCAGGCCCGGCTCGGTGACCACGAACGCCTCGAAATAGAGGATGCGCTCGATGTCACGCAGCGTCATGTCCAGCATCAGGCCAATGCGCGACGGCAGCGACTTCAGGAACCAGATGTGCGCGGTCGGGCTGGCGAGGTCGATGTGGCCCATGCGCTCGCGGCGCACCTTGGCCAGCGTCACTTCCGTGCCGCACTTCTCGCACACCACGCCGCGGTGCTTCATGCGCTTGTACTTGCCGCACAGGCACTCGTAGTCCTTCACCGGGCCGAAGATGGACGCGCAGAACAGGCCGTCACGCTCGGGCTTGAAGGTGCGGTAGTTGATGGTCTCGGGCTTCTTCACTTCGCCGTAGGACCACGAACGGATCATGTCCGGCGATGCCAGCGCGATCTTGATCGCGTCGAAATCGAGCGCGGGGCGCTGCTGGTTGAACAGGTTCAGAAGGTCTTTCATGAGTTTCTCCGGGAACGGGAATCGGGGACGTGGCTTTGGTGCTCACCCGTGGCGGGCGCGTCGTGCGCGCCCTGCCCCGGGCTGCGTCCTCAGTTCTCTTCCAGCTCCATGTTGATCGCGAGCGAACGGATTTCCTTGACCAGCACGTTGAACGACTCGGGCATGCCGGCAACCATTTCGTGCTCGCCGTCGACGATGTTCTTGTACATCTGGTTGCGGCCCTGCACGTCGTCGGACTTCACCGTCAGCATTTCCTGCAGGGTGTAGGCCGCGCCGTAGGCTTCCAGCGCCCAGACTTCCATTTCGCCGAACCGCTGACCGCCGAACTGCGCCTTGCCGCCCAGCGGCTGCTGGGTGACGAGCGAGTACGGGCCGGTCGAACGCGCGTGCATCTTGTCGTCGACCAGGTGGTTGAGCTTGAGCATGTGCATGTAGCCCACGGTCACCTTGCGCTCGAACCCTTCGCCGGTACGGCCGTCGAACAGCTGGGTCTGGCCGCTCACCGGAAGGTCGGCGAGCTCGAGCATCTTCTTGATCTCGGTCTCGGCCGCACCGTCGAACACCGGCGTCGCCATCGGCACGCCGTCGGTGAGGTTCTTCGCCAGCGCCAGCAGCTCCTCGTCGCTGAACTGGGTCAGGTCGACGCGCTGACCGGTCAGCTCGTTGTCGTGGTTGTAGATCTGGTCGAGGAACGTGCGCAGGTCCTTCACCGCGGCCTGTGCGTCGAGCATGCGCTGGATCTTCTCGCCCAGCCCCTTGGCCGCCCACCCGAGGTGGACCTCCAGGATCTGGCCGATGTTCATGCGCGACGGCACGCCCAGCGGGTTCAGCACGATGTCCACGGTCTGGCCATCGGCCATGTACGGCATGTCCTGCACCGGCACGATGTTGGACACCACGCCCTTGTTGCCGTGGCGGCCGGCCATCTTGTCGCCCGGCTGGATGCGGCGCTTCACCGCCAGGAACACCTTGACCATCTTCAGCACGCCCGGGGCAAGGTCATCGCCCTGGGTGATCTTGCCGCGCTTGTCCTCGAACCGGCGGTCGAACTCCTTGCGGTGCGCATCGATCTGCATCTGCGCACGCTCGATCGCCTCGACTGCTTCGGCGTCCTTCATCCGCAGCGCGAACCAGTCGGTGCGCTTCAGGCCGTCGAGCACCGCCTCGGTGACGGTGTCGCCCTTCTTCAGGCCGGCGCCGCCGTTGGCGACCTTGCCGACCAGCTGCGACTTCAGGCGCGCGTAGATCGCACCCTCGAGGATGCGGAACTGGTCGTCGAAGTCCTTCTTGACGCGCTTGATCTCGCTCTCTTCGATCTGGCGCGCACGCTTGTCCTTCTCGATGCCGTCGCGGGTGAAGACCTGCACGTCGATGACGGTGCCGTCCATGCCCGGCGGCACGCGCAGCGAGCTGTCCTTCACGTCGGACGCCTTCTCGCCGAAGATCGCGCGCAGCAGCTTCTCTTCCGGGGTCAGCTGGCTCTCGCCCTTCGGCGTGACCTTGCCGACCATGATGTCGCCGGCGCGCACTTCCGCACCGATGTACACCACGCCCGACTCGTCGAGGCGGTTCAATGCCTGCTCGGAGACGTTGGGGATGTCGGCGGAGATTTCCTCCGGACCGAGCTTGGTGTCACGCGCGACCGCGGTCAGCTCTTCGATATGGATCGTCGTGTAGCGGTCTTCCTTGACGACGCGCTCCGACAGCAGGATCGAGTCCTCGAAGTTGTAGCCGTTCCACGGCATGAACGCGACCAGCATGTTCTGGCCCAGGGCCAGTTCGCCGATGTCGGTCGACGGGCCGTCGGCCAGCACGTCGCCGCGCGCGATCACGTCACCCACTACCACCAGCGGACGCTGGTTGATGCAGGTGTTCTGGTTGGAGCGCGTGTACTTGATCAGGTTGTAGATGTCGACGCCGGCATCGGTCTCGCCGGAGATCTCGCTCTCGTGCGCCTTGACCACGATGCGGCCCGCGTCGACCTGCTCGACCACGCCACCACGGCGCGCGTTGACGGTCACGCCCGAGTCGCGTGCCACCGCACGCTCGATGCCGGTGCCGACCAGCGGCTTCTGCGCACGCAGCGTCGGCACGGCCTGGCGCTGCATGTTGGCGCCCATCAGCGCGCGGTTGGCGTCGTCGTGCTCGAGGAACGGCACCAGCGCCGCCGCCACCGACACGGTCTGCATCGGCGACACGTCCATGAAGTGGACTTCCGCCGGCGGCTTGAGCAGCGACTCGCCCTGGTAGCGCACGTCGACGAACTGCTCGCTGAGGCGGCCATCATCGTCCTGCGGCGCGTTGGCCTGGGCGATGACGTACTCGTTCTCCTCGATCGCCGACAGGAACTCGATCTCGTCGGTGACCTTGCCTTCCACCACGCGGCGGTACGGCGTCTCGAGGAAGCCGTAGCGGTTGGTGCGGGCGAACACCGCCAGCGAGTTGATCAGGCCGATGTTCGGGCCTTCCGGGGTTTCGATGGTGCAGACGCGGCCGTAATGGGTCGGGTGCACGTCGCGCACCTCGAAGCCGGCACGCTCGCGGGTCAGGCCGCCCGGACCAAGCGCGGAGACGCGGCGCTTGTGGGTGACTTCCGACAGCGGGTTGTTCTGGTCCATGAACTGCGACAGCTGCGAGGAGCCGAAGAACTCCTTCACCGCGGCCGCGACCGGCTTGGCGTTGATGAGCTCCTGCGGGGTCAGGCCATCGGCCTCGGCCATCGTCAGGCGCTCGCGCACGGCGCGCTCGACGCGGACCCAGGCCCACGCGGAACACGTTCTCGGCCATTTCGCCGACCGAACGCACGCGGCGGTTACCCAGGTGGTCGATGTCGTCGACGCCGCCGCGGCCGTTGCGGATCTCGGTCAGCACGCGGATCACGTCGAGGATGTCGGAGCTGTCTCCGTTCGCCTCGCGCAGGCGCGCGGAATCCTCGTCCTTGCGGTCGGCAAAGTACTTGGCGTCGTACAGCACCGACGCGCCTTCGGTTTCCTTGCGGCCGAGGCGGCGGTTGAACTTCATCCGGCCCACGCCCGAAAGGTCGTAGCGCTCGAAGGTGAAGAACAGGTTGTGGAACAGGTTCTGCGCGGCATCCTTGGTCGGCGGCTCGCCGGGACGCATCATGCGGTAGATCTCGACCAGGGCCTCGAGCTGGGTCTTGGTCGGGTCGATGCGCAGGGTGTTGGACAGGTACGGGCCGCGGTCGAGGTCGTTGACCCACAGCGTGCCGATGGCGTCGATGCCGGCCTTGCGGAACGCGGCGAGCTGCTCGTCGGTGATCTCGTCGTTGGCGGTGGCCAGCAGCTCGCCGCTGGCGGCGTCGACCACGTCATGCGAGAGGATGCGGCCGAGCAGGTATTCGTCCGGCACCGCCAGCGCGGAGATGCCCGAGGCCTCGAGCTGGCGCACGTGGCGCGCGGTGATGCGGCGGCCCGCCTCGACGATGACGGTGTCGCCATCGGCCAGGTCGAAGTCCAGGGTCTCGCCACGCAGGCGCTCGGGCACGAGCTCGAGCTGCACGCCGTCGCCTTCCGGCAGGACGTGGAAGGTGTTGACCTCGAAGAACTCGTTGAGCATCTCCTCGTTGGAGTAGCCCAGCGCGCGCAGCAGGATCGACACCGGCAGCTTGCGGCGACGGTCGATACGGGTGAACAGCGCGTCCTTGGGATCGAACTCGAAGTCGAGCCACGAACCGCGGTAGGGAATGATGCGCGCCGAGTACAGCAGCTTGCCCGAGCTGTGGGTCTTGCCACGGTCGTGGTCGAAGAACACGCCCGGCGAGCGGTGCAGCTGGGAGACGATGACGCGCTCGGTGCCGTTGACGATGAAGGTGCCGTTGCCGGTCATGAGCGGGATCTCGCCCATGTAGACCTCCTGCTCCTTCACGTACTTGATGGCCTTCGACGACGACTCGCGGTCGTAGATCACCAGGCGCACGGTCACGCGCAGCGGGGCGCCGTAGCTGAGGCCGCGGTTGCGGCACTCACGCTCGTCGAACACCGGCTCGCCGAGCTTGTAGCCGACGTACTCCAGCGCGGCATAGCCGTTGTAGCTGACGATCGGGAACACAGACTTCAGCGCGGCGTGCAGGCCGCGGTCCTCGCGCTTGGCGGGGTCGATGTCTGCCTGCAGGAACTCGCGGTACGAGTCGACCTGGATCGCGAGCAGGAAGGGCACCTCGAGGATGCTCCGGCGCTTGCCGAAGTCCTTGCGGATCCGCTTCTTCTCGGTAAAGGAATACGTAGTCGTCATGAGGTATGACCGCCTTTGGCTCTACGGGCTGCGCGTCCGCAGCCCTGGGGACAGACCATCGCGTCGATGGCCCCGGGGGAAACCGCCAGTCGGAAGTTGCTGGTATTGCCGGCACCAGCACGCCTTCTCCCGCTACTTCCGAATGGCGACTTGCTTGAAAACCGTGACTCGGGATTCGTGATTGGTGATTCGCCAAAGCAGGGCCGCAGCCCCTCGAATCACCAATCACCAATCACCAATCAGCGCTATTGCAGCAACGGCCAAAGGCCGGGGGCTTTCGCCCCCGGCCTCGGTGGTCGCCTGAACGGGTCGGGCGACGCAAGGACCGCTTACTTCAGCTCGACGGCGGCGCCGGCGGCCTCGAGGTCCTTCTTCAGCTTCTCGGCTTCGTCCTTCGAGACGCCTTCCTTCACGTCCTTCGGGGCGCCTTCGACCAGGTCCTTGGCTTCCTTCAGGCCCAGGCCGGTGATGGCGCGGACGACCTTGATGACCTCGACCTTCTTCTCGCCGGCGGCCTTCAGGACGACGGTGAACTCGGTCTGCTCCTCAACGGCGGCAGCCGGGCCAGCGGCCGGGCCAGCGGCCACGGCGACCGGAGCGGCAGCGGACACGCCGAACTTCTCTTCGAACGCCTTGACCAGCTCCATCACCTCGACGAGGGACTTGCTGCCGATGGCTTCCAGGATTTCTTCGTTGGAAAGGGACATTGTGATTACCTTGATTGACTGGTTTCGAAACGGCTAGATGACTGGATGCGTACCGAATGCGGCATCCATCAGTGACTTCAGGCGGCCTTGGCCTGGCCGACCGCGTTGATCACGCGGGCGGTCGAGGCGGCGGGCTCGGCCAGGACGCGGGCAAGCATGGTGGCCGGCTGGGCCATCATGCCGACCAGCATGGCCAGTGCCTGTTCGCGGGTCGGCAGCGAAGCCAGGACATCCACATGGGTGCCCGGGTACTTCTGTCCACCAACCGCGACCAGGCGCGGCTTCAGCTTGTCAGCGGTCTTGGCGAAGTCCTTGATGAGGCGGCCGGCGGCACCGGGGTCTTCCTTCGAGAAGGCATACAGCAGCGGACCGGTCAGCTCGTCGGCGATGACGGCGTAATCGGTGTCGGCCACTGCACGCGAAACGAGGGTGTTCTTGACTACCTTGAGGTAGACCCCGTTCTCGCGCGCCTTCTTGCGCAGGTCGGTCAGCTGAGCGACCGTAAGACCCAGATACTCGGCGGCGACCAGCGAGTGCGCCGATGCGGCGACCTCGGCCAGTTCGGCAACGACTTCCTTCTTCTGGTTCAGATTGAGAGCCATTGCACTCCTCCGTACTTCAACTCCGCCTGCGGCTCCTGCCGCGGACGGTCCATGAGCGGCACCGGTCCATCGATGCCGGGACGGCCGAATGGCCTTCCGGGTGGCAGCCTTTTTCCGGATTCGAAACCAGCATGAATTCCAGAGGGTCGGCGACCATCTACGCAGGCCCGCGATGCTTGCGCATGCACAGGATTAAGCGGTCCGCGCTGCAGCGGCGGCGATTCCATTGCCAGTCGAGCGTCCATGCCCGTCGCCGTTGCATCGTCGACCGCGCCTGCGGTCTTTGACGGCGCCGCGCCGGGACCGGAGTCCGTTTGCGAAGCCCTCAAAATTGGTGGAACAGGCGGCGCCCGGAGGCGCCACCCCGGAACATCACTTCAGCGCGAGCGAACCCTGGTCCACGGCAACGCCGGGGCCCATCGTCGAGCTGACCGAGATCTTCTGCAGGTACTGGCCCTTGGACGTGGCCGGCTTGGCCTTGACCAGGTCCGCAAGCAGGGCCTGCAGGTTGGTCTTCAGGCGCTCGGCGTCGAAGTCGGCCTTGCCGATGGTGCAGTGGATGATGCCGGCCTTGTCGGTGCGGTAACGCACCTGGCCGCCCTTGGCGTTCTTCACCGCTTCGCCCGGGTTCGGGGACACGGTGCCGACCTTCGGGTTCGGCATCAGGCCGCGCGGGCCCAGCAGCGTGCCGAGCTTGCCGACGACGCGCATGGCGTCCGGGGTGGCGATGACCACGTCGTAGCTCAGGTCGCCGCCCTGCATCTTCTCGGCGAGATCATCCATGCCGACCGCATCGGCACCCGCGGCCAGGGCCTCGTCGGCCTTGGCGCCGGCCGGCGCGAACACCGCCACGCGCACGGTCTTGCCGGTGCCTTCCGGCAGCACGGTCGAACCACGGACCTGCTGGTCCGACTTGCGCGCGTCGACGCCGAGGCGCACCGCCACGTCGACTGCTTCGTTGAACTTCGCCGTGCTGAGATCCTTGACGATCTTCAGCGCGTCGTCGATGCCGTATGCCTTGCCCGGCTGGACCGCGGCGGCAACTGCCTTCTGGCGCTTGGTCTGCTTTGCCATGTCTTAGCCCTCCACCGTCAGGCCCATGCTGCGGGCCGAGCCCGCGATCGTGCGCACCGCCGCTTCCAGTTCGGCTGCCGTCAGGTCGGCTTCCTTGGTCTTGGCGATCTCCTCGAGCTGCTTGCGGGTGACCTTGCCCACCTTCTCGGTGTTCGGGCGCTTGGAGCCCGAGGTCACGCCAGCGGCCTTCTTGAGCAGCACGGCGGCAGGGGTGCTCTTGGTGATGAAGGTGAACGTACGGTCCGAATAGGCCGTGATGATCACCGGCACCGGCAGGCCCGGCTCCATCTTCTGCGTGGCGGCATTGAACGCCTTGCAGAATTCCATGATGTTCAGGCCGCGCTGGCCCAGCGCGGGGCCGACCGGCGGCGAGGGGTTGGCCTGACCGGCCTTCACCTGCAGCTTGATGTAACCGACGACTTTCTTTGCCATCTGACTGTTCTCTCCGGGTGCAAGCGCCTGTGAAGGCTCCCCATCGGGCCGGGATCATGTCGGTCAGGAGTGGCACGCGTCCCGGCGTCGCCGTGCCACTCACACGAAGGGCCACCTGCGGGGTGGCCAATACGGATGCCCGGCTCGACCGGACAGGGAGCCGCGCAGTATAGCAGGTTGCAAAGCCACCGCCAGTGCAGGCGGTGGCGCGGGTTCAGGCCTTCTCGACCTGGCCGAATTCGAGTTCCACCGGCGTCGAGCGGCCGAAGATCAGCACAGCGACGCGCAGGCGGCTCTTCTCGTAGTTGACTTCCTCGACCACGCCGTTGAAGTCGTTGAACGGCCCGTCGACCACGCGGACCATCTGGCCCGCCTCGAACAGCACCTTCGGACGCGGCTTCTCGACGCCGTCCTGCACGCGCTGCAGGATCGCATCGGCCTCGTCATCGCGGATCGGCAGCGGCTGCGCGGCGGTCCCGCCGATGAACCCCATCACCTTCGGGGTTTCCTTCACCAGGTGCCAGCTCTCGCTGTCGATGCGCGGGATGCCCGCCTCGTCATGGGTGGCGATCTGCACCAGCACGTAGCCCGGGAAGAACTTGCGCTCGGAACGGCGCTTCTGGCCGGAACGCATCTCGACGATCTCTTCGGTCGGCACCAGCACGTCGCCGAACTTTTCCTGCATCTCGGCACGGACGATGCGGTCGCGCAGCGCCTGCGCCACCGACTTCTCGAAGCCGGAATAGGCATGCACCACGTACCAACGCTTGTCGGCTTGGGTTTCCATCAGCTCGTCAACTCCTCAGTGCCCCAGAAACAGCCGCAGCAGCCACTGGATGACGGTATCGAAGCCCGCGAGCACCAGCGCGATGATGATCACTGCGATGATCACCACCCAGGTCATGCGCATGGCTTCCTGGCGGGTCGGCCAGACCACCTTGCGCAGCTCGAAGCGGGTCTCGGCCAGGAACTCGCGGGTTTGCGCGCCCCTGGTCGTGGACACCATGAAAACCGCGACACCGGCAGCGACGCCGGCGACCACGGCCAGGATCCGCGCAAAGGCCGGCCACTGCCCGGCGAACCAGTAGAACGCGAACAGGCCGGCCACCACCAGCAGGATCGACACCGCGTACTTGACGATGTCGGCGGCGGAAGCGGTCTTGGATTGTTCGACTCGGCTGTTCACTCGGGGCTTCGCTGCTGTGGTCGTGCCGACCCGGTGGGTCGGTCATGTGCGGGCGGATCCGCCTGTCTGGCACGCCAGGAGGGACTCGAACCCCCAACCTGCGGTTTTGGAGACCGCTGCTCTGCCAATTGAGCTACTGGCGTGTATCGGTTGAAACAGTGTCGCCGCACCGTCCTTAGACGACGAAGGCGGACCGGGGTTCCGGCCCGCCTCGCTGGCTGCGGCGAAGCGGTGGAATCGCCTGTGACGATTCCACCCCTGCAGCTTACTTGATGATCTTGGCGACGACGCCGGCGCCGACGGTGCGGCCGCCTTCGCGGATCGCGAAACGCAGGCCTTCGTCCATCGCGATCGGGTTGATCAGCGAGACCACCATCTTCACGTTGTCGCCCGGCATCACCATCTCGGTGCCTTCCGGCAGCTCACAGGCACCGGTGATGTCGGTGGTGCGGAAGTAGAACTGCGGACGGTAGCCCTTGAAGAACGGCGTGTGGCGGCCACCCTCGTCCTTCGACAGCACGTAGACCTCGGCTTCGAAGTCGGTGTGCGGCTTGATCGAACCCGGCTTGCACAGCACCTGGCCGCGCTCGACGTCGTCACGCTTGGTGCCGCGCAGCAGCAGACCGGCGTTGTCGCCCGCCTGGCCCTGGTCGAGCAGCTTGCGGAACATCTCGACGCCGGTGACGGTCGTCTTCTGGGTGGCGCGGATACCGACGATCTCGATTTCCTCGCCCACCTTGATCACGCCGCGCTCGATGCGCCCGGTCACCACCGTGCCGCGGCCCGAGATCGAGAACACGTCCTCGACCGGCATCAGGAACGTCTTGTCGATGTCGCGCTCCGGCTCCGGGATCCAGGTGTCGAGCGCCTCGACCAGCTTGATGATCGCCGGCACGCCGATGTCGGACTGGTCGCCTTCCAGCGCCTTCAGTGCCGACCCGTGGATGATCGGGGTGTCGTCGCCGGGGAAGTCGTACTTCGACAGCAGCTCGCGCACTTCCATCTCGACCAGCTCGAGCAGCTCGGCGTCGTCGACCATGTCGGCCTTGTTCAGGAACACCACGATGTACGGCACGCCGACCTGGCGCGCGAGCAGGATGTGCTCGCGCGTCTGCGGCATCGGGCCGTCCGCGGCCGAGCACACCAGGATCGCGCCGTCCATCTGCGCCGCACCGGTGATCATGTTCTTGACGTAGTCGGCGTGGCCCGGGCAGTCGACGTGCGCGTAGTGGCGCGTCGGGCTCTCGTATTCCACGTGCGAGGTCGAGATCGTGATGCCGCGGGCCTTTTCCTCAGGCGCCTTGTCGATCGCGTCGTAGGCGTGGAACTCGCCGCCGAAACGCTCCGCGCCCACCTTCGTCAGCGCCGCCGTCAGCGTCGTCTTGCCGTGGTCGACGTGACCGATCGTGCCCACGTTCACGTGGGGCTTGGTGCGCTCGAACTTGCCCTTGGCCATGATTGGAATCTCGATTGAACGGTTGAATTGATCGGTTGAAATCTGGGATTGCGAAAAGTGGTGCTCACGAAAGGAATCGAACCTTCGACCTCCTCCTTACCAAGGAGGTGCTCTACCGACTGAGCTACGTGAGCACGGGTTTCCCGCTCCTTCCTGCCCTGCGCGACGCTTCCGGCGCCGCCCCGGCGCTTCCTGCGCCTTGGTAAAACCCGATGGTGATGGCGCTGCTGCCGCGAAGCGTCAATGGAGCGGGAGACGGGAATCGAACCCGCACCATCAGCTTGGAAGGCTGAGGTTCTACCATTGAACTACTCCCGCCGACTGCGGAGCCACACACCCCGCACGCGATGGACTGCCTGCGGTTGAAACTGTCGCGGACCTTGCCACCGGACCGCCATCTGCAACGTGGTGGAGGGAGGTGGATTCGAACCACCGAAGGCGTAAGCCAGCAGATTTACAGTCTGCCCCCGTTGGCCGCTTGGGTATCCCTCCGGAACCGGCCCGAAGGCCAGAACAGAGCCCGCAATTCTGGACTGCCACCCCGGGGCTGTCAACGCCTGTACAGCCTGTCCGGACAAGTTTTTCGCCTCGGTGTCGATCGCGCGCATCGCGCCGGCGATGTCGTGCGGTACGCCGCGGGCACGAGACGCACGGCCCTGCGCGACACGACCGCACCCGGGCCGTTGGCCGGGGCCTCGTCAGACGTTGAAGCGGAAGTGCATGACGTCGCCGTCCTTGACGATGTACTCCTTGCCTTCCAGCCGCCACTTGCCCGCTTCCTTGGCGCCGGACTCGCCGTTGTAGCGGATGAAGTCGTCATAGCCGACCACTTCGGCGCGGATGAAGCCCTTTTCGAAATCGGTGTGGATCACCGCCGCGGCCTGCGGCGCGGTCGCGCCGATCTTCACCGTCCACGCGCGCACTTCCTTGACCCCGGCGGTGAAATACGTCTGCAGGTCGAGCAGGCCGTAGGCGGCACGGATCACCCGGTTGAGGCCCGGCTCGTCGAGGCCCAGGTCGGTCAGGAACGCATCGCGGTCGACATCCTCGAGCTGCGACAGCTCCTCCTCGATCGCCGCCGACACCGGCACGACCTCGGCGCCCTCGCCGGCCGCGCGTGCACGCACGGCGTCGAGGTGCGGATTGTTCTCGAAGCCGTCCTCGAGCACGTTGGCGATGTAGAGCACCGGCTTGGCGGTGAGCAGGAACAGGTCGCGGATCGCCGCGCGGTCGTCGTCGGACAGTGCCAGCGCGCGCACCGGCTGGCCGTCGGCCAGCCCCTTCTGCACGCGGCCGAGCACCTCGGCACGCGCCTTCGATTCCTTGTCGCCGGTCTTGGCCGAACGCTCGGCGCGCTGCAGCGCACGTTCGACCGAATCGAGATCGGCCAGCGCCAGCTCGGTGTCGATCGTCTCGATGTCGGCGATCGGATCCACCCGGTTGTTGACGTGGATGACGTCCGGGTTCTCGAAGCAGCGCACGACGTGGGTGATCGCGTCGACCTCGCGGATGTGGGCGAGGAACTTGTTGCCCAGGCCCTCGCCGCTTGCGGCTCCCGCAACCAGGCCGGCGATGTCGACGAACTCGACCGCGGTCGGCACCACCTTCTGCGGCTTGATGATGTCGGCCAGCGCATTGAGGCGCACGTCCGGCACCGGCACCACGCCCACGTTCGGTTCGATGGTGCAGAAGGGGAAATTGGCCGCGGCGATGCCGGCCTTGGTGAGCGCATTGAAGAGGGTCGACTTGCCGACGTTCGGCAGGCCGACGATGCCGCATTTGATGCCCATGGCGTTGAATCCGTGATTCGTAATTCGTGATTGGTGATTCGAAGAAGCCGCCGGCGTCGTGCTCTTACGAATCACCAATCACCAATCACCAATTACGGCCTGCCCGTATGCAACCGCGTCATCGCATCCATGTAATTGCCCTCTACCGCCAGCGGCAGTACGTCGAGCGCATCGTCGATCGCACGCGCGATCAGCACGTCGTCGTCGGCACTGGCGCGGCCGAGTACCCACGGCGTCACCCTGTCCTTGCTGCCCGGATGGCCGATGCCCACCCGCAACCGGTGGAAGCGTGCATGGCCGAGCAGGCGCGCGATATCGCGCAACCCGTTCTGCCCGCCGTGGCCGCCATCGAACTTCAGCCGCGCGGTGCCCGGCGGCAGGTCGAGCTCGTCATGCGCGACCAGGGTCTGCTCGGGCTCGATCTTCCAGAACTGCTGTGCGGCCAGCACCGACTTGCCGGAGAGGTTCATGAACGTGGCCGGCCGGAGCAGCCGGACCGTCTGTCCGCCAATCTCGACCCGCGTGGTCTCGCCGAACAGCTTGGCATCGACCGCAAAGCGCGCGCCGAAACGCTCGGCGACGGCATCGACGAAACGGAACCCGGCATTGTGCCGGGTCCGTTCGTAGTCGCGACCCGGATTGCCCAGGCCGACGATGAGACGCAATCCTTCCATCACGCAGGCTGCGGGCGCGGCATGCAGCCACGCCCGCGTGCCGGTCACTCGGCCTTGTCGCCTTCCGCGCCTTCCTCGGTCTCGTCGGCGACTTCCACGCGTGCGTGGCGGGCCACGGCGACAGCCGGGTTGTGCGACTCGTCGATGGCGGTGGCGGGCTGCACGCCCTCCGGGAACACCACGTCCGACATGTGCACGGTGTCACCGACGCTCATGTTGCCCAGGTCGACCTCGATGTTCTCCGGCAGCTTGCCCGGCAGGCACAGCACTTCGATCTCGTTGAGCTCCTGGGTCACCACCACGCCCGCGGTCTTGCCGGCCGGCGACGTGTCGACGTTGACCAGGTGCACCGGGACGCTGGCGCGGATCGTCTCGTTCTCGTTCACGCGCTGGAAGTCCAGGTGCATGATCAGCTGGCGGTACGGGTGGCGCTGCATGTCACGCAGCAGCACCTTCTGCACCTGGCCGTCGAGGCTGAGGTCGAGGATCGACGAGTAGAACCACTCGTTCTGGCTGGCCAGCCAGACCTTCTCGTGGTCGAGCTGGATATTGACGGGGTCGATGCCCCCGCCGTAGACGATGGCCGGGATCTTCGCGGCGTGGCGGAGGCGGCGGCTCGCACCCTTCCCCCCGTCCTCGCGGCGCTCGACCTTGATTTCATGCGTAGACATGTTGATTCACTACCCTGGTTGGAAGACCGCCTGGTGGCGGTCGGTGTTGGATGCCCCCGCGACCAGGGGCATCCGCGAATGCCGCGCACGCAAGCGTGCACGGCGGAAACGGGGGGGTCAGTCGACGTAGAGCGAGCTGACCGATTCGCCGAAGGCGACGCGCCGGATGGTCTCGGCCAGCAGCTCGGCGACGCTGAGCTGGCGGATCCGCCCACAGGCGCGCGCGGCTTCCGACAGCGGGATGGTGTCGGTCACCACCAGCTCGTCGAGTTCCGACTTCGAGATGTTCTCGATCGCCGCGCCCGACAGCACCGGATGCGTGCAGTAGGCCACGACCTTGGTCGCGCCGTTCACCTTCAGCGCGGAGGCGGCGGCGCACAGGGTGCCGGCGGTGTCGACGATGTCGTCGACCAGCACGCAGGTCTTGCCCTGCACGTCGCCGATGATGTTCATCACCGTGGCCACGTTGGCGCGCGGGCGGCGCTTGTCGATGATGGCGAGGTCGGCATCGTCGAGGCGCTTGGCGATCGCGCGGGCGCGCACCACGCCGCCCACGTCCGGGCTCACCACCACCATGTTGTCGGTGCCGTGCGCGCGCCAGATGTCGGCCAGCAGCAGCGGCGAGGCGTAGACGTTGTCGACCGGGATGTCGAAGAAGCCCTGGATCTGGTCGGCGTGCAGGTCGACGGTGAGCACGCGGTCGGTGCCGACCGAGCCGATCATCTTCGCCGCCACCTTGGCGGTGATCGGCACGCGCGAGGAGCGCATGCGGCGGTCCTGGCGGGCATAGCCGAAGTACGGGATCACCGCGGTGACGCTGGCTGCGCTGGCGCGCTTGAGCGCGTCGACGAGGACCGCCAGTTCGACCAGGTGCTCGGCGCTCGGCGCGCAGGTCGGCTGCAGGACGTAGACCTCCTGCCGGCGCACGTTCTCCTCGATCTCGACCTGCACTTCGCCGTCGGAGAACTTCGAGACCAGCGCCTTGCCCAGCCGCGTGCCGAGCTCGCGGCACACCGAGAGGGCGAGGGGCTTGTTGGCATTGCCGGAGAAGATCAGGAGGTTGCGATCTTCTTTCATGATGACGACTCCGCTCCGCTCTGACCGTGGCGGTGATGGGGGAAGAAACGCCGCGAACGGCGATGGCAGGGGCGGCAGGATTCGAACCTGCGTATGCCGGGATCAAAACCCGGTGCCTTAACCACTTGGCGACGCCCCTGTGGAACCGGGATGACCAGCCTCGCGGCTGATGGAAGGATCGGAACGGACCAACGGCGTCCTGGTCCCGACCCCGGAATCACTGTTCGAGCACGTCCAGCAGCGGCGAGCGCGCCGCACCCGCCACCACCCACGCCTTGAGGCCTGCGGGCAGCGCGGCGAGCGCGGCTTCAGCGTCCTCGCGGCTGGCGAATTCGACGAAGCAACCGCTGCCGGTGCCGGTCAGCCGCGCGCGGCCGATCTGCGACAGCGCGACGAGCGCGGCATCCACGGCCGGCTCGCGGCGACGCAGCACCGGCTCGAACACGTTGCCGAGCGAAGCACCCGAAGCGAAGTCCGGTATTGTCGCGGGCGCAGCATTTCGCGTCAATTCGGGGTCTCCGAACAGCGCCGCGGTCGGCACGGACACCCCCGGATCGACCAACAGGTACCAGGCCGGCGGCAGCTGGATCGGCGTCAGCCGCTCGCCCACGCCCTCCGCCCAGGCATTGTGGCCGTGGACGAACACCGGGACATCGGCACCCAGTTGCAGGCCAAGCGCGGCCAGGCGATCACGCGGCCAGCCCAGGCCCCACAGCCGGTTCAGCACCAGCAGTACGGTCGCCGCGTCGGATGAGCCGCCGCCGAATCCACCGCCTGCGGGTATCCGTTTTTCGACGTGGATATCCACGCCTTTGACGACGTTCGCGGATCTTTGCAGCAATTCTGCGGCGCGCAACAGCAGATCATCGCGCGCATCAAGACCCGGCAGGGTTTCGCCGGTGCGCTCCACCACGCCGTCGGCGCGGATGCGCAGGAACACCGTGTCGCCCCAGTCGAGCAGGCGGAACGCGGTCTGCAGCTCGTGGTAGCCGTCCGCACGCCTGCCGGTGATCCGCAGGAACAGGTTGAGCTTGGCCGGTGCCGGCCACGCGCTCCAGCCGGCATCGCGCCCACCGGTCGCCGTCATTGCGGCTCGGGCGCGTCGCCCAGCTGCCAGGCATCCACGATCAGGCGTACGCGCGCGTCGTCGCGCCGCGCATCGACCCGCGCAGGCAGGCCGCCGTCGACCCCGGCCACGTCGGACTGCCAGCCGAGATAGTCGATGGTCCAGCCGTCCTGGTGCAGGCGCAGCAGTTGGCCATTGGCGTCGTATTCGACCGCGGCGACACCGAAGCGGGCGGGATCGGCACGCATGCCCGCGGCCCAGTCCGCCAGCGCACCGACCGGAATTTCCAGCCCGGTCGCATCCCGCACCAGCAGCGCGGCATCGGCCCCTTCGCGCGGCCCGCCGTCGAGGCCGTCGATACGTGCACCGCCGTCGGCACCGCTCTCCAGGCTCCAGCTCTGCCGCGTCACCGGGGCGCTCAGGGTGACGCGATAGTCGCCACCCTGCTGGCGCCATTCGATACGCCCATTGCCGCCCTCGCGGCCCTTGGCCAGCGCGACGCGGCCGCTGAAGGCGATCGCCGGCTGCGCCCGCAGCGCCTGTTCGCGGGTTGCCAACCGCGACTGCGCGGCGTCCAGCTCGGCGCCTTCGAGCACCGCGGCCGCGGGCGCGGCGACCTGCCGCGTCGTGGCGCAGCCGGCCAGCACCAGCAGCATCAGTGCCATGGCGACGAAGCGCGCGCTCACGGTTCGGCCCCGGTGGACTCGAGCGCGCGGCGCAGCGAGCGGTTGTCGGGATCGAGTTCTTTCGCCTTGCGGAAGTATTCGCGCGCCTCGTCCTGGCGCCCCATCTCCCACAGCACCTGGGCGACGTGGGCGGCGACCTCCGGATCCCTCATCAGGGTCCACGCGCGGCGCAGCTCCACCAGCGCTTCGGCGTTGCGACCGAGGCGGTGCAGCACCCAGCCGTAGCTGTCGACGATCGCGGCATTGTCGGGTTCCGCCACGCGGGCGCGGTCGATCAGCTCCAGCGCCTCGCGGTAGCGGTCGGTGCGGTCGGCCAGGGTGTAGCCGAGTGCGTTGAGCGCGGCGACGTTTTCCGGCTCCATCACCAGGATGCGGCGCAGGTCGGCCTCGGCCCGCGGGATGTCGTCGCGGCGTTCCCACATCAGGGCGCGCGAATACAGCAGCGCGCCATCGTCGGGATGTGCGCCCAGTCCGCGCGCATAGGCGTCGGCCTCGGCGTCCAGGCGGTCATCGGCCTTGTGCAGCTCGGCCTCGAGCAGATAGGCGTCGCGACGCAGCTCGTCGTCCACCGCGGCATCCCCCTGCAGCGCGCGCAGCGCGGCGAAGGCATCGTCGTGGCGGCCGAGGTCGTGCAGCACCTTCGCGGTGCGCAGCCGCGCCACCCGCCGCGGTTCACCGCCGGGCACGCTGGCGTACCACTCCAGTGCGTCCTCGTGGCGCTCCAGGTATTCGGCGATCTGCCCCAGCATCAGGCGCCAGCCGGGGTCCGGCGACGCCGCCTGTTCGCGCAGTTCGGCGTACAGGGCTCCCAGCGCTTCGCGGTCCTCGGCCTTGACCAGCAGCGACGCCCGCAGGCCGTAGCTGCGCGTGTCCTGCGGGCCGATCGCCATCACCCGCGCCGATTCCGCCGGCGCGCCCAGGGCGTCGTACTCGGCGGCGATCGCCAATCGCAGTTCCGGCGACAGGCGCGCCTGGTCCTCCACCCGTGCCAGCGCCTCGCGCGCTCCTTCGAGATCGCCATCCGTGCGCAGCTTGGATGCGCGCAGCAGCGCCACCCTGGGCTCGTCAGGGAAGCGCTGCATGACTTCGGCGAGGATGCGCGCGGAAATGTCGCCGCCCAGCTGCTGCGACAGCCCGCCGAACGCGAGCCAGGCCTGCAGGTCGTCGGGAATCGCCCCCGCGTCCACCAGGCGCCGGACCAGCCGCGCCGCGCCTTCGGGTTCACGATGGCCGGCACTGATCGCGGCCAGCGCGTGGCGCCACCCGGCGGGATCCGGGTCGGCCAGCAGGGCCACGAGCTGGCGGCGGGCGACGCGCTCGCGCCCGGTGCGCAGCAGCCAGGTCGCCTCGATGCCGCGCATCGCCAGCGTCGATGGCCCACTCCGCTTCCACAGCGCCAGTGCCTCGCCAGCGCGCTCGTCATCGTTGGCCAGCAGCGCGATGCGGGTCGCGCGCTCGGACAGCGCCGGATCGTCGGGCGCGGCGCGGGCGGCACGCAGATAGGCGTCGGCGGCCTCGTCGAGACGGCCGGCCTGGAGTGCGAACTCGGCCGCCATGGTGGCGCCGAGCAGTTCGCCCGGCGCCGGCTCACGCGCGGCGGCCGGGCCCGCTGCCAGCGCAAAAGCGACGACCAGGGCGGCGGGGCGCAGGGCTGAACGGGACCAGTCAGGCATTGGCGGCGTGGTGACCGTAAAATACGGTGTTCGCCAGCAAGCTTATCGCAAGCCCCTGAACGCGCGGTCCCTGTTTCCATGAGTCTTCTCGCCCTCGGCATCAACCACCAGAGCGCGCCGGTTGCCCTGCGCGAACGGGTGGCGTTTGCCGATCACGTGCTGCCGGAAACGCTGCGATCGCTGCGCGCGTTGCCGCAGGTGCGGGAGGCCGCGCTGCTGTCCACCTGCAACCGCACCGAGCTGTATGCGGTGGCCGATGACGGCGGCCATGCGCTGGCGCAATGGCTGACGCTGCGACCCGACGCCGATCTCAGCGCCTACCTCTATGTCCACCAGGGCGGCGACGCCGCGCGGCACCTGTTCCGCGTCGCGACGGGGCTGGATTCACTGGTGCTGGGCGAGCCGCAGATCCTCGGCCAGGTGAAGCAGGCCTGGGCCGCCGCCCGCGAGGCGGGCACGCTCGGCAGCGAACTCGACCGGCTGTTCCAGCATGCGTTCGTGACCGCCAAGCGCGCGCGCAGCGAGACCCGCATCGGCAACAGCCCGGTCTCGGTGGCATCGCTGGCGGTGCGGTTGGCGCAGGAATCGTTCACCCGCCTGCCGGAATCGACCGTGCTGCTGATCGGCGCCGGCGAAACCATCGAACTCGCGGCCCGCCATCTCGTGCAGGCCAACGTGCAGCGCCTGCTGGTGGCCAACCGCACCCTCGCCCATGCGCAGGCGCTGGCCTCGCGCCACGGTGGCGTGGCGCTGCCACTGGAGGAACTGGATCGCCACCTGTCGCAGGCCGACCTGGTGTTCTCCGCCACCGCCAGCCGCGAGCCGATCCTGCACCGTGCCCAGGTCGACGCCGCCCTGCGTGCGCGCCGGCACAAGCCGATGCTGCTGATGGACCTGGCCGTGCCGCGCGACATCGCGCCCGACGTGGCCGAACTCAAGGACGCCTACCTCTACACCGTCGACGACCTCGAGCGCGCGGTGGAGGACAACCGTCGCAACCGCCGCGAGGCGGCCGACGCCGCCGAGGCGATCATCGACCTGCAGGTCACGCGCTACCACGAGGTGCTGGCCGCCAGCGCGTTCAATGCGCCGCTGCGGCTGCTGCGCGAACACGGCGAGCAGGCGCGCAGCGAAGCGCTGGCCCGCGCGCGCCAGCAGCTCGCCGCCGGCAGGGATCCGGAAGCGGTGCTGGAGCACCTGGCCCACAGCCTCACCAACCGCCTGCTGCACCTGCCCACCGCCGCGGTGCGCGAGACCGCGGCCAGCGGCAATCCCGAACTCGCACGCGCGATCGAACGCGCACTGCGCCCGGCGGATCCGTCCGCCACTGTCCCCGACTCCATAGCCGATGCTGCCGACCCTGCGCCGCAAGCTTGAGGCGCTGGCCGAGCGACGCGAGGAACTGGAACGGCTGCTGGCCGATCCCGGCATCGCGGGCGACCCGCAACGCTTCCGCGCCCTCTCGCGCGAGTTCTCGCAGCTCGAACCACTGTCCACCGCGCTCGCCGCCGAACAGCAGGCGCGTGCCGACCTCGACGGCGCGCTGGCGCTACGCGACGACCCCGAGCTTTCTGCGCTGGCCGACGAGGAGATCGCCGCCAGCCAGGCGCGGCTGGATGCGCTCGATGCCGAACTCATGGCGCTGCTGGTGCCGCGCGATGCACGCGACGAGGGCGGCCTGTACCTGGAGATCCGCGCCGGCACCGGTGGCGACGAGGCGGCGATCTTCGCCGGCGACCTGTTCCGCATGTACACGCGCTACGCCGAGCGCCAGGGCTGGCGTGTCGAGGTGGAGTCGGCAAGCCCGGGCGAACACGGCGGTTTCCGCGAGGTGGTCGCCCGCGTCGAGGGCGCAGGCGCGTATGCGCGGCTGAAGTTCGAATCCGGCACCCACCGCGTGCAGCGCGTGCCGGAGACCGAATCGCAGGGCCGCATCCATACCTCCGCGGCGACGGTGGCGATCATCCCGGTGGAAGAGGACGGCGAGCCGATCGAACTCAACCCCGCCGACCTCAAGGTCGACACCTTCCGCTCCTCGGGCGCCGGCGGCCAGCACGTCAACAAGACCGATTCCGCCATCCGCATCACCCACGTGCCCAGTGGGCTGGTGGTGGAGTCGCAGACCGAGCGCAGCCAGCACGCCAACCGCGACAAGGCCATGAAGCGCCTGCGCGCGATGCTGGCCGAGGCCGAGGCGGCACGGCGTGCGGCGGCCACCGCGGCCAGCCGCAAGCTGCAGGTCGGCAGCGGCGACCGCAGCCAGCGCATCCGCACCTACAACTATCCGCAGGGGCGGATCACCGACCACCGGGTCGAAGGGCTCACCCTGTACGACCTGCCCAACGTGCTCGAGGGCGCGCTCGAGCCGCTGGTGGATCGCCTGCTGCAGGAACACCAGACCGAGGAGCTGGCGCGGCTGGCCGACGCTGGCTGACGCTGTCGCGCGGGCGTGCGCGCGATGTGTCTGAAGCAGGAGTCGCACGTCGCCACGGGAGCGTGTGTTCGCGCACGCCTTGCGGTGCAGTGCGCGGATGCAGCGCCGCTGCCTGGCCGCGGCCTGGGTCCTCGGGTGACAGGCCAGCCGCGACACGCGAGCATGGCCGGCCCTTCCGGATCCGCGCCGCCAATGGCCCAGCAACGCCCCGACCCGCGCATCGAAGCCCGCCTCGCCGTGCAGCGCGCACCCGACGACGCGATGGCGTGGATCCTGCTGTCCGATGTCGAGCTTGGTGCCGGCGATGCCCGCAACGGGGCGGGCGCGGCACAGCGCGCGTTGCAGCTGGCGCCCGGCCACCCGGAAGCGCTGGCGCGACTCGGTCGCGGATTGTGGATGCTCGGCCGCCATCGCGAGGCGGCGCAGGCGCTGCGCGCCGCCGCGCAGAACGCGCCCGGCCACGCCGGGATCGCGGTCTGGCTCGGCCACGCGCTGGAGGACGCCGGCGAGGCGGAAGCCGCCAACGAGGCCTATGCACGCGCGCACGCACTGGCACCGGAACACCCGCAGATCGCCGCCTACCTGCTGGCCTGGCGGCGCCGCCTGTGCGACTGGCGCGGTATCGATGCGCTGTCGCGGCAGGTACGCACCGCGGTGGCCGCAGGCGATGCAGCGATCGAGCCGTTCGCCTTCCTCAGCGAGGACGCCGATGCCGCCGAACAACTCGCCTGCGCGAGGTTGCGCGCGGAGGCGGTGGCCGCGCACATCCCGCGCCTGCCACCCGCGCCGGTACGCAGCGACGCCAGGCTGCGCGTCGGCTTCATGTCGAACGGCTTCGGCGCGCATCCGACCGGCCTGCTGACTGCAGCGTTCTTCGAGGCGCTGCGTGCGCATGACCGCGTGGACATCCACCTGTTCGCGCTCAATGCCGATGACGGCAGCATCATCCGCCGCCGGCTGCAGGCCTCGGCGCATGCACTGCACGACGTCGCCGACCGCCCGCACGCGGAGATCGCCGGGCGTATCCGCGACGCCGACCTCGACGTGCTGTTCGACCTGCGCGGCTGGGGCGGTGGCGGGCGGCCGGAAGTGCTGGCGATGCGCCCGGCGCCGCTGCAGGTCAACTGGCTCGCCTACCCCGGCACCAGCGGTGCGCCCTGGATCGACTACGTGCTGGCCGACCGCGTCGTATTGCCCGCGGAGCTTGCCATCCACTCCGAGCAGCCGGCGTGGCTGCCGCGCTGCTTCCAGCCCTCGGACACGCGGCGCGAGGTGCCGCCGGCCCCGTCACGTGCCGGATGCGGACTGCCGGAGACCGGCATCGTGTTCTGCTGTTTCAACAACAGCTACAAGCTCAATCCCGCATCGTTCGCGCGGCTGATGGCGGTGCTGCGCCAGGTGCCGGGCAGCGTGCTGTGGCTGCTCTCGGGCCCCGGCGAGGCCGACCGCCGCCTGCGCGAGGCCGCCGAGGCCGACGGCATCGATCCGGACCGGCTGGTGTTCATGCCCAAGCAGCCGCAGGCCACCTACCTCGCCCGCCTGCAACTGGCCGACCTGTTCCTCGACTGCAATCCCTACAACGCGCACACCACCGCGTCGGATGCGCTGTGGGCGGGCTGCCCGGTGCTGACCCGGCCGGGCGCCACATTCGCCGCGCGCGTGGCGGCCAGCCTTAACCACCATCTCGGCATGGATGAGCTCAACGTCGATGACGATGCGGCCTTCGTCGCGCTGGCCACTGCGCTCGGCAACGACCCGCCGCGCCTGGCTGCACTGCGCCACCGCGTGGCGACCCTGCGTGAGCGCTCCGGCCTGTTCGACATGGGCGGCTTTGCGACCGACTTCGCAGGCATCGTGACGGCGATGGTCGAGCGCCAGCGGCGTGGCGATCCGCCGGCTCCGCTGTCGCTCGCTGCCGGCTGAAGCCCACCGCGCACGGCGCGCGTGCGCAACCGACCCTGATGCACGCCCTCACGTGCAGGCACATTCCGGCGATGGCCGCTTCCGTGCTCACACCCGCATGGCTACCCTGCGCGCATGAGTGCATCCGACGGATTCATCCCGCTGTCGATCTGCGTGCTGACGGTCTCCGACAGCCGCACGCCGACCGACGACCGTTCCGGGGATTACCTCGCCGGGGCGATCGCAGCCGCCGGCCATCGCCTCGCCGCACGTGAACTGTTGCCCGACGATCGCTACCGGTTGCGTGCGACGGTGTCGCAATGGATTGCCGATGCGGATATCGATGGCGTGCTGGTAACCGGCGGCACCGGGTTTACCGGTCGCGACTCCACCCCCGAAGCGTTGCTGCCGCTGCTCGACAAGCAGATGCCCGGCTTCGGCGAACTGTTCCGCGCGATCAGCTTCGACGAGATCGGCACCGCGTCACTGCAGTCGCGCGCCTTCGCCGGGCTCGCCAACGGCACTTTCGTGTTCTGCCTGCCCGGCTCCACCTCGGCCTGCCGCACCGCGTGGGAGCGGATCATCCGCGACCAGCTGGATGCGCGCACGCGACCCTGCAGCCTAGCGACCCTGCGCCCGCGCCTGCGCGAGTGACGGAGCCCGTATGAAGAAGCTGAAGCGCAAGGCCTACGACGCCGCCCTCGAGCCGATGCAGGTGGAGCTGGTCGACATGGCGCGCTGGGCGAAGGAATGCGGGCAGCGCGTACTGGTGATCTTCGAAGGTCGCGACACGGCGGGCAAGGGTGGCGTGATCAAGGCGATCGCGCAGCACCTCAACCCGCGCCAGTGCCATGTGGTCGCCCTGCCCGCGCCCAGCGATCGCGAACGCACGCAGTGGTATTTCCAGCGCTACGTGCCGCACCTGCCCGCCGCCGGCGAGATCGTGCTGTTCGACCGCAGCTGGTACAACCGCGCCGGCGTCGAACGGGTCATGGGCTACGCCAGCGACGCCGAGGTGGCGCGGTTCCTCGAGCAGGCGCCGGCATTCGAGAAGATGCTTACCGACGATGGCGTGCTGCTGTTCAAGTACTGGCTGGGCTGCGACCAGGCCGAACAGGAACGCCGCTTCGCCGAACGTCTGCACGATCCGCTCAAACGCTGGAAGCTCTCGCCGATCGATGTCGAGGCGCGCCTGCGTTACGACGACTACACGCGCGCCCGCGAAGCGATGCTGCGCGCCACGCATACCGGCCATGCCCCCTGGACCATGGTGGACTTCAACGACCAGCGCCGTGGGCGGCTGACCCTGATCCGCGACCTGCTCGACCGCATGCCCGACATCCACGTCGCCCCGGGGGCACTGGAATTCCCACCGCTTGCAGGCCCCCACCGATCGGAGTGCTACGACACCGTGGCGCCGCTGCCCCAGTTCAACGCCGAAGGCTGAGTCCGGCTTCCGGAAACAGGAACGGCCGCACGCGGCGGCCGTCCCGCGGACGCAGCGCGGTGCTCAGAAGCGGTATTCGACGCTTCCGGTCAGCGTTTCCAGCTTCACCCGCACGTCGCCCACCTTGGGTTCCTGGTAGTCGTAACGCACGCCCAGGCCGAAGTTCGGGCTGTAGTCGAAGCCCAGACCGACGCCGACATAGGGATTGGTATCGGTGTCGTCCCACGAGTCAACGCCACGCAGCGTCTCCTCGACGCGGTTGTGCGCGATGCCCGCACGACCACTGACGTAGAAGCCGGTGTAGGCCTCGGCGCCGAAGTTGGCCTTGCCGAACACGCCGACGCCGATGCCGTCCACCTCGGTGCGCCACGGGCCGCTGGTGTCGGCGCCATAACGGGTGACGAAGCCCTCGATGCCGAACTGCGGGCGGAAGTAGTAGCCACCGCGCAGGCCGGCAGCGGTGTCGTTGTCCTTGGCGCCCTCGACCGACAGGTCGCTGCGACCGGCTTCAATCGCCAGAAAACCGGTGCCGGGTCCGGCGATGGCTGGTGCGGCGGCAACAGTGACCGCAGTGGCGAGAAGCAATTCCCTGATCATGCTGAAACTCCTGTTTTCCTGTGATGGTCCACACCGCGCAGCATGCGCGGCGGCGCATTCTCGATGCGCACCCGCCATCCGTCAATTTTTCGTTAAGCGCAGGGCGGGTCACATTCCGCATCGTTGGTCCAACCGCCCGTCCCGGCGCCGGCACATGCCGCGGACTACAGTGAAGGCCAGCCTCCATGTGGAGTTCCACCATGATCGAGCTGGTCATCCCCTCGCGCCGCCGCGACCTCGGCGGGTTCGAAGTCGGCCGCGTGCTGCCGTTCGCCAAGCGCCGCATGATCGGGCCCTACATCTTCTTCGACCGGATGGGGCCGACGATGTTCGAGCCGGGCCTGCCACGCTCGGCCGACGTGCGCCCGCATCCTCACATCGGACTGTCGACGATCACCTACCTGTTCGAGGGCGAGATCATGCACCGCGACAGCGTCGGCTCCGAGCAGCCGATCCGCCCGGGCGAGGTCAACTGGATGACCTCGGGGCGCGGCATCACCCATTCCGAGCGCTTCGAGCAGGGCCGCGCGGTGGGTGGTCCCATGGACGGCATCCAGGCCTGGGTGGCGTTGCCGGACGCGTGCGAGGAAATGGATCCGGGTTTCTGGCACTACGACGCCAGCGAGCTGCCGACCTTCGATGAGGGCGGGGTCTGGGGACGGCTGATCGCCGGCGAGCTTGCCGGCATCCGATCACCGGCTGCGATCGATTCGCCGCAGTTCTACGTGCACTGGCAACTGCGTGCCGGCACGCGGGTGTCGCTGCCGCCGGAATACCCGGAACGCGCGGTCTACGTGGCCGATGGCGCGGTGGAGATCGACGGCCAGCGCATCGAGCCCGGCAGCATGGCGGTGCTGGCGCCCGGCGCCGCGGTGACCATCGCAGCGCTCGGCGATGCGGTGGTGATGGCACTGGGCGGCGAGCCGGTGGGCGAACGCTTCATCGACTGGAACTTCGTGTCGTCATCGAAGGAACGCATCCTGCAGGCGCGCGCCGACTGGGCGGCCGGGCGGATGAAGCTGCCCGACCTCGACGACCAGGAATTCATCCCGCTGCCGCCGGCGATTGGCGCCGCGCCGGAGCCGATGTCCTGACCCCCGGCGCACGCGCCGGCAACATCTGCCGACTCACGGTGCCGGCGCGAACGTGACCCGGGTGGAGATGGCGACCTCGTCGGGAATGATCGACACGTCGGCCCAGTCGCCAACGCCCACGCCGAATGCCAGGCGGCTGAGTTTTGCGCGACCAGCCAGCGTTGGCCGCGCGCCGTCGGTCAGGGTGAAGCTCAGGGTGACCGGCTTGCGCACGCCACGCAGCTCGAGGGTGCCGTCCGTGCTGTAGCTGCCGTCGCCCTGCGGGATGAAACCGCTGGCGGTGTAGCGCGCCTGGCCGAAGCGCGCGACGTCGAAGAAGTCCGCGGCCTTCAGCGTGGTGTCGCGATCCGTGTTGCCGGTGTTGGCGCCGGCCAGCGGGATCACCACGTCGAGGGTGGCGTCCTGCGGCGCGGCCGGATCGAAGCGCATCGTGGTGCGGAAGCCCGGGAAGCTGCCGACGAAGGTCTCGCCCTGGTACTGGCTGGCGAAGGTCAGCGCGCCGGAGGCCTGCACGTAGTCGGCAGCGGCAACGGGCGCCGCCACGGCGGAGGTTATTGCCAATGCAAGCGGCAGGAGGACAGTGCGCAGGATCATGTCAGTGCTCCATGCGCCGGCGCGGTGCCGGCGTGCGGGGACGTTTGCGGAAAATGGAAGGCAGCATGCGGCGCAGGGTGGCGTCGCGCTGCACGAAGTGGTGGTACAGGGCCGCGCCGGCGTGCATCGCCAGCAGCGCCAGCAGCAGCCAGACGCCGACCTCGTGCACCAGCCGCGCGGACTGCGCGAGCATGGCGTCCTGGCCCGCCAGCGTCGGCAGGTTGAACTGCCTGAACCACTGCAGTGGGTAGCCCGACGCGGAGTTGAACAGCCAGCCGCTGAGCGGGATCACGAACATCAGCACGTACATGCCGGCATGGGTGATGCCCGCGATGCGCGTCTGCCACCGCGGCGTGCCGGACAGCGCATGTGCCGCGCCTGCATACAGCCGCCAGGCCAGCCGCAGCGTCACCAGCGCGAGCAGGGTCAGGCCGAGCGACTTGTGCAGCGCATAGGCGTCGATCTTGGCGGGCGTCGTCGGCATGTCGACCATGGTCAGGCCGAGCCAGGCCAGCCAGCCGATCAGGACCACGATCGTCCAGTGCAACAGCTTGCTGACAGGGCCCCAGCGGTCGGGCGCATTGCGCAGTTGCATCGGCGGACCTCCAATCACTAAATTGCAGCTGCGGCAGATGGCGCGTCGGCGCTGCGCGATGTGTCCCGGCCGGACGCGTCCTTCGATGGCACCCCGCGTCCCGCTGCACGTGGCGAGCCCATGTTAGCCGCCCTCAGACCGTCCGGAACCCTGCTCCCACCGTTGCAACATCGGCCGCTTCCCGCCCCACCCTGTCCACGCGCGCCATCGGCGGGCCGTGCTGCAGCCAGGCCGCGAGTGCCTGGATGCCCGCGACATCCCCGGCGACCACGACCTCGACGCGGCCGTCGTCGAGATTGCGCGCGTGGCCGCGCAGGCCAAGCCGTTGCGCCTGCTCACCGGTGGCGGCGCGGAAGAACACACCCTGCACCCTGCCGCTGACGAGGAAGCGCGCGGCAGTCATGCGTCGGTCCCGGCTCCAGCGCCTTCCGTAGGCACCGCAGGGCCGCCGGCAGCCGCGATGTCGCGCTCGATGTCGTGGGCGGTGACGGGGCCGAGGTACTGCTCCGCCACGACGCCATCCGGATCGACCAGGTAGGTCATCGGCAGCCCACGCGGCGGATCGAAGCCGGCAGGTGGCGCGTACACGTCGACGATGGAGATCGGATACAGCACCGGATGCTTCTGCAGGAAGGCGCGCATCGCGTCGGGTTCGATCTCCTCGTAGGCGAGTCCGATGACCTCGATGTGCTCGCGCATGGCACCCAGTGCGGACAGCTCGGGCATTTCCTTGAGGCAGGGCGCGCACCAGGTCGCCCAGAAATTCACCACCACCCATTTGCCGCGCTGCGTGGCGAGGTCCCACTCCGTGCCGTCGAGGGTGGTGACGCGCAGCTCGAGCGGAACGTTTGCGTCAGCGGCTCCGGGCTCCCGCGCAGCCGGCGCTGGCGTCGGCTGGGCTTCGGGCGCGGGTGGCGCCTCGCGCTGGCACGCGGCCAGCAGGCAGGCGGTGAGGACGAGGGCCAGGGAACGGGTCATGGGGCAAGCTCCTTGCCGGATGGATAGATGTCGCCGACGCGGCGCCTGAGCAGGTCGCGCAGCGGCAGGCGCAGGTCATCGAGCGCCTCCTGGGCGGCGCGGCCGAGCGCATCGTCGCGGCAGGGCATGTGCGCCTCGCGCACCGGGATGCGCAGGTGGCAGGCTTCGTAGAGGTCGGCGAGCGTCACCCCGTCGAGATCACGCGCGAGCAGCCAGGCACCGTCCTCGGCACGCGCGAAGATGCCGGCGGTGTCGAGCTGGGCGAAGAACTGCTGTGCCAGCGCGTCGGTCAGGCAGGGCTCCAGCGCCATCAGCTCGTCGGTGTGCAGGCCGCGGCCTTCGCGCCGCGCTTCGACGAAGCGGCCGAGCATGCGCAGCAGGGCGAACAGTTCATAGCCCAGCGGCAGCCGCATCGCCGCCGGCTGGTAACGGAACGCCGACATGCTGGCGGCGAACGAGGCACCCAGCAGGATCGCCAGCCACGAGAAGTAGATCCACAGCAGCAGCACCGGGATGAAGGCGACCTGCCCGTAGATGCGCTCGTAGCCGTCGAAACCGCCCAGGTACAGCGCGATGGCACGCTTGGCCAGCTCCAGCATCATCGCCGACAGCAATGCGCCGCCGAGGGCATGTCGCCATTGCACCGTGCGATGCGGGATCACCCGGAAGATGGTCGCAATGGCGAGCAGCTCGATCGCCAGCGGCGCAAGCTGCAACAGGCTGCGCTGCAGCCACTGGCCGGACGCCGTGCTGTGGAAGATGTCGAGCGAGAGGAAGCGTGTGAACAACGCCAGGCTCGCCGAAGCCACCAGCGCGCCGAGCGTCAGCACGGTCCAGTACACGAGGAAGCGCGCGAGCTTCGGCCGGGTGGTGTTCACCCGCCAGATGCGGTTGAACGTGGCTTCGACCCCCTGCAGGGTGACCAGCACCGAAACGACCAGCGCGATGGTGCCCAGCGCGGTGAGCTGGCCGATGTTGCGCGAGAAGCCGAGCAGGTAGTCCTCGACCTGCCGCGCCGAGTCCGGAACGAAGTTGGAGAAGATGTAGTCGGTGAGTTGCGCGCTCCAGGCCTCGAACACCGGGAATGCCGACAGCACGCCGAACACCACCATGCTCAGCGGCACCAGCGCGAACACGGTGGTGAAGGCCAGCGCGCCGGCAGCCTCGAACAGCCGGTCGTCGAGGAAGCGGCGCCACAGGAAGCGCAGGAACGACCCGGAGCGCGCGCGATCGGTCAGGCGCGTGCTCCAGCGGGCGAAGGTGTGCTGCGGCGTCATCGACCGAAGCGTACCCGAACGATGGTGACCGGGCGGGTGGGCCCGTGCGCACCGCGCGGTATCCGCACTTCCCCTATCCTTGCCGGTCGCCCGAGCGGAACCTGCGCCATGCCCGACATCCTCGTCCTCTACTACAGCCGCGGCGGCTCGGTGGCGCGACTGGCCCGTCACATCGCGCGCGGCGTCGCTGAAGTCGATGGCATGCAGGCGCGCCTGCGTACGGTGCCGCCGGTGGCCGCGGTCACCCGGACCGCACAGCCGCCGGTGCCCGAGGATGGCGCGCCCTACGTCGAACGCGCCGATCTCGCCGAGTGCGCCGGACTGCTGCTGGGCAGCCCCACCCGCTTCGGCAACATGGCCGCGCCGCTGAAACACTTCATCGACGGTCTCGGCGCCGAGTGGGCCAGCGGAACGCTGGTGGGCAAGCCGGCGGCGGTGTTCACTTCCACCGCCAGCCTCCACGGCGGGCAGGAAGCCACCCTGCTGTCGATGATGGTTCCGCTGTTGCACCACGGCTGCGTGATCGCCGGCATTCCCTATACCGAGCCCCAGCTCAACACCACGACCGGCGGCGGCACGCCCTACGGCGCCAGCCATGTCGCCGGCGCCGACGACGATCCGCAGCCCACCGACGACGAGGCCGCCCTCGCCCGCGCGCTGGGTCGGCGCGTGGCGCAACTGGCCGCAAGGCTCGCATGAGGCGCGGTGCCGCGACCTGGGTGCTGGCGACGGCGCTCGCCGCGCTGGCTGCCGTGTACGGCGCATGGCTCGCACAGGGCGAGCACCTTGTTGCCGCCCTGTTCGTACTCGTGTTGCCGCCGCTGCTGCTGGCGGTTTTCGTGCTCGCGGGCAGCGCCCGGGCGCGCTTCTGGGCCGGCGTGTTCGGCCTGTTCTGGTTCTCGCACGCGGTGATGGAAGCCTGGAGCACGCCGGCAGCGCGCGGTCCGGCACTGGCGTTGCTCGCGCTCTCGCTGCTGGTGATCGGCAGCGCCAGCTGGCCCGGACTGCGGGCCCGCTTCGCCCGCGGCCGCGGATGATGCGGGTCGGCCGCGGAATCTGCGCGGCACTGTTGCTGGCACTCGCGTCGGCCTGCAGCACGGCTGTCGGGGCCGCGGGCGCGCAGGGCATCGATTGCGTGTCCACCGACGAGGCGACCAACCGCGATGGCTCGACGCTGCGCATCCGGCGCGACTGCAACGACGCGGTGGAAGTCGCCTGGGCTGCGCCCGGAAGCAGCAGGTTCCGGGTGGTGCTGCGCGACCCGTCGCCGGACCCGGAGGAACGCGCGCGCTCGGTGGCGTTTATCGACCTCGACGAGGACGGCATCCATGAAGTCGAAGCGACCGGCATGTGCGGCGCGGGACCCAACTGTGCCGGCATCGTCTACCGCCTCGACCCGGCGAGCGGTACGTTCCACGAGTTCTTCGCCGGCGGTTACGCCGAGCTCTCGATCCTGGACGGTCACGTCATCGAGGCGGGCCGTGCCAGCTGCTGCGCCTGGGAGTTCCATGCCTGGCCGATCCTTCCAGGCCCACCGCCACGCGCCGCCGACGTGATGGCCCTGCGTATCGTGGTCGGGATGGATGGCGAGCACGACACCGCCGACTGCACGTTTTCGCGGCCGCGGCAGAGCGGCGATGGCTTCGACGAGGAGCTCGTGTTGCCGCCCGGCGATGCGTGGCTGAAAATCTGCGAGCACTATGGCGCCGATTACCGTGTTTCCATGCCGGTCGACGCCGCCGCGCCCCCTCTCCCAACGGACACGAACCCCTGATGCAAGAGCTGCTGATCGTCACCACGGGTGGCACCATCGACAAGGTCTATTTCGACGACAAGTCGGACTTCCAGGTCGGTGCGCCACAGATCGGCCGGATCCTCGAGGAGCTGGGCGTGGCGTTCCGCTTCAGCGTCATTCCGATCCTGCGCAAGGATTCGCTGCACCTGACCGATGACGACCGCGAGCTGATCCGCGCGACCATCGCCGCGCAGCCGGCGCGACACGTGCTGATCACCCACGGTACCGACTCGATGGTGGACACCGCGCGCGCGCTGGCGTCGATCGGGGACCGCACCATCGTCCTCACCGGTGCGCTCAACCCGGCGCGGTTCCGTGGCTCCGACGCGGAATTCAACATCGGCACCGCGGTGGGTGCCGTGCAGTCGTTGCCGCCGGGCGTCTACATCGCGATGAACGGCCGCATCTGGGATCCGGCCACGGTGCGCAAGAACGTCGTGGCGAACCGCTTCGAAGCGGTCGGCTGACGCCCGACACCGACACGCCGGGGGTTCAGTCCCCGCGCGTGACCGGCCCGGCCGGTTCCGGCCCCGGACCGCGCTGCATCATGCCGTCGGGTTCGGCGTATTCGACATCGGGATCGTCGGCGAACAGCCGAAGCAGCCGTTGCGCGGCATCGTCGTCCAGCGGCGGATCGGCGATGACCAGGTCCGCGCCGACGCCGAGGCGGCGCTCCCAGCGCAGTGCCGGGCGCACGCCCTGCCGCTGCAGGCCTGCGTCCTTTGCGACGCGATCCAGCCGCGGCCGTACCGCATCGACGTCCTGCCCGGCATCGGTATGCGCGTGGTACTTGACGATGAAGCGTTGCCAGCGCTGCGCGGTCGGCACCCTGGTTTCGGCCATCGAAGTGCGCTCCTGTGCCGACGCCGGGATGCCGTGGCAGCACAGGGCCGCCAGGACCATGCACGCCGCGGATGCCAGACGCATGGCACGTCTCCCTTCTGGTGTGACGAACGCAGCATAGCGCCGGGAATCCGACACCGCGCAAGCCCGGCCCGGTCGCGGAGTCGGGCGCGGCGACCACCGGCTCTCCAAAAAACACCCCCTCCCGCGTGCGGGAAGGGGCTTCCGCCCGGGCCGGCCGGCTTTCCCGCGGGAGAGGTCACGGGAGTTCCGGCCGGCCCACTGCCGTCGTGGGGAAGGGCGAAGTGCAGCGATCAGTTGTGGCGGGCCTGCAGGGTGACGTTGGCGAACGCGGTCTCGCCGACCAGCTTGATGTAGTAGCTGCCCGCCTGCGGGTTGGCGATGCGCACGCTCTCGCTGTTACCCGGCCGCGCCGAACGCGCGTCGTGGTCGTCCTGCGTCGGCTCGGCCTCGTACGAGACGTACAGGCTGAGGTTGCCGCTGCCGCCGGAGGTCAGGATGCTCAGCGGGCCGCTGGCGCCTGCCGGCACGTCGATGCGGTACAGCAGCTCCTCGCCGGCAGCACCGGCCACGCCGCGCACGGGGGTCTGGTTGAGCAGCTCGATCGCCTCCGGACCGGTGTCGCCGACATCGACCGGCTGGCTGCGCGAATTGCTGTTGCCCTCGTCGTCGGTCACCGTCAGCGTGACCGTGTACACACCGGCCTCGTCGTAGGTCTTGACCGGATCGGCTTCGTCCGAGGTGGTGCCGTCGCCGAAGTCCCAGCTCCAGGCCACGATGTCGCCATCGTCGGTGGAGGTGTCGGTGAACGCCACCGTCAGCGTCGCGTCGTCCACCGTCCAGCTGAAGCCGGCCACCGGATTACCGGGTTGCCCCGCGCCGCCGATGCCGTCGATGAACTGCGCGCCAGTGCCGACCGGGTCGAGCCAGCTGCTCAGGCGCGTGGCATCGGTGCCGCCGCCGGCCCACGAGGTGTGGACGCGGCCGTACCAGTCCACGTGCTGGTCACCGGTGGTGCTGCACGACGCGTAGCCGCCATGCAGCTGGCCGATGACGCGCTTGTCGGGGCTGAACATCGGCGAGCCCGACGAACCGCCCTCGGTGGTGCCCTGCGGGTTCCACTGCACCTTGAGATGGCTGCTGCCGGCATTGCCGAGATAGCCCTGGATCAGCAGCGGGTTGTCGGAGTGGGTGATGCGCTTCTCGGCCACGCGCGGGTGGTGGATGCCGGTGGCGCCGTTGAAGGTGATGTCGCGACGGTCCCAGCCGTTCCAGCTCAGGTTGAACTCCGGGTTGGCCGGATCGTCGAGTTCGAGCAGGGTGAAGTCCGACGTCGCCCAGGTGGCCTTCACCGTGGCACCGGTCTGGTTCTGCGCCATGCTGCCGTCGCCGTTGGCGCCGCTGGCGGCGCTGCCCGGGGTGCGGCAGGTGGAGTTCTCGTAGTTCCAGTAGACGACGATCGATGCCGCTGCATCCGCGGTGCCCATGCCGCAGTGGTGCGCGGTGAGGAAGTACATCGAGCGGTCGTTGGCGGTGTTGTTGACCAGCGAGCCGGTGCAGTACAGCGTGCCGAAGCGCGAATACGCGCCGACCGCCGGAATCTGCTGCCGCCAGTCGTCCCCGGCCGGGCAGGCGACGTCGATGTTGCACGACCCGGACACGCCGGTGGCCTGTTCCAGCGAACCGGCACGGGCGAGCCGGCCGAAGCCGACGTAGTCGTGGTTGACGCTGCCGATGCGCAGCCGCAACTGGTCGGCCCGATCCTTCGGCACCACCACCTCGATCACCGCGTGGTCGCCCGGCACCACCGGGGTCCACAACGCGCCGTGCGGCTTGTTGTCGGCCGCAGTGAAGGTGCGGATCGCCGCAGGGTCCGCGCCCCTGGGCAGGCCGGCGGGATAGATCAGCATGTGCCCGCCTGCCGGCATCCGGTATTCGTCGAAACCGAAGTTCAGCGACAGCGCGCCCTTCGATTCCACCCGCAGCCGCCACACCAGGGTGTCGGCGTCGAGCTGGTCCCAGTCGCCGGCATCCACCGGGGTGATCGACACCCGGTGCGGGGTGGCGAAGCGCACCGGCGCGTCGCGGCGCGGCGCGCGGTCGCGCAGGTCCTCGGCAAGCAGCCGGGCGTTGTCCACGCGCGGCATCGTGCGCACTTCCACCGTGTGCTCGGCCGGCAGGCGGTGGTCGAACGCCGCAGGGCGCTCGCCGGCCACCGCATCGGCACCGGCTGCCGAGACCGAACCGGCCAGCAGCATCCCAATCCATCGTTTCATCGTCAGGTCCATCCTTTGTTGCGGAGTGGAGTGCGCCGTGCCGGCTGCCCGCGGCGCTCTATCGGTCCGGGCAGCAGGAGCCGCCCGGACCGGCATACGCCTCAGTTTCCGGTGTAGTTGCCCACCAGGCTGACGCCGGAATACGCGGAATAGCCGCGCACGGTGACGTGCCAGGTCCCGGACTGCGGACTCGCGAACGTGCAGCTTTCGTTGTTGCCGGTGCGATACGGACGGCAGTCGTAGACCGACGTGGTCGGTGCGGCGCCGCGGCGCACGTAGAGGTCGGCATCGCCGGTGCCACCGGACATCGCGAAGCTGAGGTTGCTGGCGCCCGCCGGCACGTTGAAAGTCCAGGTGCGGCTGCTGCTGGCGGCGCCGGACAGCCCGGTGACGGGCACCCCCTTCTGCAACTGGTTGCCGCCACCGCTGCCCGCATTGAAGCTGCCGGTCAGCGTGATGCCGGAGAACGCCGAGTAACCGCGCACCAGCACGTGGTAGGTGCCGGCCTGCGGTGCGGCGAAGGTGCAGGTCTCGGCATTGCCGCTGCGGTACGGGCGGCAGTCGTAGGCCGAGGTGGTCGGCTGCGAACCGAAGCGCACGTAGAGGTCGGCATCTCCGCTGCCGCCGGACATCGCGATGTTGAGGTTGGTGGCCCCGGCCGGCACGGTGATCGTCCAGTACTGGCTGCTGCCGGCGGCGCCGGCCACGCCGGTCACCGGCACGCCGTTCTGCAGTGCCCCGCCGCCCGGCGGATCGGGATCGGGCCCCGGGCCACCACCGCCGCCCGCAGCCGCATCCACGGCCGCCTTCGCATTGATGATGCCGGCGCCGCAGCCACCGGAGCACGCCCCCGGCAGCGGCCGCGCGGTGTCCTTGAGGATCTGCTCGATCTGCGCCGGCGTCAGCGGCGTGGACGCGGCCGACTGCATCAGCGCGACCACGCCAGCCACGTGCGGCGCCGCCATCGAGGTGCCGTTGTAGGAGGCGTAGCTTTCCGCGCCGGGACCCTGGCTGCCGCTGTTGAGGGTGGAGACGATGCCCACGCCGGGCGCCGATACATCGATGCCGGTGCCGTAGTTGGAGAAACTCGCCCGCGCGCCGTTCTGGTCGGTGGCGGCGACCGCGATCACGTTGGCGCAGTTGGCCGGAGTGAACCCGGACACGTTGGCGTTGCTGTTGCCGGCCGCCACCACCACCGTGGTTCCGCGCGACACCGCGCCGTTGATCGCATTCTGGGTGGTGCTGCCGCAGCTGCCGCTGCCGCCGAGGCTCAGATTGATGACCTCGGCCGGGTTCTGGTTGGCCGGCACGCCGGGCACCGAGCCGCCGGAGGCCCAGATGATGCCGTCGGCGATATCCGAGGTGTAGCCGCCGCCACGCCCCAGCACGCGCACGTGCGAGACCTTGGCGTTGAACGCCGTGCCGGCAACGCCGACGCCGTTGTTGGTGAGTGCGGCCACGGTGCCGGCGACATGGGTGCCGTGCCAGCTCGACGGATCGCCGCCGTAGTAGTCGCCGGGGTCGCCCGGGTCGGCATCACGCGCGTTGCCGTCGCCGCCGACGGTGGCGTCGCTGATCATGTCGTAGCCGGCGATGGTGTTGCCGTTGAGGTCGCTGTGGCTGGTGCTGCCGGTGTCGAGCACCGCGACCACCACGCCGGCGCCGGTGGCCACGTCCCAGGCCTGGTCGGCGCGGATGCCGCCGGTGGCGTTGAAGTAGCCCCACTGCTGGCTGTAACGCGGATCATTGGGCGACAGCGCGATCTGCAGCAGCTGGTCGACCTCGACGTACTCCACCGCCGGATCGGCGGCGATCTGCCGCATCAGCATCTCCGCCTCGGCGCGGTCGAGCTTGCGCCCGGTGGTCACGACCTCCGCGCCGGTGCCGGTGCGGCGCAGCGCGCGCACCGTGAGCGGCACGCCTTGCCTGGCCGGCACTGCGCGTGCGGCCGCCTGCAACTGGCGCTGCAAGGCCGCACTGCCCGACTGGGCATCGCTGCCTTCGCGGTACTTGACGATGAAACGGTCGTGCAGCGCGGACGATTGCAGGCCGCCCAGGTCGAGCCGCTCGGCGGCGAGAGCCGGCACGGCCAGCGTGGACAGAGCGGTTGCGGTAGCGATCACCAGCACCCGCATGCGGATGCGTTGATGGGATACGGACATCGGATACTCCCGGGGATGGGGAGACCGTGGCGGCCTCCGTGGGCGACTGCAGGCATCGGCTGTGGGCGTGGACGCAGCAGATAATTGGCGGTGGCTGACGCGACGCGGACACAAACTGACGCTAAGCGACGGTTCATGGTGAACGCAAGGCAACAACACGCCGGCCGTCATCGCATGAATGCGATAGCCATCACGTATCGGGAGATTGGGTGCCGGAATTCCGACGGATAGGTTGCCTGCCGGCAACGCGGACGCGCCCGACGGTCAGTACATGCCGGTTTCGAGCCGCGCCGCTTCCGACATCATGTTGCGGTTCCACGGCGGGTCGAACACCAGCTCGACGTCGGCCTCGGCGATGGTCGGAATCATCTCCAGCTTGCTGCGCACGTCGTCGACCAGGATGTCGCCCATCCCGCATCCGGGGGCGGTCAGCGTCATCTTGACCTCGACCGTCCGGGCGCCGGCCTCGGCGGGATGCACCACCGCCTCGTAGACCAGGCCCAGGTCGACCACGTTGATCGGGATCTCGGGATCGAAACAGGTGCGCAGCTGCTGCCAGACCAGTTGTTCCACCGCGGCATCGTCGGCGCCGTCGGGCAGCACCAGCGGCTCCGGCGGTTCCTTGCCGATCGCATCGGCATCGCGGCCGGCAATGCGGAACAGGTTGCCCTCGACGAACACGGTGTAGCTGCCGCCCAGCGCCTGGGTGATATAGCCCGCGCTTCCCGCGGGCAACGTCACCTCGTCGCCCTGCGGCACGAGGACGGCAGCGCAATCGCGCTCGAAACGGACGGGTTCGCTGCTACGGGAATACATGTGCCGGAGATGGGGGCGCGGGGCGCGGTGGGCAAGCCGTGCATTGTAACGGCCCGTTCCGCCGTCAGGATCCGGCATCCCGGAGCGGCTGCCGGCATGCTGCGTATCGCCCGCCACGCGAAGCCGCCCGGAACCCACCATCGGTCGGGCGCGCCGATCCCGGTATGCTGGCGCGCCCTGCCGCCCGTTGCTGATGACCGCCTCCGAGCCTGCGCGCAAGTCCGCCGCGTTCCGCGCCTTCGATCTCGCCGTGCTTGCAGTGGGCTGTGCCGGTTTCGCGGCGATCTGGGTACTGCTGGCGGGTGGCTTCGCGCGCCCGCTGCACGGACTGGCCGTGGTGGCGGCGCTGGACGCGGCATTGCTGCTGCGGCTGGTGCGCATGCGCCCGGGCGTCGCGCGTGCGCTGGCCGGCGTTGCGCTGACCTCCGTGATCATCGTGCTGGCGCAATGGGGCGTGATCGCCGGCCAGGTCGGCACGATGTTCGGCCTGTTGCCGTGGGAATCCGCGCTCAGGCTCGGTCCGTCGCTGGCCTGGACCATCGCCGGCCTGGCGCTGGATGCGGTGGCGCTGGCGTGGTTCGGTGCGGGGCTGGTGGTCGCCGCGGTGCTGTCACGCTGATCGGTCGAGCGCGCAGCGCCTGTCCGGACGCCGGCGTCGAGCGCGGATGCGTCGGCGCTCAATGCCCGCCGTCGAGTGCCTTGAGTTCCGACACCAGCGCGCCCGCCATCTCCGCGCCGTCGCCATAGAGCATGCGCGTGTTGTCGGCGTAGAACAGCGCGTTCTCGATGCCGGCGAAGCCGGTGCCCTTGCCGCGCTTGATGACGATGGTGTTCTTCGAGTCCACCACGTCGAGGATCGGCATGCCGTAGATCGGCGACGCGGGATCGGTCTTCGCCACCGGGTTGACCACGTCGTTGGCGCCGATCACCAGGCTGACGTCGGTGTTGGCGAATTCGGGATTGACGTCGTCCATGTCGGCGATGAGGTCATACGGCACGCCCGCCTCGGCCAGCAGGACGTTCATGTGCCCGGGCATGCGCCCGGCAACCGGGTGGATGGCGAACTTCACCTTGACGCCGCGCTCGATCAGGCGCTGCGCCAGTTCCCAGATCTTGTGCTGGGCCTGCGCCACCGCCATGCCGTAGCCGGGCACGATCACCACCCGCTCGGCGAACGCCATCATCGCGGCGACGTCGCCGGCCTCGATCGATTTCTGCGTGCCCTCGATGGCCTGCGCGGTGCCGCCACCGCCGAAGTTCGAGAACAGCACGCTGCGGATCGAGCGGTTCATCGCCTTGGCCATCAGTCGCGTCAGCAGCATGCCGGCCGCACCGACCATGGTGCCGGCGATGATCAGCGCCTCGTTGCCCAGCACATAGCCCTCGAACGCCACCGCAAGGCCGGTGAGCGCGTTGTAGAGCGAGATCACCACCGGCATGTCGGCGCCACCGATCGGCAGCGTCATCAGTACGCCCAGCAGCAGCGCGACGACGAAGAACGCCACCACCAGCGGCACCCCCAGCGAGTGCACCAGCATGCCGCCCAGCACCAGCGCGACGAGGAACACCGCCGCGTTGAACAGCTGCATGCCGGGAAAGCTGTAGCGCTTGTCCATGCGGCCGTCGAGCTTGGCCCAGGCGATGATCGAACCCGACAGCGCCACCGATCCGATCAACGCGCCCAGCAATGCCAGCACCAGCGCGATGCGCGATGGCGTCACGCCAGCGTCCGACCAGCGCAACAGCTCGACCGCGCCGATCGCCGCCGCCGAGCCGCCACCGAGGCCGTTGTAGAGCGCCACCATCTGCGGCATGTCGGTGATCGCCACGCGCTTGCCGGAGATCCACGCCAGCGCGGTGCCGATGACGATCGCCAGCACGATCAGCGCGATGTTGCCCAGCCCGGGCAGCAGGAACGTGGCGACGGTGGCCACCAGCATGCCGGCACCCGCCCAGCGGATGCCGCTGCGCGCGGTCAGCGGCGAGGCCATGCGCTGCAGGCCGAGCAGGAACAGCGTGGCCGCCACCAGGTAACTGGTTTTGACCGCGAGCATCAGCATCCCGCCGGCCTCGGGGCTCATGCGCTGCCCCCGGGCCGCCGGCTCGACCGGAACATGTCGAGCATCCGCTCGGTCACCACGTAGCCACCGGCGGCGTTGCCCGCGCCCATCAGCACGGCGACGAAGCCGATCACCTTCTCCGCCGTGGTTTCGGCGTGGCCGAGCACGATCATCGCGCCGATCAGTACGATGCCGTGGATGAAGTTGCTGCCCGACATCAGCGGCGTATGCAGGATCACCGGCACGCGGGCGATGATCACGTGGCCGGCGATCGCCGCCAGCATGAAGATATACAGCGCCACGAATCCATCGCCCATGTGCCCGCTCCCCTTGCCCGCCTCCGCCGGATCATACCCGGCCACGCCCGGCCCGCACGGCGTGCGTGTCAACCGGCCGCCGGCACGGACGTTGATACCCCCGAGCCCCGACCGAGGCCCGCCCCCACCGTGGATGGCAGCCTGTTTCCTTCCAGTGCCCGCATGCCCGTGAACGGCCCCGCCGACCACGCGGCAGGCGCTGCGCCGCTGCCCGCCACGCTGGACGCGTTCTTCGCCGGCGTGCGCACGCGTGCGTTCCGCTTCGCCGAGATCGGCCTGCGCCACCGCGAGGACGCGCTGGACGCGGTGCAGGATGCGATGACCCGGATGCTCGGCTACCGCGAGCGTCCGCCGGAGGAATGGACCGCGCTGTTCTGGACCATCCTGCGCAGCCGCATCGTCGATATCCAGCGGCGGCGGATCTTCCGTTTGGGCTGGATGACCGAGGCCGGCGAGAGCGCCGACACCACCCTCGACTGGGCCGACGACGGCCCCGACCCGTCGCGCGCACACGATTCGCGCGAGGCCTACGCCACCCTCGTCGCCGCATTGCGCAACCTGCCGCGACGGCAGCGCGAAGCCTTCACCCTGCGGGTCCTCGAAGAACTCGACGTGGCGACCACCGCGCGCGTGATGGGCTGCAGCGACGGCTCGGTCAAGACGCACCTTTCGCGCGCCCGCACGGCGCTGCAGCAGCAACTGGAGGATTTCCGATGACCGCCCCCCACGGTCCGCAGGACCGCTTCGACCACGCCGCGCGCCGCCTGCACGACGACGCCCTGCGGCAGATCACCCCGCGCACGCTGGCACGCCTGCGTCCACGCAGTCCTGCCGCGCCTGCCACGGCACTGCCGTCACGACGCCCGGCCTTCGCGCTGGCGGCAGCCTGCGTGCTCGCACTCGCCGCGCTGCTCGGCATGCAGCTGCTTCCGGAGGCGGATTCGCCAGCGCCCGCCAACGCAACGATGGTGGCCCGACAGTTGCCAGCGCCCCCACAGGTCAGCGACCCGCTGGCCACGCTGGAGGAAGACCCCGACATGTTCCTCTGGCTGGCCTCCATCGAGGCGCAGCCGGTGGCAATGGAGTGAACCGATGAAACCCATCCGCACCTGCATCATCGCCGGCCTGCTGGGCCTGGCGGCCTCGGCGATGGCCGAACCCCCCGCCGGCGAGGCCAGCCGCAGCACGCCTGTCCTGCCGGCCTGGGAGCAGCTCGACCAGGCCCAGCGCGACACCCTCATGCAACCGGTACGCGATCGCTGGAACGCCAGCCCCGAGGCGCGCCAGCGGATGCTGCGCCACGCCGAGCGCTGGCAGCAGATGACGCCCGAACAGCGCACCCGCGCCCGCCAGGGGATGAAGCGCTGGGAGGACATGTCGCCGGAGCGCCGGGCCGAGGCCCGCGTGCTCTACCAGCACATGCGCCAGTTGCCGGAGGGCGAGCGCGAGGCCCTGCGTGCGCGCTGGAAGACGATGTCGGCGGACGAGCGCCAGCGCTGGCTCGAGACTCACCGCCCGCGCGAGTAGGCCGTACCGCGCCACTATGCGGGCGCGGCGTCTACTCCCGCCGGCACGCCCGGCCATACCGTCCGTGCCAGCAGCTCGTCGTTCCAGTCGAAGGCGAGCCCGCCATCGGCCAGCAGCAGCTGCACGAAGTTGAGCACGTTGCGGGCGTACATCTCGCTGGCGTGCTGCGCGCCGAGGCTGGCCAGATCCAGCGGACCCGCCACGGTCACGCCGCTCACGTCGTGGGTGTGTCCGGGTCGCGTCGCCGCACAGTTGCCGCCGGTCTCGGCGGCGAGGTCGACGATCACGCTGCCGGGCTTCATGCCGGCCACCATCGCATCGGTGATGATCTTTGGCGCCGGCCGCCCCGGCACGGCGGCGGTACACACCACCACGTCGATTCCGCGCAGGTGTTCCGCGAGCCGGCGTTGCTGTTCGGCCCGCTCCTCGTCGGTCAGCGCGCGCGCGTACCCGCCCTCACCCGCTGCACTCACGCCGAGGTCGAGGAAGCGCGCGCCCAGCGATTCGATCTGCTCGCGCGTTTCCGGCCGTACGTCGAAGCCTTCCACCTGCGCCCCGAGGCGGCGCGCGGTCGCGATCGCCTGCAGTCCGGCCACGCCGGCGCCGATCACCAGCACCTTCGACGGGCGGATGGTGCCGGCGGCGGTGGTCAGCATCGGAAAGAAGCGCGGCGCCAGTTGCGCGCCGATCAGCACCGCCTTGTAGCCCGCCATGCCGGCCTGCGAACTCAGCACGTCCATCGATTGCGCGCGGGTGGTGCGCGGCAGCCGCTCCAGCGGGAAGGCATGCAGGCCGCGCGCGCGGATCGCCTCGCCGCGCTCCGGGTCGGCCTCGGGCTGCAGGATGCCGACCAGCACCGCGCCCGTCCTGAGAGTGTCGAACTGCGACAGCGCCGGCGCCTGCACGCAGAGCACGATGTCGGCACCGTCCAGTGCCGCGGTGCTGTCGTCCACCAGCTGCGCGCCGGCGGCGGCGTAATCGGCATCGGCGAAGTACGCGCCGTCCCCGCTGCCCCGCTCCAGCTGCACCCGTGCGCCGGCGGCAACCAGCTTGCGGCAGGTCTCCGGCGTGACGGCCACCCGCCGCTCGCCCTGCGCCCGCTCGCGCGCAACCCCGATGGTGATCGCCATGCGTCGTCCTCCGCTCGCCCTGCCCCGATCCTAGGAGCCGCGGCGGCGGAAGTCATCAGCGCGTCGTCGACGCCATGCAGCCAGGGTGGCCGCCGCCGCAACCGTCGCCTGCGCAGGACCGTGGAAACCGCGTCCCAACCCGCAGGGACGGCTCAGGGCGTCCCTTGCTCCAGGCGCCGCAGCGCGGCTGCCACCGGGCCCGGCGACGGACGCGGCAACAGCTCGCCACGCGCGATGGCATCCGCAAGCTCCGCACCGGTGCAGACACGCTCGCGCGCACCCTGCGGATTCACCAGCAGGTGGGCACCACTGATCGGGCTGCGCCAGGCCAGGCGCAGCATCCGCGGCGTGGCGCCCGGCCGCTGTTCGACCAGGCGCTGGCCGATATCGAGTGCGTCCGCATCCGGGGACGTGTCGGGTGCCACCACGTCCGCCCCGTCGCCTTCCGGCGCCAGCGGGGTCATCGCCTGCGTTGCGCGCGGCGCATCGGGCTGGGCCAGCTCGGTCACCAGCCCGGCCAGCAGGCGGGTGGCCGCATCGTCGTCGAGACCGCAGGCCGCGCAGCAGTCACGCAACGAGGGCTCGAGGGCGATCAGGGCGTCCGCCACCGCGCGGCCACCGCCGCTGCGCGCATCCGCGTCCAGCCGTTGCATGGCCACGCCGAGCGCGACCGCATCGCGGTAGCGGCGGGAGTCGGCGCCATCACGCAACCAGGTCTGGACCAGCAGCTGGCGCCAGGACTCGGCAAGGAATTCGCCGACGCTGGGCAGCAGCGGACCGCGGGCCAGCAGTGCGCGCAGGCGCATATCGGCATCACGGCGCGCGGCGGCAAGCCGCTCGCGCCCCTGGATCGCCTGCCACACGCGCTTTTCGGCCAGCTCCGCGCGGCGTTGCAACGGCTCGATGGCCTGCTCCATGCGCCGCTGCAGCTGCACGAACAGCTCGTTGTTGCCGTTGTAGTCGTCGATGACCGCCTGCGCGACGTGGTCGGCAAGCTGGTGCAGTTCCTGTTCGACGGGCAGCTCCGCGGGATTGGCGTCCCAGCATTCCACCAGGCGTGCCAGCACCTGCAGCGCCGGATGCACCGGCGACTCGTCGAAGAGGTAGGGGTCCTCCAGCGCCAGGCGCAGGAACGGCAGCGTCAGCCGCGCCAAGCGGTCGAGCGCAGCCGGCGCCAGCGCATGCCGCGACGCGAGTTCGTCGAACAGCCGTCCCACCAGCTCGATGGTGTCGTCCTGGAACTGCGCCGGCACCGCGGTGCCGTGCTGGATGCCGATGCGTTCGCCGACCTGGGCCAGGCAGCTGCGCAGCACGCGCCCGATTGAGGGCTGCCCGCGTACGGCATGCAGCGCATCAGCTTCGGCCTGCAGCAACGACAGCAGGGCCAGCAGTTCTTCCGGGCGCATTTCCCGCATGCCGTCGGCAAACCTTGCACGCCGCACCCGTTCGCGCAGCAGGTTGCCGCGCACCGCATCGGCAGGCGTACGCCGGGGCACGGGTGGCTGGCCTGCCTGCGGCCGCCAGGTCGACGCCTGCGGCGCCAATGCGTTGCCCTGCGACCACACCGTATCGCGCCCGGCACCGGTGCCCACCGCACCCAGCAGCATCGCTTCCTCGCTGCCCGACGCCATCGCATAGCCGGCATCCGCCAGCTCGCCGTTGAGCCATGTATACAGCTCGCCGAGGCGCTCTCCGGCCTGGCGTTCGTAGTGGCGCAACAGCGCGCCACGCACGCGCGAGTTGCAGTCATGCACGGTGACCGCGCGCAGGTAGGCCTGCACCAGCGCACGCGGGCCGAAGGGATTGCCCGGCCGCGACTGGCTGCCAAGGCGCGCCGCCAGCGAATACAGCCGGCGATCGATGGTGTCGAGGATGTCGGCATGCCGCCGCTCCAGCGCGCCGATCACCGGCTCGCCGATCAGCTGCGCCTGCAGCTCGTCGTCGCTGACCAGGGCGAAGGCATCGCCCTGCGCGCCCGGCCCTTCGGTGTGCGGCCAGCCCTGCGTGCCCTGCAGGAAACGCTCCTGCCATCGGCGCTCGTAGCTGGTGGACTGGCGCGTGAGCAGCAGCAGGTCGCTGCGATCCTCGAGCAGCCCCGGCGGCGGATCGTCCAGCATGAGGTTGTCGTATTCACGGCGGGCGGACGCGATCGCGGCGGGCAGCAATGGCGCCAGCCGCGTGCTCATGCCACGCCTGAGATCGTCGAAGACACGGGGCGGACCCGCTACCGTTGTGTCCATGTTGCCGTCGCGTCCCATCGACTCCGCCTGTCCACCCCCGACGGGCGGCCGCCGCTAGCCTAAGCGATACGGTGCCGGCGCATGTAGACGCCTGCGGGGACCCACGCTGCTATCGGCCGGCGGACAGGAATCTTGAGCGCGGCAGGACTGCGCGCCGTGGAGGGCGGCTCAGCCGCCGTTTGCCGCGGCCTTCAGCGGCGCCCGCGGCGCGTGGTTGAGGCGCTGCCACAACTGCTTCATCGCTTCGTCGAAAGGCGCATCCACCGAACGTACCACCGCACGGCCGGCGGCGACCATGGCGGCGAGCTCTTCCGGCGACACCACCAGCTTGCGTATCCCGCGGCGGTTGACCAGCAGGAAGCGCGAGGTCAGCGGGCTGATCCACGCGATGCGCGCGGCGGTCTCGTGCCCGGCGCGGTCGATCAGGCGCACGCCCTGGCCGACCTTGAGCCGGCGCATCCGCGCGGCGATGGCGGGGTCGAACTCCAGCGTGTCGGTTCCGCCCACCAGTCGCAGCGGCGGCAGGCTGTCGTCCTGCTCGAACTCGTCGACCTCGTCCGCCTGCGGCGTATGCACCTGGCGGGCGGTGTCGGGCATCGCCAGCGCGGCGATGATGCGCGCCATCGCTTCGCGGGCACTGGCCGCGTCCAGGCCACAGCTCGAATAGCATTCGCCCAGCGGTACCTGCAGCGCGAGCAACTGTGCCGCGACCGCTGCGCCACGCACCTGCGCGGCATCCGCGTCGACCTGCAGCATCGCGTCGCCGAGGCTCACCGCGAGGTGGTATCGCTCGGCCTCGGGGCCCTCGCGCAGCCAGGTCTGGGTGAGATGGTGGCGCCAGTGTTCGTCGAGGAAATGCGCGACCGCAGCCGTGACCGGACGATCCTGCAGGCGGGACGCGACGAGCTCTTCGGCCGCACGCCGGGCCAGCTGCAGCCGCTCGCGGCCATAGATCGATTCGGCGATGCGACGCTCAGCGATCTCGGCACGCTTGCGCTGCTGGTCGAGCTGGTCGCGCAGTTCGCTGGCCGCCAGTTCGAAGATCGCGGCGTCGTCCTGGAATTCGGCGACCACCCGGTCGACCGCGCGCTCGGCGTGGTCGAGCGTTTCCTGGTCGCGCGCGGTCTCGCCGCTGTTGCCGTCGCAGGCCTCGGTCAGCGCGTCGAGCAGCTTGCGCGCCGGATGCGAGCGGCGGTTGAACAGCGAGTCGTCGACCAGCGCGACCTTCAGGTAGGGCATCACCAGCTTGCCGTACATGGCGCGCGCGCGTTGCAGCAGGTCGTTGGCCTCGACCAGCGACTGGAACAGGATGCCGACCAGGTCGATGGCGTCCTCCTCGTCGGCGCTGAAGCGGACCTGCTCCGGGTCGAGCCCGAGCTGCCGCACGCTGCCGAGGATCTGGCTGCGCAGGACATCGCCGAGCGGGCGCTTGTCCTCACCCGCCAGCGCGCGTGCATAGGGCGCCGGGTCGTCGCCCTGCAGCAGCGAGGCGATGTTGAACATGTCCTCGGTGGCGAGGAACTGTCCGTCGACGGCCGGGGCACTGGATTCGGATCCGGACTCGGATTCGGGTGCCGGGTTGTAGTAGCCGCCCATGCGCCCGGCCAGCGTCGAGCCACCGTGCCGGCGCCACGCATGCAGCTGTTCGCGCACGATGTCGCGGTAACGCAGCGGCTGACCTTCGACATGGCCGGCAGGCGGGCCTGACGTGGCAGGCATCGCGTACCCGGTTGCGGCTTCGGCAACGCCGCCAGCGAACGTCGGCGAGCCGGCCCGGCCGTCCCCGCCGTCGAACCCCGGCGCGCCGGTGTCGCGGGCCTCGACCGTGCCACCCTCGGGCACCCACGCACCCGGGGTCGGCGCCGCCGGCTGCTGGCTGCGCGGGTGCTGCATCACCCGCGGCGCGGGCGCGGCGCCTGCGAACGCGGCTTCGGCCAACGTGGCGTTGGCCTTGGCATAGATATCGCCCAGGGTCTTCGGCAACCGCTTGTCGAACTGCTGGAACACCATCCGCCGCAGGCTGGGGGTCAGGTCCTCGGCGTCGAACAGCGCCACGAACGCAGTGACCGCAACCGCGGGGCGCAGCGGGTTCAGGCGCCTGCCCTGCAGGCCGAGCGCCTGCGCGAGCGCGTCCAGGCGTTCATCGAGTTCGGTCAACGGGTGCAGGAACTGGTGGTCCAGCAGCTCGGTGATCTGCTGGCCGGCAAGATGGATCTCGAGGTCGCCCTCCGACATCAGCTCCAGCGCGCCCTCGCGCTCCGGGTCGCGCGGCTCGGCCTCGCGCCAATGCGCGAAGGCGAGTTCAATGGCGGCGCGGTAGCGCGTGGCCAGTTCCAGCGCGCGCGGCGCCAGGGCCATGATGGCGACACGGTCCTCCTGCGCGGCACTGAAGTCGTGGCCGGCCAGTGCGGCAATCCGCACCTGCTCCTCGATCGTGCTCCAGAAGCCCGACATGACGCCGACGAGGTCGGTCACCGCATCGCGCTGCAGCGTCTCGAGCACACGCTCGGGGCCGCGCGCGCTTCCGCTACGCGCCTGGCGCCTGGCCACGAGGTCGTCGAGAGTGCTCATTAGGGGGACAATACACACTCGCCATCGAACGACGGCGGAATGTGCATACCATCCTGAATGGCGCGTGGAACGTCTGTGATGCCAATCCCAAATACCGCTGATGGCGGCGCCCTCCGGTTCCTGGACCAGCGCCGCTCGACTCCCGCCCGGCAACTCGACGCGCCCGGCCCCGACGACCCGACCCTGCTGCGCATCCTCGCCTCGGCGGTGCGCGTGCCCGACCACGGCAAGCGGGTGCCCTTCCGCTTCCTGCGCATCGCCGGCGACGCCCGCCAGGCACTGGGCGAGCGGGTCGCGACGATCGGCCAGCGGCACAGGCCGGATGCCGGCCCCGCGGCGGTGGACCGCCAGCGCTTCGCCCACGCGCCGCTGGTGCTGGCCGTCGTGGCGGTGCTGGATCCCGATGACACCGCCATTCCCGACACCGAGCGGCTGATGACCGCGGGGTGCGTGTGCTTTGCGGTACTGCAGGCCGCGCAGGCGCTGGGCTATGGCGGCACCTGGCTGACCGGCTGGCCCGCGTTCGATCCCGAAGTGATGGCTGAGCTCGGCCTCGGCGAGGACGAGCGCATCGCCGGCTTCATCCACCTCGGCACGCCGCGCCTGGACGTTCCGGAACGCGAGCGCCCGGATCCGGCGACACTGCTGCGCGACTGGACCCCGGCGTGAGTGCGGCATCGCCCGCGTCCGACATCAGCCACGGCCCCCGCGAGCAGGCGGTGCGCCCCGCGATCCACCTGGTCGACGCCAGCCTGTATGTGTTCCGTGCGTGGCATTCGATGCCGGACGAGTTCCGCGACGGCGAAGGCTGGCCGACCAACGCGGTGCACGGTTTCGCGCGCTTCCTGCTCGAACTGCTGGAGCGCGAACGCCCGCGGCATATCGCGGTGGCGTTCGACGAGGCGCTCGACAGCTGCTTCCGCAACGCGATCTACGCCGACTACAAGGCCAACCGCCCGCCGGCGCCGGACGAACTGCGGCGGCAGTTCGCGCACTGCAAGGCACTCACCCGCGCGCTCGGCCTGGTGGTGCTGGCCGATGCCCGCTACGAGGCCGACGACCTGATCGGCAGTGCGCTGGTGCAGGCGCGCACGCACGGACTGCGCGGAGTGGTCGTCTCCGCGGACAAGGACCTCTCGCAATTGCTGGCGGACGGCGACGAGCAGTGGGACTTCGCCCGCGGCCAGCGCTGGGGCATGGACGGCGTGCCGGCCCGCCACGGCGTACGCGCGGACCAGATTCCCTGCTACTTGGCGCTGTCGGGCGACGCGATCGACAACATTCCCGGCGTCCCCGGCATCGGTGCCAAGACGGCGGCCGCACTGCTGGCGCACTTCGGCGATCTGGAAACCCTGCTGGCGCGGGTGGAGGAAGTGCCCTACCTGCGCCTGCGCGGCGCCCGCCAGACCGCGGCGCGGCTGCGCGAGCATGCCGCGCAGGCACGCCTGTGCCGGCAGCTGACGACGATCGCGCTGGACGCGCCGTTGGGCGCCGCCATCGCGCCGTTCCCTCGCGGTGCGGCCAATGCCGCCGAGCTCGGCGCGCTGTGCGAGGGGCTGCGCTTCGGCCCGCTGACCCGCCGCCGCCTGCAGATGGCTGCGGGCCTCGAGGCGCTGCCGGGCACGCTCCCGGACACCGCCGCGTACTGAGGCCGCGGGTACGCGCACACACGCGGTCGCGCTAGCATCGGCGCATGACCAGCAACGCCGACAACGAAACCGAACTGCTGTACGAGGGCGCCTGGCTGCGGCTGGTCCGCCGCGGCACCTGGGAAGCCTGCGAACGCACCCACAGCGCCGAGGGCCTTGCCGTCATCGTGATCGCGGTGACTCCGGACGACGAGGTGCTGTTCGTCGAGCAGTACCGGGTCGCCCTGGGCGCGCCCACCATCGAGATGCCGGCCGGGCTGGTCGGCGACGACGATGAGGGCGACACCCTGGAGGCCGCGGCGACCCGGGAGCTGATCGAGGAAACCGGCTGGGAACCGGGGCGGGTGGAGATCCTGCTGACCGGGCCGACCTCGGCCGGCATGAGCAACGAGCGCATCGCCTTCGCCCGCGCGCGCGACCTGCGCAGGGTCGGCGACGGCGGCGGTGTCGGCGACGAGAACATCATCGTGCACAGCGTGCCGCGCGCCGAGGCACCGGCGTGGCTGATGCGCAAGCATCGCGAAGGCTACGAGCTCGACCTCAAGCTGTGGGCCGGGCTGTGGATGATCGAGCACAACCCGGACGGATCGCCCGCCGGGAGTTGAGCTGCGAAGGCATGCCGGCCTGGCTCCGGGTCAACGACCCGGGTCGGGGGACTGCGTGCCGGGACGGTGATTCGACCGATGCCACGAGCCCCCGAGGAGTCGCGCCCCAAGCCAGTGAGGCCCGGCACCGCCGGCGTGCCACCCCCCGGCAACGTCGGGCGCAGGCCCGACGCCCGGGCTCAGGCGTTGGCGAAGCGGTCGGTGGCCTGTACCAGCGCGTCGACGTTCTCCGCCTCGAACGCCGAATGGCCCGAGGCGGGAGTGATCACGAGCTCCGACTTCGGCCAGGCGCGGTGCAGGTCCCAGGCGTTCTGCACCGGGCACACCACGTCGTAGCGGCCGTGCACGATGACGCCGGGGATGTCGACGATGCGGTAGATGTCGCGCAGCAGCTGGTCGTCGACCTCGAAAAAGCCGCCGTTGACGAAGTAGTGGTTCTCGATGCGCGCGAACGCCAGCGCGAAGTGCGCGTCGTCGTGGCCGTGGACGAAATCCTGGTCCACGTGCAGGAACGAGGTGGCGCCTTCCCACACGCTCCACGCGCGCGCCGCGGCCAGGCGCGTGGCTTCGTCATCGCTGGTCAGGCGGGCATGGAAGGCGGCGATCATGTCGCCACGTTCGTGTTCCGGGATCGCCGCGACGTAGTGGTCCCAGGCTTCCGGGAACAGCCGTGATGCGCCTTCCTGGTAGAACCACTCCAGCTCCCAGCGGCGCAGCATGAAGATGCCGCGCAGCACCAGCTCGGTGACCCGGCGCGCATGCGCCTGCGCATAGGCCAGCGCCAGCGTCGAACCCCAGGAACCGCCGAACACCTGCCAGCGATCGATGCACAGGTGCTCGCGCAGTTTCTCGATGTCGGCGACGAGGTCCCAGGTGGTGTTGTCGACGAGGTCGGCGTAGGGCGTCGAACGACCGGCACCGCGCTGGTCGAACAGCACGATGCGGTATTTCGCCGGATCGTGGAAACGCCGCATCTTCGGGTTGCTGCCACCGCCCGGGCCGCCATGCAGCAGCACCACCGGCTTGCCTTTCGGGTTGCCGCTCTGCTCGTAGTAGAGGGTGTGGCGACCGTCGACCGCGAGGGTGCCGGTGTCGAACGGTTCGATCTCGGGATACAGCGTGCGCATGGGCGGGGGCTCCTGCGGAAACACGGCAGTCTACCAGCCGGCTCCGCTGCCCTCCGGCGCCGGCGCACCGCCAGCGAGGCGCCCGACGCCGACGCGGTCGCGCCCTTCGAGGTCGCGGGCGGTGTCCACATCGACGAAACCCGCGCTGCGCAGGAGGTCGCGGACGGCCTGGCCCTGGTCCTGGCCGTGTTCGAGCAACAGCCAGCCGCCCGGATGCAGGTGGGCGGGCGCGGTGGCGACGATGCGGCGGATGTCGTCGAGCCCGTCGGCGCCGGAGGCCAGCGCCGAGGCCGGTTCGAAGCGCAGGTCGCCCTCGGACAGGTGCGGGTCGCCGCTGCGGATATACGGCGGATTGCTGGCGATGAGGTCGAACCGGCGACCGGCCAGCGGCGCCAGCCAGTCGCCGTGCACGAATTCCACGTTTTCCAGGCCGGCACGGTCGGCATTCGCTGCCGCCACGGCCAGCGCGGCCGCGCTGCGATCGGTCGCCACCACCCAGGCCTGCGGGCGCTCGCGCGCGATGGCCAGGGCGATCGCGCCGCTGCCGGTGCCGAGGTCGGCCACCGACGACGGCGCGCCCGGGGGCAGGCGTTCCAGCGCGAGCTCGACCAGCCGCTCGGTGTCCTCACGCGGGATCAGGGTGTCCGGGGTGACCGCGAGGTCGAGCGTCCAGAAGCCCCGCCTGCCGGTGAGATAGGCCACCGGCTCGCCGGCTTCGCGCCGCGCCAGCAGGGTTTCGAACTCCCGCTGCCGGGCCGCGTCCAGGCGGTCATCGCCATGCGCATACAGCCAGCTGCGCGGCCGTTGCAGCACATGCAGCAGCAGCCACTCGGCATCGACCGCGTCAATGCGCGCGGCGGCGGCGCGCAGCACGGCATTGAGCCGGGGCGCACGGTCCTCGCTGGATGCAGGCATCGTCATCCGCACATCGTACGGGGCCGGGCCGGCGGGGTGGGACAAGGGGAAAACGCATTCGATAGGCGCGGTCTATTGAATCGATGGCATCTATCGATTTTACATATTGATAGCCCATCCCTATCCTCTGTGCGTTCCCGGTGCCCGCCGGACTTCTTCTTCCACCCCGCCAACGAGGACTTCAATGTCTCTGATCAACACCCAGGTCCAGCCCTTCAAGACCACCGCCTATCGCAATGGCGAGTTCTTCGAAGTCACCGACGCCGCCCTCAAGGGCAAGTGGTCGGTGCTGATCTTCATGCCGGCCGCATTCACCTTCAATTGCCCGACCGAGGTCGAGGACGCCGCCGAGCATTACGCCGAGTTCCAGAAGGCCAATGCGGAGGTCTACATCGTCACCACCGACACGCATTTCTCGCACAAGGTGTGGCACGAGACTTCCGCCGCCGTCGGCAAGGCGCAGTTCCCGCTGGTCGGTGACCCGACCCACCAGCTGACCCGCGCGTTCGGCGTGCACATCGAGGAAGAAGGCCTGGCCCTGCGTGGCACCTTCATCATCAACCCGGAAGGCGTGATCAAGACCGTCGAGATCCACGACAACGCGATCGCCCGTGACGTCACCGAGACCCTGCGCAAGCTCAAGGCTGCCCAGTACGTCGCTGCCAACCCGAACGAGGTCTGCCCGGCCAAGTGGAAGGAAGGCGAGAAGACCCTGAAGCCGTCGCTGGACCTGGTCGGCAAGATCTGACCAACGCCACTGCGCCGGCCTCCGGGCCGGCCGTGGCCTGCGCCCATCCCGCCATGCGCGGGATGGGCGTGCACCGGAGCTGGGGGCAAGCCAGCCGCCGCCCGCCGCGTCCGCCGGCTCCGGTGCACGCCCCTCCCCCATTTCATCGCGATGGCGCGCCGCGCCGGCGCGGCGCGTTATCGACTTTCGAGGACCCCCACATGCTTGAACAGGATCTCAAGACCCAGCTCGCCGCCTACCTCGAGCGCGTGGTGCGCCCGATCCACATCGTCGCCTCGCTCGACGATGGCGCGAAGTCGGCCGAGATGCGCGAGCTGCTGGAGGAAATCGCCAGCCTGAGCCCGCAGATCGAACTGGCGCTCGACGGCGATGACGCACGTCGGCCTTCGTTCGCGCTGGGCACCCCCGGCCATGACATCTCGCTGCGTTTTGCCGGGCTGCCGATGGGCCACGAGTTCACCTCGCTGGTGCTGGCGCTGCTGCAGGTCGGCGGGCATCCGTCGAAGGCCGCCGCCGAGACCCTCGAACAGGTCGCCGCACTGGAAGGCGACTACAACTTCGAAACCTACTATTCGCTGTCGTGCCAGAACTGCCCCGACGTGGTGCAGGCGCTGAACCTGGCGGCGGTGCTGAACCCCAACATCCGCCACGTCGCCATCGACGGCGCCCTGTTCCAGGACGAGGTCGAGGCGCGCGAGGTGATGTCGGTGCCGACCGTCTACCTCAACGGCCAGGTGTTCGACCAGGGCCGGATGACGCTCGAGCAGATCGTCGCCAAGCTCGACACCGGCGCCGCCGCCCGCGAGGCGGAAAAGATCGCCGCCAAGGCGCCGTTCGACGTGCTGGTGGTCGGCGGTGGGCCGGCCGGTGCCGCCGCCGCGGTGTATGCCGCGCGCAAGGGCATCCGCACCGGCGTCGCATCGGAGCGTTTCGGTGGCCAGGTGCTCGACACCATGTCGATCGAGAACTTCATTTCGGTGCCGCACACCGAAGGCCCGCGCATGGCCGCACAGCTGGAGCAGCACGTGCGCGAGTACGACGTCGACATCATGGACCTGCAGCGCGCGGAACAGCTGATCCCCGCCAGTGCCGATGGCCTGGTCGAGCTGAAGCTGGAGAACGGCGCGTCGCTGAAGTCGAAGGCGGTGATCCTCGCCACCGGTGCGCGCTGGCGGCAGATGAACGTCCCCGGCGAGAACGAGTACCGCAACAAGGGCGTGGCGTATTGCCCGCACTGTGACGGCCCGCTGTTCAAGGGCAAGCACGTGGCGGTGATCGGCGGTGGCAACTCCGGCGTGGAAGCCGCGATCGACCTCGCCGGCATCGTCGCCCACGTGACCCTGATCGAGTTCGACGCCAGCCTGCGCGCCGACCAGGTGCTGCAGCGCAAGCTGAAGAGCCTGCCCAACGTGACCGTCCTGACCAGCGCGCAGACCACCGAGGTGCTGGGCGATGGCGCAAAGGTGACCGGCCTGGTCTACCGCGACCGCGTGGGCGGCGACAGCCACCGTGTGGTGCTGGACGGCGTGTTCGTGCAGATCGGCCTGCTGCCCAACACCGAATGGCTGAAGGGCACCGTGGACCTGTCGCCGCGCGGCGAGATCATGATCGACGACCGCGGCCAGACCAGCGTGCCGGGCGTGTTCGCGGCCGGCGACTGCACCACGGTGCCGTACAAGCAGATCGTGGTCGCGATGGGCGAAGGTTCCAAGGCCGCGCTGGCCGCGTTCGACCACCTGATCCGCACCAGCGCACCGGCCGCCAGCAGCGCGGTCGCCGAAGCGGTGTAAGGCCCCTGCGCGATCCCCGACCGGCGGGTTGCGCGCACGCACTGGAGCATTGCCATGAACCTGCGTGACCTGCGCTACCTCGTCGCCCTCGCCGACCACCGCCACTTCGGCCGTGCGGCAGCGGCCTGCTTCGTCAGCCAGCCAACGCTGTCGACGCAGATCCGCAAGCTGGAGGAAGAGCTCGGCGTGGCGCTGGTGGAGCGCGCGCCGCGCAAGGTGATGCTGACCCCGGCCGGCCGCGAGGCCGCCGATCGGGCGCGCCGCATCCTCGACGAGGTCGAGCAACTGAAGGAGGCCGCGCGACGCGGGCAGGATCCGCAGGCCGGCACGGTGCGGCTGGGCATCTTCCCGACCCTCGGGCCATACCTGCTGCCGCATGTGATCCCGCGGATCCGCGCGCGCTTCCCGCAGCTGGAACTGCTGCTGTTCGAGGAGAAGAGCGACGTGCTGCTGTCGCGCCTGCGCGATGGCCGCCTCGACGCCGCGGTGCTGGCGCTGCCGGTCGAGGACGACCAGCTGCACACCGAACGGCTGTTCGCCGAACCGTTCGTGCTGGCGGTCCCCGACCGCCATCCGCTGGCCGGGCATGAGCCGCTCCAGCTCGACGACCTGGCCGACCAGCGGCTGCTGTTGCTGGAAGACGGGCACTGCCTGCGTGAACAGGCGCTCGACGTCTGCCAGCTGTCCGGCGCGCACGAGCGCAGCGAGTTCCGCGCCACCAGCCTGGAGACCCTGCGGCAGATGGTGGCGGCCAACGTCGGGATCACCCTGCTGCCGATGCTGGCGGTGCAACCCCCGGTCGCGCGGTCGGAGAACATCCAGCTGGTGCACTTCGCGGCGCCGGCGCCGCACCGCGACATCGCCATGGCCTGGCGGCGCAGCTCGGCGATGGACGGGTTCCTGCGCCAGCTGGCCGCCGAATTCCGTGCCCTGCCCGAGGGCCTGCTCGCGGCGCCGGGCAGCCCGGCCGCCCTGTCCGCGGGACACCGTCCGGCGGCTGCCGGCGCGATCGCCACCCGGATGGCTTGAACCGACCTGCCGAACGGGCTAGCTTGGACACCGTACGGGCGGCGCTGACGCGTCGCCCGTTTCCTTTGCTCCGGTTCCGGCCCCCGCGTGCCGACCGCACGAGCAACCAGACAACTTCACCGAGGAACCTGCCATGTCCACTCGCCACAGCGGCCTGCCGCCGTCACTGCTGGTGTCGGAAATCGACGCCGCCCGTCTCGACGCCCTGATCGAGAACCCCACCTGGCGCGGCCACCCCGCAGCCATCGCCCTGCAGGAAGAGCTGCTGCGCGCGCAGGTACTGCCGGTGGCGCAGATGCCGGCCGACGTGGTGCGCATGCACTCGCGCGTGGACTGCGTCGATGCCGACGGCACCCGCCGCACGCTGACCCTGGTCTACCCGCACGAGGCCGACAGCGCCAGCGGCCGGGTCTCGGTGCTGGCGCCGGTCGGCAGCGCCCTGCTCGGCCTGTCTGTGGGCCAGAGCATCGAATGGCCGCGCCCGGATGGCGCCACCCTAAGCCTGGAAGTCGCTTCGGTCGAGCCGCAGCCTGCCGCCTGACGACACCGCACGCGGCTGCGTGCCGGCGCCCTGCTCCGGGCTCATTCCACCGGCGTTGCCGCGCAGCGCACGCCGGTGCCGCCCAGGCCGCAGTAGCCGCCCGGGTTCTTCGCCAGATACTGCTGGTGCTCGTCCTCGGCGTAGAAGAACCCTGGCGCCGGGTGCACGATCTGCGTGGTGATGTCGCCCAGCCCCGCGGCATGCAGCCCGGCCTGGAAGCTGTCGCGGCTGCGCTGTGCGGCCTGCGCCTGTTCCGGCGTTGTGCAATGGATGACCGAGCGGTACTGGGTGCCGAGGTCGTTGCCCTGGCGCATGCCCTGGGTCGGGTCGTGGCTTTCCCAGAACGCCGCCAGCAGGCGCTCGAAGCCGATCCGCGCCGGGTCGTAGACCACCAGCACCACCTCGGCATGCCCGGTCTGCCCGCTGCAGACCTCGCGGTAGGTCGGGTTGGGCGTGGTGCCGCCCGCATAGCCGACCGCGGTGGTTTCCACGCCCGGCAACGACCAGAACACGCGCTCGGCGCCCCAGAAGCAGCCCATGCCGAATTGCACCTGCGACAGGCCTTCGAAGCCGTCGCGCAACGGGCGGCCATGCACGTGGTGGCGGTTGTGCAGCGGCAGCGGGGTGCCGCGGCCCGGCAGTGCGTCCTGCGGACGCGGCATCCGCTCTTTCCAGGCACCGATCCCGAACATCCGACTGCTCCCACGCACGCGGCGGGTTGCCGCACCCACTGTGTGGGGCGCGCGCGGGCCCGCTTCAAGTCAACGCTGGCGCAGCCCGGCCAGGAAGATGCCCGCCAGCGTCAGCGCCAGGCCCGTCCATTCGCGCGGCGTTGTCGCCCGCTCCAGCACCGCGAGGTCGAGCAGGAACGCACACACCGGCTGGGCGAGCAGCAGCAGGCCGACCAGTGCCACTGGCAGGCGCTGCATCGCCCGCGAGATCAGGATCCAGCTCAGGCAGTGGCCCACCGCGGCCAACAGCAGCAGCCAGCCGAGCGAGGCGAGGTCCGGGATCACGAAGGACACGCCCTCGGCCACGCCGGCCAGGCCCAGCAGCAGGGCGCACAGGGCGGAGACCACCGCGAGCATCTGCGCAATCGGCGCGCTGCGCCCGGGCGTCACGGCGGTGGCGGCGCGCTGCACCTGGCGCAGGCCGATGTTGTAGACCGCGTAGCACAGCCCGGTGGCCAGCCCCAACCACACGCCCCAGCGGTAATCGGCAGGCAGCCCTGCCCAGTCGCCGCCCAGCAGCAGCCACAGGCCAAGGAACGCCAGCGCGATGCCGGCCACGAAGCGCGCGCCGATGCGTTCGCCGAACAGCAGCACGCCGGCCAGCGCCATGAAGAACACCTGCGCGTTCGCCAGCAGCGTCGCCAGGCCCGGGCCGACCAGCAGGATGCTGCGATGCCACAGCCACAGGTCGGCGGCGAACGCCGCCGCCGGCAGCAGCGCCAGCCACCACACCGCGCGTGGCAACCGCCGCCAGTCGCCACGGGCGCTCACCAGCACGGCGAGCATCACCGCGGCGAACAGCATCCGGTAGAACGCCGAGACCGTCGGCGCGGTGTCGGCCAACCGCACCATCAGGCCGTTGCTGCCGATCAGCACGGCGCCGACCAGCATCGAGGCCAGTGCGGTGCTGCGCGAGGGGGAATCCTGCACGACGATCATCAGCCGCGGTGGGGCGCCGCAGCGTAGCAGCGGCCCGCGTGCGCGGGTCAGGTGAACACGGCGGGCGCCACCTGCACGCAGTTGCGGCCCAGCCGCTTGGCGGCGTACAGGGCCTTGTCGGCACGATCGACGGTGTCCTGCGGCGAGCGCTCGCCTTCGCGCCGCGTGGCCAGCCCCACGCTGACGGTGAGCCGCAGCGGCTTTTCTTCCCAGCGCACGTCCAGGTGCTCGACCGCGCTGCGCATGCGCTCGCCGGTCTCGCGCGCGGGCGCGGCGGCCACCCCCGGCAGGATGCCGATGAACTCCTCGCCACCATAGCGGCCGAACAGCGCGCCCTCGCCGACCGCCTTGCGCAGGGCCGCGGCCACGGTGCGCAGGCAGTGGTCGCCGGCGACATGGCCATGCTGGTCGTTGATCGACTTGAAGTGGTCGAGGTCGACCAGGATCACCGACAGCGGCTGGCCGTCGCGTTCGGCTTCGTTGAAGCAGCGCAGCAGCCACTGGTCGACCGAGCGCCGGTTCAGCGAGCCGGTCAGTGCGTCCATTTCCGCCGAGCGGCGCAGGTTGGCGGTGACCACCGCCTGCTCCACGTGCAGCTGCGCGAGCCGGGTGAACTCCATCGCCAGTGCCATCTCCTCGGCCGCGAAGCCCTCGCTGCCGTCGCGGCGCAGCAGCACCGCGCCCCAGCCGGGCGCGCGCACCTGCAACGGCAGCAACGCCTCGGTACGTGCGCGCTGGTCGTTGCCCAGCAGTTCCTGTCGCGGCAACCCGGCGGCGGCGGCACGTTTGAGTGGCAGCGCGCGGCGCTCGAGATCGGCCAGCGCCTCGTCGCGGCCCGAGGTCGGATGCACCACCAGCATTTCGGCACCGTGGAAGCCCTGCGCGACGGCCACCGCGGATTGCACGGGCAGCAGCGGCAGCAGGTGGTCGAACAGCAGCCGGAACGCGGTCCACTCGATGTCGCCGGGGCTGAGCGTGCGCAGCCCGGCCTGCAGGGCGTGCGCGAACGCGCCACGCGCGGCCTCGCGCGCCATCCGCCGCTCGCTGTCGAGCCGCGCCAGGCGGTCGCGGTCGCGCTGGTCCCGGAAGTCGGCGATGCGCGACACCAGCCCCACCGCGAACAGGGTCAGGGTGGTCACCATGCCGGCCTGGAAGGCGAACCGCGCAAGCAGCGGGTTGCTGCCGTTCCAGGCCGGCGAGAACTCGTGCGCCAGCAGGGCCGCATAGGTGAGTACATGCAGCACGAGCAGCGGCCAGGCCATCGCCAGCCGCCGCCGCACCGCCACCGTCATCCACCCGACCCCGGCGATTCCGGTGGTCACCCACAGCAACCGGGTCGCGGTGCCCAGGTAGGTGTTGAACGCCGGCAGGTTGGCCAGGCACAACGCGATCAGCACCAGCACCGTCCAGCGGAACGTGGAGAGCACGTTGCGTGCCCGCGCATCCAGCGTGGCGCCGGCATACACCTCCAGCAGCCGGGTCCAGGCCAGCAGGAACACCAGGATCAGCGCCTGCACGCCCTGCGTCCGCCAGGTGCCCAGGAACGACAGTCCGGCGAACCGGTACAGGTGCCCGTTGAGAGCCGCCAGCAGCAGCAGGGTGCACATCGCGCAGGCGAAGTAGCTGAGGAAGGCCGAATCCCGCGCCGCGGCGTATAGCGCCAGTGCGAGCAGCGCCAGCACCAGCAGGACGGCGTAGACCGCCGCGGACATCGCCGATGCACGTTGCTCGAGCATCACCGCGTGGTCTTCGCGCACCAGCAGCGGCAGCACGCCGAGACGCCCGGCCGCGACCAGATGGAGATCGAGTTCCAACGCCGATCCGGCCGGCTCCGGCGGCACCGAGCGGAAGCCGCCCGGAAACGCCTGCGCAGCCCGCGGGCGGAAGAAGTCGTGCTCCGGCCCGACCCAGCCGGTGCCGGAGAACTGCAGGCGGTCGACCGGCACCCGCGGCACCCAGACCACCCAGCGCGCGTCGCCTTCCATCCTGGGGGGGAGGTCCCAGTGCAGGCGCGCCCGCGCCACCTCGCCCGGGTGCCCCGGCAGCAGCACATACCCCGACGATGCCTGCGCGCCGTCGACGTGGAGCACGTCCGCAGCGCGCAGCGCATCCGCCGGATCGCGGCCCAGCCCCAGCAGGACGGAGGCGAGCAGCAGCAGCAGCGCGGCAAAGCCGAGGCCGGCGACCAGCTCCGGTGACAACGGGCGCATCCCGGCGCGATTCATCGCACCGTCCCTGCCGTCCTGGACTCCTGCACGGTGCCGCCCCCTGCGGTCGCCATGTTCACTTCCCGAATGTGGTCGGCCGATCGGGCCGGATCGCGGATGGTAGGGACCGGAATGTTATCAACGTCACAAAATGCCCGTCCGCCGGTCCCCACCACGACCGCTATCGGCATCCCGGCCACAAGCTTGAGCCGGTGTGGCGCGCAGGGCATTTGTCCCTTCGGCCCATGTCGTGCGCGGGCGGGGCCGGGTGCGGCGCGCTCGCCTACACTGTGCGATCCGCGACGGCCGCCATGCGCCGCGCCCCCGCATTCCCCTGTATTCGCCGATCCCCCAGATGACTGCCGCCCCAGACTCCGTACCTGCCGACACCGACGCGCCCGTGCGCCGCGACTTCATCCGCCAGATCGTCCGTGACGACCTCGCCAGCGGAAAGCACACCGCCATCCGCACCCGCTTCCCGCCGGAGCCCAACGGCTACCTGCACATCGGCCATGCCAAGGCGATCTGTCTGGACTTCGGCATCGCCCAGGAGTTCGACGGCCGCTGCAACCTGCGCTTCGACGACACCAACCCGGCGAAGGAGGATCCCGAGTTCGTCACCGCGATCCAGGACGACGTGCGCTGGCTGGGCTACGAGTGGGCGAGCCTGCGCCACGCCTCGGACTATTTCGAGGTGTATTACCTGGCCGCGGAAAAGCTCGTCGAGGACGGCCACGCCTTCGTCTGCGACCTGACCGCCGAACAGGTGCGCGAGTACCGCGGCAGCCTGACCGAGCCCGGCCGCAACTCGCCGTTCCGCGAGCGCAGCGTGGAGGAAAACCTCGACCTGTTGCGCCGCATGCGCGCCGGCGAGTTCCCCGATGGCGCGCGCACGCTGCGGGCGAAGATCGACATGGCCAGCGGCAACATCAACATGCGCGACCCGGCGCTGTACCGGATCAAGCACGTGCCGCACCAGAACACCGGCGATGCCTGGCCGATCTACCCGATGTACGACTTCGCCCACGCGCTGGGCGACGCCATCGAGGGCATCACCCACTCGCTGTGCACGCTGGAATTCGAGGACCACCGCCCGCTGTACGACTGGTGCGTGGACAACGTCGACCTCGCCGCGCATCCGCAGCTGCTGGCGCCGCTGGTCGCGCGCGGCCTGCCGATCGAGGCCGGCAAGCCGCGCCAGATCGAGTTCTCGCGGCTCAACATCAACTACACGGTGATGAGCAAGCGCAAGCTCACCACGCTGGTGACCGAAGGCCTGGTCGACGGCTGGGACGACCCGCGCATGTACACCCTGCAGGGCCTGCGCCGCCGCGGTTACACGCCGGCGTCGCTGCGGCTGCTGGTGGAGCGCGTGGGCATCAGCAAGCAGAACTCGGTGATCGACTTCTCGGTCCTGGAAGGCGCGCTGCGCGAGGATCTCGATGCGCATGCGCCGCGGCGCATGGCGGTGCTCGACCCGCTGAAGCTGGTGATCACCAACCTGCCGGCGGAGCACGAGGAAGCGCTGGCGTTCCCCAACCATCCCAAGGACGAGTCGCTGGGCGTACGCCAGGTGCCGTTCGCAAGCGAGCTGTGGATCGAGCGCGACGACTTCGCCGAGATCCCGCCGAAGGGCTGGAAGCGGCTGGTGCCCGGTGGCGAGGCACGCCTGCGCGGCGCCGGCATCGTGCGCATCGACGAGGTGGTCAAGGACGGCGCGGGCGACATCGTCGAACTGCGCGCCTCGCTGGATCCGGAATCGCGTCCGGGCATGGACGGCGCCAACCGCAAGGTCAAGGGCACCATCCACTGGGTCAGCGCGCGCCACGCGGTGGCTGCCGAAGTGCGGCTCTACGACCGCCTGTTCGTGGTCGAGAACCCCGACGACGAGACCGGCGGCAGGACCTACCGCGACCACATCAACCCCGACTCGAAGCGTTCGGTGCAGGGCTGGGTGGAGCCTGCCGCCGCGGGCGCCGGGGCCGAGCAGTCGTTGCAGTTCGAACGCCTCGGCTACTTCGTCGCCGACCGCCACGACCATCGCGCCGAACGGCCGGTGTTCAACCGCAGCGTGACCCTGCGTGACACCTGGGCCGCAAAGGCCTGAGGGGACCGACCATGACCTTCCGAACCTTCCGCCTGTTCGCCCTGCTGCTCGCGCTTTCTCTGGCCGCCTGCGCCGCGCCGACCGCATCCAGCCCCGATGCCGGACCGGAAACGCCGGTCGCGGCGCCAGCGCCGGTGTCCGACGACACGGCTGCCGGTGCCGGCCAGGTGCCCACCCTCGACACCAGCTGCAGGGTCGACAGCGACTGCACAGTCAAGGACGTCGGCAACTGCTGCGGCACCTTCCCGGCCTGCGTCAACGTCGACAGCCCGGCGGACCCGCAGGCGGTGATGGCCGAGTGCCAGCGCAGCGGCATGGCCTCGGTGTGCGGCTTCCGCGAGATCCAGGCCTGTGCCTGCGTCGCCAGCCGCTGCGAGGCGGTCGACGCCGCCGCCCCGGTGGTGCGCTGATGCTCTACGCCCAGGTCCACCTCACCCTGCCGTCCTGGGTCCACGATGCGGTGGATACCGGCCGCACCTATGCCAGTGACGACGAGCAGATCGCGCTCGCCATCGACCTCGCGCGCCGCAATGTCGAAGCCGCCAGTGGCGGGCCGTTCGGCGCCGTGGTGTTCGGCCCGGAGGGACGCATCGTCTCGGTCGGCGTCAACCGGGTGATGCCGACCAGCTGTTCGGTCGCGCATGCGGAAACCATGGCCTTCATGCTCGCCCAGCAGCGCCTGCAGACGCCGCGCCTCAATGCGCTGGGCGCGCCGTACACGCTTGCGACCTCCGCCCAGCCCTGCTGCCAGTGCTTCGGCGCGGCGGTGTGGGCCGGTATCGACCGCCTGCTGATCGGTGCGCGCGCGGAGGACGTCGAGGCGCTCACCGAGTTCGACGAGGGCCCGCTGCCGGCCGACTGGCCGGAGGAACTGCAGCGGCGCGGCATCGAGGTCGTGCGCGACCTGCGCCGCGACGAGGCACGCGCGGTGCTGCAGGCGTATGCGGCCACCGGCGGAGCACGCTACTGATGGCCGACGTCTCCGCCCCCGCACTGCTGTGCTATTGCCGCGCGGGCTTCGAACCCGAGCTTGCCGCCGAACTCACCGAGCGCGCCGCGCTGGCCGGCATCGGCGGCTGGGCACGCGCCGGTCGCGATGACGGCTACGTGCTGTTCCACGCCGCCGAGGCGGGCGCACCGCTGGTGCAGGCACTGCCGTTCCGCGAACTGGTCTTCGCCCGCCAGAAGGCGCTGCTGCTGGCCGAGCTGACCGGCCTCGATCCCAAGGACCGCCTGACCCCGGTGCTCGATGCCCTGCAGGGCGCCGGGCGCTATGGCGAGCTGTGGGTCGAGCATGCCGATTCGGATGCCGGCAAACCGCTTTCGGCGCTGGCGCGCGCGTTCGGCAACGCGTTGCGCCCGGCACTGCGCAAGCGCGGCTTCCTGACCAACGAAGCCGACCCCACGCGTTCGCGCCTGCACGTCTTCCTGCTGGCCGGCGACCACCTGCTGCTGGCACGCAGCCAGCCCGGCGACAGCGCACCGTGGGCGCAGGGCATCCCGCGCCTGCGCCTGCTGGGCGAGGCGCCGTCGCGCTCGGCGCTGAAGCTGGAGGAGGCGCTGATGGTGCTGCTGACGCCGCGGGAGCGCGAAACGCTGATCAAGCCCGGCATGCGCGCGACCGACCTCGGCGCCGCGCCGGGCGGCTGGACGTGGGTGCTGACCCGCGAACACCTGCGCGTGACCGCGATCGACAACGGCCCGCTGCACGCCGCCCTGCACGACACCGGCCTGGTCGACCACCAGCGCGCCGACGCCTTCCGCTGGCAGCCGGACACCCCGCAGGACTGGATGGTCTGCGACATGGTCGAGCAGCCGCGGCGGGTCGCCGAGCGCATGGCGACCTGGTTCCGCGAAGGCTGGTGCCGGCACGCGGTGTTCAACCTCAAGCTGCCGATGAAGAAGCGCTGGAACGAGACCCGCCTGAGCCTGGACCTGTTCACCGACCAGGCGCAGGTGCCGCTGACCCTGCGTGCGCGCCAGCTCTACCACGACCGCGAGGAGATCACGGTCTTCGCCAGCGCCGGCGGCGGCTAAAGGCGCCACACCACGGGCCGGATCGCGCTGACCGCGTGAAACCGCGACCGCCCGCACGTGCAGTCTCGGCCGCTGCAACCCGGCACTGGCATGCTGGCGTTCTCGCTGGAGGACGCCCGTATGCAACCGCTTGAACTCAACGACCCCGCGGCGTTCGGCCGCGAATTCCTGCGCCAGACGCAGCTGCAGGGCTTCGGCTCGCTGACCAAGCGCGACCTCGAGCTGCTGATGCTGGTGCTGCTCGAGCGCGACGGCGCGATCGACCGCGCGGCATCCAACCATGCCGCCGCGGCGCAACTGCGGGTCACCCCGGCACGATTGAAGGCCTTGCGCCGCGACGGCTACGCGCGCTGGCGGCAGCTTGCCGAAGAGGCCCCAGCCGATGCGCTGCCACGCATCCTCGCCACCGTGCTGACCGCGGAGAACCTGCGTGCCGGCGCGCGGCATGTCAGCGAACGGTCGCGGCGCGACGGTTTCCTCGCCGTGCGTGTCGAGCACCCCGACGACCTCGCCCGCTTCGAGCAGGCGATCCTCGACGTGGGTGCGCTGCCGGTCTACGAGCGCAACCGTGAAGTGGTGGCGGTGCGCTTCGACACCCTGCTGCGGCTGGCCGAGCAGCACGGCCACCTGCAACCCGATCCGCAGGCGGTGGCGCGCGAGTTGCAGAAGCTCGCCCCGGCCGCCGAAGAGGTTGCCGACCTGCTGCGCAAGGACATCGACCAGCTGCGCTGGGACGACGTGCGCAATGCGCTCAACGCACTCGGCGCGCGAGCGGTGGCGGGCACCCTGGAAGGCGGCGTGCACCGGCTGCTGGCGCTGGCGTTCCCGTTCCTCGGCCGCTGAACCGTCCAGGCGGTTGGCCAGTTCGACCGGGCGTGCATCGCCGGCCGTGCAGCCGCGTGCGCGCGCCTGCCAGGCGTGACGCCGGACCGCGGCGCGAACGCCGACCTGTCGCCGGCGGGACTGGCCGCGCGGGCCGGACCGCGGCGCCGCACGTATGATCGGGCGTCCGGTCATCACGCGGCGCCATGGAACGTTTCCTGCTCATCCTCGATTTCATCGGCACCTTCGCCTTCGCGATCAGTGGCGCCACCATCGGCGTGCGCCACCGGCTGGACCTGTTCGGCGTGCTGGTGCTGGCGTTCGCCACCGCCACCCTGGGCGGCATCGTGCGCGACGTGCTGATCGGCGCGGTGCCGGCGGCGCTGGCCAACTGGAACTACCTGGCGCTCGCCTGCGTCGCCGGCCTGGTGACCTTCTACCGCCATGGGCTGGTCGAACGCCTGCGCAACCCGGTGCAGCTGTTCGACGCGGCGGGACTGGCGCTGTTCGCGGTCGTCGGCGCGAGCAAGGCGCTGGCCTTCGGGCTGTCGCCGTTCGCGGCGGTGCTGCTGGGGATGCTCAGCGGCATCGGCGGCGGCATGGCGCGCGACGTGCTGGTGGCGCGGGTGCCGGTGGTGCTGCAGGCCGACCTGTACGCGGTCGCCGCGCTGGCGGCCGCCGCGGTGGTGGTGGTCGGTGACCGGCTCGACCTGTCGGAAGAGTGGACCCTGCCGGCTGGCATCCTGCTGTGCTTCGGCCTGCGCTACATGGCCATCCGGCACGGCTGGCGGCTGCCGGAAGCACGCCCGCACGACGTGGGCTGACGCCGTCGCAGTGACAGCTCGGCGCTAGACGCCGCTGGCGTGCCGCCACAGCGCGCGGGCCAGTGGCGGGATGCGCCCGGCCAGGCCCAGCGCGTGCCCGCGCAGCAGCGTCGGCAACAGGGCGTCGTTCGAGTACGCGCGGTTGATGCCGTCGAAACTCCAGGCCGCCAGCGTGTCCTCGCTGCGGCGCTGCCGCGCCCAGCGCTGCAGGCGGTGCGGCGACGCCCAGTCGACGCCACGCGCACGCGCGCCTGCCACCGCGTCCGCCAGCGCGGCCACGTCGCGCAGGCCGAGGTTCACGCCCTGCCCGGCCAGCGGATGCACGACATGCGCGGCATCGCCCACCAGCAGGATGCGCCCGGTGAGCAGGCTGTCCGCCAGTTGTCGCCGCAGCGGAAACGCCACGCGCCGTGTCAGCGGCCGCACCGCGCCCAGGCGCGCATCGAACGCGCGGGTGAGCGCATCGCCGAACGACGCGTCGTCGAGGGCCAGCATCTGCTCCGCCCCGTCATCCGGCAGGCTCCACACGATCGAACTGCTGCCATCGCCGCAGGGCAGGAACGCCAGCGGCCCGCCTGGGAGGAAGCGCTGCCATGCGGTGTCCTCGTGCGGATGTTCGGTGGCGACGTAGGCCACCACGCCGCGCTGGCGGTAGTCGTGGCGGGTGATGCCGATGCCGGCGAGCCGACGCAATGCCGAGGCCGCGCCATCGGCCGCGATCGCGATGCGTGCGGACACCCGGCCGCCATCGGCCAGACGCAGCTGCACCGATTCGTCGTCGTGGTCGAAGGCCTCGAGTTCCGCGGGACAGCGCACGTGGACGCCGGCGGCCGGTAGCGCCGCCCACAGCCGGTCGATCAGCAGGCCGTTCTCGATGATCCAGCCCAGCGACTCGCGCCCGTAGCGGTCGGCGTCGAAACGGAGCTCGTCGCCCGCGGCCGCGTCCCAGACCCGCATGCGGCGATAGGGGTGCGCGCGCGCGCCGCGAATCGCCTCCCACACGCCCAGCCGCTCGAACAGCGCGGCGTTGTCGGCCGCGAACGCGAACACGCGCAGGTCCGGCTGGTCGCGCTGCCACGCGGCCGGCGCACGCGCTTCCAGCAGCACCGTGTCGAGCCCGGCGCGGGCCAGCGCCAGTGCGCAGGCGGCGCCGACCACGCCACCGCCGACCACCGCCACGTCGTGGCGCTGCCGGCGGCTCATGGCAGGCTCCGCCGGCACAGCGCCGGGACGTCGCCGCGGTAGCCCATCGCGCCTCCGGCCAGCCGGGCCTGCAGGCCGCTGTCGCCATCGATCGCGAGCAGGCCGAGGCTGCGCAGCGGACGCGCCAGCGTGGACGGGTTGGAGGTCAGTCGTGCCAGTCCGTCGGAGAAGGCCAGCGTGCGTTCGCGGTCCTCCTGGCGCCGTTGCGCATAGGTTTCCAGCACCGACGGCGCACCGGCATCTCCGCGATGGGCGGCAATCGCCTCGGCCAGCACCAGCGCATCGCGCAGGCCGAGGTTGAAGCCCTGCGCGCCGATCGGATGCAGGGTCTGCGCGGCGTTGCCGACCAGCGCGGCGCGCGGGGCGACGGTCGCCCTGGCCACCACGCGCTGCAGCGGATAGGCGCTCCGCGCGCCGACCTCGAGCAGGCGCCCGGCACGCCAGCCGAGCACGTCCTGCACGCGCGCCAGGAAGGCGCGGTCGTCGAGCGCGAGCACCGCATCGGCCTCGTCGGCCGCCACGCCGTGAACCAGCCCGTAGTGGCCATCACCACGCGGCAGCAGCGCGGTCGGGCCGTGGTCGGTCAGGCGTTCCCACGCGGTCCCGTGCGGTGCCCGCGCGGCGCGCACGCGTGCAACCAGCAGGGTCTGCCGGTAATCGTGCTGGTCGACGCCGATGCCCAGTGCGTCGCGCACGCCGCTGCGGGTGCCGTCGGCGCCGACCAGCAGCCGCGCATGCAGCGTGCATTCGCCATCGTCGGCCTCGATGCGGACCGCACAGCCGTCGGCGTCGGCACGTGCGCCGAGGAACCGCGCCGGCCGGTAACGCTGCAGCCGCGGCAGCGTCGCCAGGCGGGCCTCCAGCGCCTCGCCGAAATCACGCGCCACCACCACCTGCCCGAACGCCTGCCGCCCGTAGTCACCGGCACGCATCCGCACGCGGCCGAAGTCGCCCTTGCGGCTTGCATGGATCTCGCGGATCGGCCCGGTCGGTGCGCGCAGGTGGCGCATCACGTCCAGCGCGGTGAGCGCGTTGACGGTGGCATCGGCGAGGCTGAGGTTACGCTGGTCGAACACCGCCGGCAGCGACCCGGGTGGTGCCAGTTCGACCAGGCCGACATCGAGATCGAGCCGGTCCAGGGCGATGGCGAGGCTGGCGCCGACCAGGCCGCCCCCCACCACCAGGACATCGTGGGATGCATTCATGCGCGGATGATACGGATTCGCCCGCGACCACGGCGACGCGAAGCCGCGGTCGCGCCTGCTCGGCTAGAATGCGCAGCTGAACCACGGGAGCCGCCGATGAACGTCACCACCCGCCCCATCCAGATCTTCGCCGTGCTCGCCCTCGCGCTGGCCGCCACCCGCGTCCACCACTTCGCGGCGGTACCCGATGCGTCGTGGGCGGTGTTCTTCCTTGGCGGCGTGTACCTGCGCGCGCAGGCACGCTGGGCGTTCCCGGTGCTGATGGCGCTGGCCATCGCGGTCGACGCCGCGGTCATCGCCGGCCAGGGCCTGAGCTTCTGGACCCATTACTGCGTGTCGCCGGCGTACTGGTGCCTGCTCGGCGCCTACTTCGTGCTGTGGACCGGTGGTGCCTGGGTCGCGCGCCGCCCGCTGCAGCTTGATCTGGCGACCGGTCGCCGCGTCGCGCTTGCGGTGATCGTCGCCGCCGCCGCGTGCCAGCTGGTCGCGCAGGGCAGCTTCTACTGGATCAGCGCCAGCGTCGCCGAGCCGACCCTGGCCGGCTGGTGGAAGAACTACAGCGACTGGCTGCCGGCCTACATGGGCACGATGGCCCTGTACGTGGCCATCGCCGCGGTCGTGCATGCGGTGGCCCTGCAGCTGGCGCCCGCCGCCTCGCTGCACGACGACCGCGCCGCCTGAGCCGGCCACGTCGATGGGCAACCGCCTTTCGAAGATCTACACCCGCACCGGTGACGACGGCACCACCGGGCTGGGCGATGGCAGCCGCACGCGCAAGGATTCGGCGCGCGTCAACGCCTACGGAACCGTCGACGAGGCCAATTCGGCGATCGGCCTGCTGCTGGCCTGCGAACTCCCCGAAGACGTGCGCGACCTGCTCACCGCGATCCAGCACCAACTGTTCGATCTCGGTGGCGAGCTGTGCATCCCCGGCCACGCGGCGATCGTCGACGACGACATCGCGCGGCTGGAAGCGCATCTGGATCACCACAACGCGGACCTGCCGGCGCTGAAGGATTTCATCCTCCCCGGTGGCGGCGAGCCGGCCGCGCGCTGCCATCTTGCGCGCACCATCGTGCGCCGCGCCGAGCGCGAGACGGTCACGCTGTCGTGTACCGAAGCCGTGCGCCCGCAGGCGGTGCGTTATCTCAACCGCCTGTCGGACCTGCTGTTCGTGCTCGCGCGCGTGCTCGCACGTGCCAGCGGCCACGGCGAAGTCCTGTGGCGGCACGAACGCCGCGCACGGTGAACCCGGCGGTCTTTACGCACGCCGCCTGCCTCGGCCACGACACCGGCCCGGGCCATCCCGAGTCATCGCAACGCCTGGGGGCGGTCGTCCAGGCATTGCGCGACGCGCTGCCCGACCTCGACTGGCGCGAAGCGCCCCGCGCCAGCCGTGGCCAGCTGCTGCGCGTGCATGACGAGCAGCTGCTGGAGGCGATCCTCGAACGGGCGCCGGCCACGCAGGTGCATCTGGACCCCGACACCGTACTGTCGCCTGTCTCCGGCGAGGCCGCGTTGCGCGCTGCCGGCGCCGGCGTGGCCGCGGTGGATGCGGTCATGCAGGGCAATGTGGTGACGGCGTTCTGCGCGGTGCGCCCGCCGGGCCACCATGCCACCGGCGGCCAGGCGATGGGGTTCTGCCTGTTCAACAACGTGGCGGTGGCCGCCGCGCATGCGATCGACCAGCACGGCCTCACGCGGGTGGCGATCGTCGACTTCGACGTCCACCACGGCAATGGCACCCAGGCCATCTTCGAGGCCGATGCGCGCGTGCTCTACATGAGTTCGCACCAGATCGGGCTGTTCCCGCACAGCGGTGGCCGGCGCGAGCGCGGCGTGGGCAACATCGTCAACATGCCGCTGCCACCCGGCACCGGCAGCCGGATGTTCCAGGAGGCGTGGGTGGAGCGCATGCTGCCCGAGCTGGAAGCGTTCCGCCCGCAACTGGTGCTGGTGTCGGCGGGCTTCGATGCGCACTGGCGTGATCCGCTGGCGCAGATGGAGCTTTCCGCCGATGACTTCGCCTGGCTGACCGGCGAACTCCGCGCGATCGCCAGCCAGCACGCCGCCGGGCGCGTGGTCTCGACGCTCGAGGGCGGCTACGACCTGCAGGCACTGCGCGAGTGCGCGGTCGCCCACGTGCGCGCCTTGCGCGACGTCCCACGCTGACACCACGTTCAGCTGCGTCGACGCGGCGCTGTGCGCCTTCCCACCCAGGATTGCTCGCGTTGCCGCTGCGCATGGGATGCGGCATTCTGGCGGCCGTTTGTCCCCCGGATTTCCCGCGTGCGCCCAGCCCTCCGACTGCTGCCCCTGCCGTTGTGCATCGCGTTCTCGCTCAGCGCCATGGCCGCCGAAGAGCGCCCCGAGGACTGGCGGCTGTGCCCGCTCGAGGATGCGGTACCGGTGTTCCCGGATGCACCGCCGCCGATCGGCAGTTCCGCCGACCGCGAGGACATGCCCACCGAGATCGGCGGCGACGCATTGTCGGGCGTGTACGGCGAGGAGACCCGGCTGCGCGGCAATGCGACGCTGCAACGTGGCGACCAGTTCCTGGCCACCGACAGCCTCGACTTCAACCAGGAGACCGGGCAGTACGTCGCCGAAGGCAGCGTGCGCTACCAGGATTCGGGCATGCGCATCGTCGCCGAGCGCCTGCACGGCAACCAGGGCACGGACACCCACGAGATCGAGAACGTCCGCTACCAGCTCATCGAGCGGCGCGGCAATGGCGGCGCCGACCGTGCCGAGCTGGTCGGCGACGTGGGCTCGCTGTACGGCTCGACCTATTCGACGTGCCCGCCGGGCGACCGCCACTGGGAGCTGCGCGCGCGGCAGATCGATGTCGACATCGAAAGCGGCTGGGGCACCGCGCGCGGCGCCTCGCTGCACCTGGGCCGGTTCCCGATCCTGTACATGCCGTACTTCAAGTTCCCGGTCGACGACCGCCGCCAGACCGGCCTGCTGTACCCGGCGATCGGTTACTCCGGCCGCAACGGCTTCGACTACGCACAGCCGATCTACCTCAACCTCGCGCCGAACTACGACATGACGCTGGAGCCGCGCTACATGGCGCGCCGCGGCGTCATGCTCGGCACCGAATTCCGCTACCTCACCCGGAACGGCGGCGGCCTGCTGAACGTCGAATACCTGCCGTCGGACAAGCTCACCGAGCGTGACCGCCAGCGCGAGATCGACGAGGGCATTCCGGAGGAGAACCGCCGCGAGGACGACCGCGGCATGTTCCACCACTCCAACAGCCACCGCTTCAACGGCACCTGGCACACCTCGACCAACCTCAACTGGATCAGCGACCCGCGCTACCTCGAGGACATGAGCAACAGCCTCACCTCGCAGTCGCCGGTGAACCTCACCAGCAGCACCGGCATCTTCGGCCGCGGGCGCTACTGGGACGCCGGCCTGATGGCCGACTACAACCTGCTGTCCGACTACACGCTGCCTGAGGCCGTCCTGCCCTACAACCGGCTGCCGCGCCTGTTCGGCAACTGGGAACAGCCGGTGATGCCGTGGCTGGTCGCCGGCCTCAGCACCGACGCCACGCGCTTCGAGCACACCAGCGATGGCCGACCCGGCGGCAGCCGCTTCGACGCGAAGCCCTTCGTGTCCGTGCCGCTCGAAGGCGCGGCGTGGTTCGTGCGGCCGACGCTTGCCTATCGCTACACGCGGTACCAGCTCGACCAGGAGCTCGCCGACCAGATCGGCGCACGCCTCGGCCAGCCGGCCGAGCGCGCGCCCAGCCGCAGCCTGCCCATCGCCAGCGTCGATGCCGGCCTGTTCTTCGACCGCCAGACGATGTTCCGTGGCGACAGCTATGTGCAGACGCTCGAGCCGCGGCTGTTCTACCTGCGCACGCCCTACCGCAACCAGGACAACCTGCCGGTCTTCGACACCGGCTCGATGACCTTCAGCTGGGGCCAGCTGTTCCGCGACAACCGCTTCTCCGGCGCCGACCGCCAGGCCGATGCCAACCAGATGACGGTGGCACTGACCACGCGCCTGATCCGCGAGTCCGACGGGCTGGAGAAGCTGTCGGCCAGCATCGGCCAGATCCGCTACTTCGACGACCTGCGGGTGTGGCTGGATCCGGGCACGCCGCCGGTGGAATCGGGCGAGTCGTCGTGGGTGGCCGAAGGTGCGTATGCCATCAACGACCGCTGGAACCTCAACGCGAGTTACCAGTGGGATCCGCGCGACCGCCGCGACGACCTGGTCAGCATCCGCTCGCGGTACCTGATCGGCGACGACGGCATCGTCAATCTCGGCTACCGCTACCGTCGCGACCTGCTCGAGCAGGCGGACTTTTCCTTCCTGTACCCGATCAACGCCTCCTGGAGCGTGGTCGGCCGCTATTACTACTCGCTGCAGGACCGCCAGCTGCTGGAAGGCATCGCCGGCCTGCAGTGGGACAGCTGCTGCGTGACCGTGCGCCTGGTGGGCCGTCGCTACGTGCGCAACCGCCTCGGCGAGATGAACGACGCCATCCAGCTGGAAGTTGAACTGAAGGGGCTGAGTTCGCTTGGCGCCAACACGGAGGACCGTTTACGCCGTGCTATTCTCGGCTATTACCGAGACGACCTCTATCTCGTCCCGCCGTCCGACCTGATCGGCGAGCCTGTCGAAACCGACCCCCTGCCATGAACAAGACCCTCCTGTCCCTGCTGGCGGCTGCACTGCTGGCTGCTTCCCCCATCCACGCGCAGGACATCGTGCCGCTCGAGCGCATCGCCGCCGTGGTGGACGAGGACGTCATCCTGCAGAGCGAACTCGACCGCGCGGTCGCCAACGTGCTCGCGCAGTACGCGGGCCGCAGCGACCAGCTGCCGCCGCGCGAGATCCTCGAGCGCCAGGTGCTGGAGCGGCTGGTGCTGGTGCGCCTGCAGACGGCCCGCGCCGGCCAGATGGGCGTGCGCGTCAGCGATGCCGAAGTGGACGGTGCGGTCGGCATGATCGCGCAGCAGAACGGCTTCACGCCCGACCAGTTGCGCCAGCAGCTCGCTGCCGACGGACTGTCGTTCGACGAGTTCCGCAGCTCGCTGCGCGAGGAACTGATGGTGCAGCGACTGCGCCAGCGCTTCGCGCAGACCCGCATCGTGGTCAGCGATGCCGAGGTCGACGCGGCGCTCGCCGGCGATGCGGTCAACCGCCAGTACCAGCTCGCGCACATCCTGGTCGCACTGCCCGATGGTGCGACGCCCGAGCAGATCACCACCGCCGAGGAAAAGATCGAGGGCATCAAGGCCCTCGTCGAGCGCGGCGAGATGGCGTTCCAGGCCGCGGCGGTCCGCTATTCCGACAGCCCCAACGCGCTCGAGGGCGGCAGCCTGGGCTGGCGCTCGCTCGACGAGATTCCCACCGCCTTCTCCGGCGCCGTGCAGTCGATGCAGCCCGGCGAGGTCCTCGGCCCGATGCGCGGCCCCAGCGGCTTCCAGCTGCTGCAGCTGGTGGAAGTGCGCGATGCGCAGAACGCCGGCAGCGTCACCCAGTACCAGGCGCGCCACATCCTGATCCGCAGCGGCGGTGACGTCAGCGACGAGCAGGCCCGCGCCCGCGCGCAGACCCTGCGTGCACGTGCTGCGGGTGGCGCCGACTTCGCCGAACTGGCCCGCGAGAACACCGACGATCCGTCCTCGCGCGAGCGTGGTGGCGACCTTGGCTGGTTCACCATCGACCAGTTCGGCCCGGACTTCGGCGCCCAGGTGGCCGGCATCGAGGACGGCGCGATCAGCGAGCCGTTCAAGACCCAGGCCGGCTGGCACATCGTGCAGCGCGTAGGCACCCGCCAGGCGGCGGCGGATAACGACAACCGTCGCGCCCAGGTGCGCGAGGCCATCGGCCAGCGCAAGCTGGAAGACGAGTGGAACCGCTTCCTGCGCGAGATCCGCGGCGAAGCCTATGTGGACGTGCGCAGCGCCGCCGCGCCGGCAGGCACCGGCGGCTGAGCATGCGACGTCCCCGGCTCGCGCTGGTCCCGGGTGAACCGGCCGGCGTCGGGCCGGAGCTGTGCATCGCGGCACTGGCCCGCGACTGGGATGCCGATCTTGTCGTCTATGGCGATGGCGATACCCTGCGCCGCGCGGCCGACACAACCGGCCAGCCGATTCCCCGCCTGATCCCCCACGACGCGCCGGCCGACGCTCCGGGCGTGCGCCTGGTCGAATGTCGCAATGCACGGCCCGCCCGCTTCGGCGAGCCCGATCCGGCCAACGCGACGGCGGTGATCGGCGCCCTGACCGCGGCGGCCGATGCCTGCCGGTCCGGCGCCTGCGACGGCCTCGTCACCGGTCCGGTGCACAAGGCGGCGATCAACGACGGCGGCATCCCCTATACCGGCACCACCGAACTGCTGGCGCGCCACGCCGGCTGCGACGTGGTGATGATGCTGGCCAACGACATCGTCCGCGTTGCGCTCGCCACCACCCACCTGCCGCTGCGTGACGTCGCCGACGCCATCGATGCGCCCTTGCTGGAACGCGTGCTGCGGACGCTGCACGACGCCCTGCGCAGGGACTTCGGCCATCCGCAACCGGTGATCGCGGTGCTGGGCCTGAACCCCCATGCCGGCGAGGACGGCCATCTCGGCCGCGAGGAACTCGACCTCATCGCGCCGCTGCTGGAACGCCTGCGCGCCGAGGACGGCTTCGACCTGCGTGGCCCGCTGCCGGCCGATACCGCCTTCCTGCCGGCGCGGCTGGCCCGGTTCGATGCGGTGCTCGCGATGTACCACGACCAGGGCCTGCCGGTGCTGAAGTACAGCGGCTTCGAGCAGGCGGTGAACCTCACCCTCGGCCTGCCCTATCCACGCGTCGCGGTCGATCACGGCACCGCGCTCGACCTTGCCGGTCGTGGCGTCGCCGATCCGTCGAGCCTGTTCGCGGCGATTACGACCTGCGCGCAGCTGGCCCGCCGCCGCACTGCGGACGCGCGCGCATGACGGAACCTGCAACGACGCCCACGATCGGCTGGGACGATTTCCAGCGCGTCGAGTTGCGCGTGGGCCGGGTCCTGTCCGCGCGCACCTTTCCCGAAGCGCGCAAGCCTGCCTATGTGCTGGAAGTCGATTTCGGCCCGGAGATCGGCGTGCGCCGATCCAGCGCGCAGATCACCGATCTCTACACGCCCGAATCACTGGTCGGACGTCTGGTCGTGGCGGTGGTTAACTTCCCGCCCAGGCAGATCGGCCCGCTGATGTCGCAATGCCTGGTCACCGGCTTCCACGACGCGCAGGGCCGGGTGGCGCTGTGCGTGCCGGATGCCGACGTCCCTCCCGGAACCCGACTGCTTTGAGCATCGATACAACCGACACCGGCTTCGGCCGCGCCAAGAAGGCGCTTGGCCAGCACTTCCTGCACGAGCGCGGGATCATCGACCGCATCGTGCACGCGATCGACCCGCGTCCTGGCCAACGCATCGTCGAGATCGGCCCCGGCCAGGGCGCGCTGACCTTCCCGTTGCTGCGCGCACACGGCGCGCTGACGGTGATCGAGTTCGACCGCGACCTGATTGCACCACTCACTGCCGCGGCTGCACCCCTGGGCGCGCTGGAGATCGTGCACCGCGACGTGCTGAAGGTCGACTTCGGCGAACTCGCCGGCAGCGGCGGCACGCTGCGCCTGGTCGGCAACCTGCCCTACAACATCTCCTCGCCGATCCTGTTCCATGCACTCGACCACGCCGACGCCATCGTCGACATGCACTTCATGCTGCAGAAGGAAGTGGTCGACCGCATGGCCGCGGGCCCGGGCAGCAAGGTGTACGGCAGGCTGAGCGTGATGCTGCAGGCCTGGTGCGACGTGACACCGCTGTTCACCGTCGCGCCGGGCGCCTTCCGCCCGCCACCGAAGGTCGATTCGGCGGTGGTGCGGCTGGTGCCGAAGGCACGGACGCAGGTCCCCATCGACGATCCGCTGCGGTTCGCGGCGGTGGTTCGCGCGGCCTTCGGCCAGCGTCGCAAGACCCTGCGCAACGCACTGGGTGCGCTGCTCGACGCCGATGCGATCGCCGCTGCGGGCATCGACCCGGGGCAACGCGCCGAACAGCTCGAGGTCGCCGACTTCATCGCCCTGTCGAAGGCACCGGCCGACGCATAGCCTGCGCCTTGCAGCAGCGCGTCACCCGCTCTTTGCGGTCGCGGACGATACACTGTGCGCATGGACGAACGACCGGACTACACGCTGGAAATCCAGATCGCGACGCGTTTCCTCGACGAGGAATCCGAGCCGGACCACGACCGCTACGTGTTCGCCTACACCATCCGCATCCGCAACCTCGGCCGCCGTGCCGCACAGCTGGTGTCGCGCCACTGGATCATCACCGACGGCAACGGCAAGGTCGACGAAGTGCATGGCGAAGGCGTGGTCGGCGAGCAGCCGCTGATCGAGCCGGGCGAACAGTTCGAGTACACCTCCGGCGCGGTGCTGGAAACCGCGGTCGGCAGCATGCAGGGCCGGTACGACATGGTCGGCGAGGACGGCACGCGCTTCGACGCACCGATCCCGCCGTTCACGCTGTCCGTCCCGCGCACGTTGCACTAGGCCGCACGCATGGCGGTCTGGGCAATCGGCGACCTGCAGGGCTGCTACGCACCTACGCAGCGTCTGCTCGAGAAACTGCGTTTCGACCCGGCGGTCGACCAGCTCTGGTTCTGCGGCGACCTGGTCAACCGCGGCGGCGAGTCGCTGGAGACGTTGCGGCTGGTGCATTCCCTGCGCGAATCCGCGCGCGTGGTGCTGGGCAACCACGACCTGTCGCTGCTGGCGATCGCCGAACGCGACGAGGCGCAGCAGCGCCGGGTCAATCCCGACCTGCAGCGCGTGCTGTTCGCGCCGGATCGCGACGAATTGCTGGGCTGGCTGCGTGGATGCCCGCTGCTGCATGTCGACCGCGCGCTGGGCTGGATGATGGTGCACGCGGGCCTGGCGCCGAAATGGACCACGCAGATGGCCGAGGCGCATGCGGCGGAAGTCGAGCAGCGCCTGCGTGGCGGCAACCGTCACAAGCTGCTGCGGAACATGTACGGCGACAAGCCGGCGTGGTCGCCCGGATTGCGCGGCGTCGACCGCGACCGCGCCATCATCAAACGTGTTCACCCGCATGCGTTACTGCACGCCGCGCGGGCGCATCGCCTTCGAGGAGAAGGGCGCGCCCGGCACCCAGGTCGCCGGGCTCTACCCCTGGTACGAAGTCCCCGGCCGCGCCGAGCGTGACCTGAAACTCGTCTGCGGCCACTGGTCCACGCTCGGTCTCTTCATCGGCCATGGCGTGCACGCGATCGACACCGGCGCGGTGTGGGGCGGCAAGCTCACCGCGTTGCAGCTCGATACCCGACGAGTTGCGCATCGTGCAGGTGCCGGGACGCCAGCTTGCCGAGGGCGAGCGCAGCCGCGGCTGAGCGGCGACACGGACGGCGACGACCTCAGCGTACGCGCCGGTAGTCGACGTAGGCGAACGCGAACGCATGCCGCGTATCGGCCGCATGGTGTTCGGCGGGGCCCGCCGCCCACTGCGATGCGTCCCAGGCCGGGAAGAACGCATCCGCGTCCTCG